>NZ_JAAKZX010000021.1 GCF_011045025.1 Streptomyces ureilyticus
GGTGGGCGGGTGGTCCTGCGCTTCGGCTCCGTGACCCACGCCGCGCAGGTCTACGTGGACGACCGGCTCGTGGCTGAACACACCGGCGGATACACCCCGTTCGAGGCGGACCTGACGGGGATGGTCGATCCCGGCGCCGAGTTCCGGCTGACGGTCGGCGTCGACAACCGGCTGTCGAAGGAGACGATCCCGCCCGGCACCGTCAGCACAGGACCCGACGGCCGCGAACGCCAGTCGTACCTGCACGACTTCTACAACTACGCGGGCATCGCCCGCCCGGTACGCCTGTGCAGCACGCCCCGGACCTTCGTCCAGGACGTCACGGTCGTCACCGGACGGGACGGCGCGGCCGGCATCGTCGAGTACCGCGTGGAGACCGCCGGCGAGGCCGCCGACGGGATCGCGGTCCGGGTGCGCGCGGTTGACGAGGCAGGCCGGACCGTGGCGCAGGCACACGGTCCCGAGGGCGTCCTCCGCATCGAGGACGTCATTCTCTGGCAGCCTGGCGCCGCCTACCTGTACGACCTCGTGGTGGAGTTGGAGTTGGTCGCCGGCGACGAGACCGCCGCGGGGGAAGTCGTCGACAGCTACACCCAGCCCTTCGGCGTCCGCACCGTCGAAGTGCGAGGCACTGACTTCCTCATCAACGGCGAACCGTTCTACTTCACCGGTTTCGGCAAGCACGAGGACACCCCTGTGCGGGGCAAGGGCCACGACGACGCCTACCTCGTCCACGACTTCCAGCTCATGGAGTGGACCGGCGCCAACTCCTTCCGCACCTCGCACTACCCGTACGCGGAGGAGGTGCTCGACTTCGCCGACCGGCGCGGCATCGTCGTCATCGACGAGACCGCCGCCGTCGGCCTCAACCTGGGCGTCATGGGCGGCCTCACCGGCGTTCCGCCGACCCCGACGTTCGCGCCGGAGAACTTCGGCGGGATCACCGCCGACGTCCACGCCCAGCACCTACGGGAGCTGATCGAACGGGACAAGAACCACCCGAGCGTGGTGATGTGGTCCCTCGCCAACGAACCGGCCTCCAACGAGGACGGTGCGCGCGAATACTTCAAGCCGCTGGTCGAGCTGGCCCGCAAGCTCGACCCGACCCGCCCCCTCACCTACTCCGCGGTCATGTTCGCCACACCGCAGAACGACCTGATCGGCGACCTCTTCGACGTACTGAGCATCAACCGCTACTACGGCTGGTACCTGTTCACCGGCGACCTCGCGACCGCCGAGCAGGCCCTGGAGCAGGACCTCCGCGGCTGGGCAGCGCGTTTCGGCAAGCCGGTCATGATGTCCGAGTACGGCGCCGATACCCAGCCCGGCCTGCACTCCGTCTGGGACACCCCGTGGAGCGAGGAGTACCAGAGCGACTACCTCGCCATGTACCACCGCGTGTTCGACCGTATCCCCGAGTTCATCGGCGAACACGTCTGGAACTTCGCCGACTTCCAGACCTCCGCCGGCATCCACCGCGTCGACGGCAACAAGAAGGGCGTGTTCACCCGCGACCGCAGGCCGAAGACGGCCGCGTTCTCGCTGCGTCGCCGCTGGCGCGGCCTGGAGGGGCGTAACCCCGGCCCCACCGACGACTGACGCCAGTGATTGAAACGTTCCAGGCAGCAGTTCGCCCAGCACCTGAAAAGAGCCGAACCACATGTCCATTCCCCCTCCCCCGCGTCCCCTCACCGCGCACAGCACCATCGACGCATGGCTGACCGACCCGAAAGGCTCGCCGCTGATCAAGGCGCTGCTGGACCGGGCCGGGGTACCGCAGGAGATGCTCGCCCCCGTGCGCACGCTCCCCCTCCAGCAACTCGTCGCCGTCAGCCAGGGGCAGTTGCCGCAGGCGGTCGTCGACGACCTGGTCCTGCAGGTCAACGACGGCGTCATGCCCGCCGAGGAGAGCGAACCGGACCAGTGGACCGAGCGCGTCACGGCCGGACGATTCGACCGCAAGACCGTCATCGTCACCGGCGCGGCCGCGGGCATCGGCCGGGCGACCGCCTCGCGCATCACGCGGGAAGGCGGCCGTGTGATCGCCGTGGACGTCTCGGCCGAACGCCTCGAACCCTTCGCCGCGTCCTTCCCCGACGGCGCGATCACCGCCGTGGCCGGTGACATCACATGCCAGGACGACATCGACCGCATGGTCGATGCGGCCGACGGCCGCATCGACGCCCTCGCGAACGTGGCCGGTGTGAACGATGACTTCTCGCCGGTCCACGAGACCTCCGACGAGGTCTGGGACCGCGTCATCGGCATCAACCTCACCGGCGGCTTCAAGTTGTCCCGCGCGGTCCTGCCGATCATGATCGCGGCCGGTACCGGCTCGATCGTCAACGTTGCCTCGGAGGCGGCGCTGCGCGGCAACTCCTCGGGCACCGCGTACACCGTCTCCAAGCACGGTGTCGTCGGTCTGACGAGGTCAGCGGCCTTCATGTACGGCCCGCACGGCATCCGAGTCAACGCGGTCGCACCCGGCGGCGTGGCGACCGGCATCCCCATGCCCGCGCAGGTGTCGCAGGCGGGTTCCGCCCGTCTCGCCCCCTTCCAGCAGGCGATTCCGGGCCTGGCCACCGCCGAACAGCTGGCGGCCTCCATCACCTTCCTGCTCAGCGACGACGGCATCAACATCAACGGCGCCGTCCTCCCGTCCGACGGGGGCTGGTCGGTCCAGTAGCGCCCAACCCCCGGTGGCAGCCCACCACCGAGCGGACCCGGTAACGCGCGTCGTACCGCATTCAGCCCCCTTGGTTCATCCACGACCGCGCATGCCGGCCTCCGCCAACTGCCGCGCCACCTGGCACTCATGAGACGAAGGAGTCCTCATGCCTCAGAACGACCGTGACATCAGCGTGGTCGGGCCCCCGCCAACCGAACCGGCGAAGGGTGACGCTGAGGAGCCGACAGGGCCGGCAACGGGCGGCGGTGAGGAACCGGCCGAGACTCCCACCCCCGAGATCGAGGCCCCGCCGCTGGAGAGGGTCAGCAGGAGTTACCTCGGCTGGATCATGATCGCCAGCTTCGGGGTGTCCCTGGCCCTGATGGTTCCGCTCTCCTACTCGCTGGCACTGCGGATCGACGAACTCGCCCCCGGCCGCGAGGAACTGCTCGGATACGTCACCGGATCCGCCCAGTTCGTGTATCTGATCCTCAGCCCTCTGATGGGCATCTGGAGCGACCGGATGCGCTCCCGCCTCGGCCGCCGCACCCCGTTCATGTTCGCCGGCACGGTCATCGGCATGGTCGGGCTCCTGGGGATCGCCGTCGCACCGACCGTCTTCCTGGTGGGCCTGGCGTGGGTCGTCGGCATGGTCGGCTGGTCCACGGTCGGGCAGGCCATCCAGAACGTCCAGGCCGACCGCGTCCCCGAGGAACAGCGCGGACGCGTCTCGGCGGTGACCGGCGTCATGACCCAGATCGCGCCGGTGATCGGAATCGGCATCGCGTACACGGTGGCCTCCAGCACGCTTCTGGTGTTCCTGGTCCCGGGCGCCCTCGGAGCAGCCATGCTGTTGCTGTTCCCGCTGCTCAAGCCGGAAGGCGACTCCCGCGCACTCGTCCACACCAGCGAGGTGAGCCTCAAAGGCCTGGTCACCAGCTACGGGTTCAATCCGCGGAAGTACCCCGACTTCGGCTGGAACTGGCTCGGCCGCTTCATCTTCTTCATGGGCCTGTACTTCAACACCACCTTCGGGACCTTCTTCTACGCCCAGCGGCTCGACATGCCCGTCAAGGAGGTCGCCGGCGTCGTCTCGGCGATCGGGATCCTCGGAGTGCTGGCGGCAGCCGGCGGCGCCATCGGAGGCGGCTTCCTCTCCGACAAGCTCGGCCGGCGCAAGCTGTTCACCATGATCGGCTCCGCGATCTTCGTCGCCGGGGCCGTCGCCGAGGCGTTCGCCCACTCGCTGCCCCAGCTCGTCGTCGGCGCGGTACTGATGCAGCTCGCCATCGCGATGTTCAGCGCCGTCGACCAGGCGATCGTGTTCGCCGTCCTCCCGGACCGGGCCCAGGCCGGCCGCTATCTCGCGGTCGTCGCCTTCGCACAGAAGATCCCCAGCGCCCTCGCCCCGCTCATCGCCCCACTCGTCATCACCATCGGCGTCACGAGCGGCGGGGAGAAGAACTACACACTGCTCTACCTGAGCGGCGCGGTGCTCGCGCTCGCCGGCGGCCTGATCATCAAGTTCAAGATCAAGTCGGTCCGGTAGCGGGCACCTCGGCAATCGCCGGTGCGCCCAAGGGGCCACCGGCGCCCCCGCTGCGGGACGCCCCCGCCGTACACACCGCTGCGAGAACCGTCGTACGGAAAGCCGACCACCGTGGAAACAGCAGAGTTCAACGCGTTCCTAGAAACACGAGTCGTGAGAGAGCAGAGCATGAACAACGCACCGTATGACCTGCGCATCGACAGCGGCGGTGACCAGTTCGCCGTGTCGGGCCCCGCACCCCGCTTGTCTTGGAAGCCGCCGTCGGACACCGGACACCCAGCGGGATACGAGCTGGAGTGCACCGTCGACGGCGAGGCGCAGCCCGCGGTGCGGGTCGCGCCCGGCCGGCACCGGTTCCTCCCCTGGCCCTGGGCGGCGTTGGGTAGCGGCCGGCAGGTGGCCTGGCGCGTCCGGGCCGACGGCACCGGGGGTCCCTCGCCGTGGTCGGAGTGGAACGTGTTCGAGGTCGGCCTCCTCGACGAGGACTGGCAGGCGCGCTGGATATCGCCGGCCGAACCCGTCGACGCCCCCGGATACGGCAAGCGCCCGGCCCGCAAACTGACGACGCGGTTCGAGGCACAAGCCGGGGTGCGCTCGGCAAGGCTGTACGCGACGGCGCTCGGCGTGTACGAGGCGTACGTGAACGGCGAACGGGCCGGTACCGGCGAACTGTCGCCCGGGTCCACCTCCTACGACCGCACGCTCTACGCCCAGGCATCCGACGTCACGACGGCCGTCAAGGCGGGCGGCAACCGGATCGAGATCGTTCTCTCCGACGGCTGGTACCGGGGCCAGGTCGGAGCCTTCCGCCTGCCGGCCGGCTGGGGCACGGTGCTCGGCGCACGTGCCGAGCTGCACCTCGCGTACGAGGACGGCTCACGCCAGGTCGTGCGCAGCGACGAGACGTGGACGAGCACCCGGTCGGGCATCACCCGGGCCGACCTCATGGACGGGCAGAGCACCGACTTCCGCGCCGGGCCGGGCCCCGAACAGCCGGTCCTCGTCGACCAGGTCGAGGCACCCACGGTCGACTGGTCGCCGGCACCGCCCGTGCGCGCCATCGAATCGCGTCCGGCCCAGTCGGTCACGCAGCTGCGAGACGGGCTGTGGATCGCCGACTTCGGCCAGAACGCCTCCGGTCGGCTCGCCCTGAGCGACCTCGGCCCGGCCGGCACCCGCACCGTCGTCGACTACGGCGAACACATCGACGCCGACGGCGACTTGACGACCGCCCACCTGGATTCAGTACGCCCCGGCGAGGACCCGATCCCCTTCGTCCAGCGCGACGAGGTCGTCTCGGTGGGCCGGGGCGAGACGTTCGAGCCACGCCACACCGTGCACGGCTTCCGATACGCGCGCATCCTCCGCGACGGCGCCCCGCTCGACCCCGCGAGCCTCACGATGCGCGTCGTCCACACCGACCTGCGCCGCACCGGCACCTTCGCGTGCAGCGACGACGACCTCAACCGCCTGCACGAGATCGCCGACTGGAGCTTCCGCGGCAACGCCGTCGACGTCCCCACGGACTGCCCGACCCGCGAACGCCTCGCCTGGACCGGCGACTACCAGGTCTTCGCGTCGACCGCCACGCGCCTGTACGACGTCCTCGGCTTCAGCCGCAAATGGCTCCGCTCGGTCCGTGACGACCAACTGCCCGACGGCCGGATCGCCAACTTCTCGCCCGACGGTCGCCGCATCAAGCATCACCTCGACGACCAGTTCGCCATGATGACCGGCTCGGCAGGCTGGGGCGACGCGATCGTCGCCGTCCCCTGGGAGCTGTACGAGTCCTACGGCGACCGGGAGGTCCTCGCAGAGAACTGGGAGGCGATGGTCCGCTGGGTCGAGTGGGCCCTGCGGACGGCCCGCACCGCCCGCCACCAGTCCCGTACCGAGCGCTCGGCCGAGCCGCTCCCGCACGAGCACTACCTGTGGGACGGCTCCTTCCACTGGGGCGAGTGGACCGAGCCGAAGGCGAAGGCCGCCGACGGCACCCGCATCGACCCGATCCAGACCGACCCGATCGCCTGGTTCATGGCGGACAAGGGCGAGGTCGGCACGGCGTTCCTGTACCGCTCGACGTCGACCCTCGCCGACGTGGCAAGGGTGCTGGGCCGCACCGAGGACGCAGCCCGCTACACCGAGACCGCCACGCGCGTCCGCGACGCCTGGCGCACCGAGTTCCTCACCCCCGACGGACGCACCACCGGCGACACCCAGGCCGCCTATGTACGCGCGCTCTCCCTCGGACTCGTCCCCGAGGAACTGCGCTCAGCCGCCGCCGCACGCCTGGTCGAGCTGATCCGCGCCGCCGGCGCCCACCTCGGCACCGGCTTCCTCGCCACCGGCGACCTACTTCCAGTCCTGGCCGACACCGGCCACGCCGACATCGCCTACGAACTGCTCTTCCGCCGCACCGCACCATCCTGGCTCTACATGCTGGACCACGGCGCGACGACCATCTGGGAGGACTGGGAGGGCATCGACGACAACGGCCACGCCCACGACTCCCTGAACCACTACAGCAAGGGCGCCGTGATCCGCTTCCTGCACACCCACACGCTCGGCCTGCGACAGGCACCGGGTTCGACCGCCTGGGAGTCCTTCGAAGTCGCGCCCGTCCCCCACCCGTCACTGACGTGGGCCCGTGGCACGCACGAATCTCCGCAGGGCACGATCACCGTCGAGTGGCGAACGACCGGCGACGAGCTGACCATCACCATCGACGTGCCACCGGCCACCACCGCACGCGTCGTCTTCCCCGACGGCACCACCGAGACCGCCACGACAGGCACCTTCCGTGCCACCCGCCGTATCGAGTGTGCCTCGTCGGCTCGCTCTGCCGACGACTCAGGAAGCGACCAGAGCGCTACCTTCCGTCAGTCCCGAGGCAGAACGAAATGAACCCCAACCATGTAGTAACTTTTTGATGTTCAATTGCTGCGCACGACCTGTCCGAACCGGCTTCGTAGGGGAAAGTGAGCGCACCGTGGGTCAGGCAACAGCGCGCGGGCCGTACGCCAAGACACCGGCCCGCCGAGCGGAGATCGTACGGGCGGCGCGCGACAGTTTCGCCGAGAACGGCTACGCCAAGGCCTCCCTGCGGGACATCGCGGAGCGGTCCGGCATCACCCACGCCGGACTGCTCCACCACTTCCGCAACAAGGACGAGCTCCTCGCCGCAGTGCTCGCCGAGCGGGATTCCGAGGAGTGGCAGCACGGCGCGGCACAGGTCGACAGCCTCGACCGGCTCGCGCCCTACCTCGGTGAGCTCATCCGTCACCACCAGAAGGCCCCGGAGCTCATGCGCCTGTGGATCGAGCTCGCCGCCGCGGCCTCACGCACGGATCATCCCGCCCACACCTACTTCGTCGAGCGCTACGAACGCGGGCGCACGCAGTTCGCCGAAGGATTCCTCGACGAGGCGGCCCGCGGCAGGCTGCGTGAGGGCGTCAGCCCCGAGAGTGCCGCGGCTCTCTTCCATGCCGTGCTCAACGGCCTCCAGTTGCAGTGGGTCCTCGACCAGGACCTCGACATCATCGGACCGCTCAACGACTTCGTCCGCCTGCTTCTCGACCGGGACGACCGAGACGACCGGTAGGCGGAGCGTCACCAGATACGCGGCCACCACCCCACGACGGTAATCCCGGATCCAGCAGCCGAGGACCCGGAGACCGTGCGTCGGCTGTGGCTCGCTGAGACGAGCCGCGCCCGCGTACCTTCGTAGCGGGCTCCGAGGCCTTTATCCACGTTCAAGCGCGATGGCAGCGTCCTCGCCTCTGCTACCGAGGCTGACCGGAAGGCACCCAGAACATGAGCAGGCAACACGACCGCTGGGCGGAACTGACAGGCGGACAATCCGGAGAGAAGTACGCCCAGCGTTTCGCGCGGCTCGCCGAATCGGGCCATGACATCCACGGCGAGGCTTCCTTCTGCGCCGCACTGCTGAAGCCCGCCGCCCGGATCCTCGACGCCGGCTGCGGCACCGGCCGGGTCGCGATCCGGCTCGCCGAGCTGGGCCACCACTGCACCGGCGTGGACACCGACCTTTCCATGCTCACTGTCGCCCGCCGTGACGCCCCCGCGCTGGAATGGCTCCACGGCGACCTGGCGCACCTGAATGCCCTCGGCCTGAAACCGGGCTTCGACCTGGTGGTTGCCGCCGGGAACGTCATCCCCCTGCTGGCCTCCGGCACCGAATCAGCCGTCGTACAGCAACTGGCTGCCGTGCTGCGTCCCGGCGGACTGCTGGTCACGGGCATGGGGCTGGACGCGGCACACCTGCCGCTGCCGGAACCTCCACTGACTCTGACGGAGTTCGATCACTGGTGCACCCAGGCCGGACTGACCCTGCGCCAGCGCTACGCCACCTGGGGCGGCGATCCCTACGGTCAAGGCGGCGGCTATGCCGTCAGCGTGCACTCCCTGCCCCACCACCTGGATCCACGCCCTAACTGAAGTCCGTCCTCCGGATCCGGATACAGAAGGCCAACGCGCGGGCCGTAACGCAGCAACGTGTGACCAAGATTTTTGGTTGGCACCAGGCAACGCCCGTGACCTGCTCTGATGCCAACTAGGTTGTCACCGCTGGATGCCGATTTTCACTTTCCTGCCAGTGGTGCCGTACGCAGCGGATGCAGTCGGCCGCCGGATCGGACCGGCCACGCCGGCCCGGGGCGTCAGTTACTGATCGCGGGCATGGTCCGCGGGTAGCGGGTGTCCGTGAGCTGGGAGACGAGGAACGCGGCGATGTCCGCTCGGGCCATCGTGGAACCGATCTTGTCGTGGCCCAGGAACCCGGATCGGATGCGGCCGCTGGCGGGCTTGTTGGTCGGGTTGGTGATCCGGGCGATGGTGTAGTCGAGCCCGGTCGCGGTGACGGCCGCGGTCATGCCCCGCAGCTCGATCAGAGCGTTCGGGAACATCAGGCGGGCCATGACGGGGAGCACCTTGAGCTTCCAGTGAGGGTTGTCCTTCGGGTCCGTGAGGGACGGGGTGGCCAGGCCGATGTAGCGGGTCACCTTCTCGCTCTCCATCGCCGCCACGATGTTTTTCGTGCCCTCGGTCACCGGCGTGCCGGTCGCGGAGCGTTTGAGGGTCGGTCCGAGTGCGCTGATGACCACGTCGGCGCCCGCCACCGCAGTCCGGACGGCGGTCTGGTCGGACGGCTGCCCGGTGGTGAGGGT
Organism: Streptomyces ureilyticus; assembly: GCF_011045025.1. Classification (GTDB taxonomy): domain Bacteria; phylum Actinomycetota; class Actinomycetes; order Streptomycetales; family Streptomycetaceae; genus Streptomyces; species Streptomyces ureilyticus. The sequence goes on from NZ_JAAKZX010000021.1 coordinate 9,404, forward strand.
CAGTCGGAGGTGGGTCAGGCCGAGCTTGGCCGGGGTGCGGACCAGGGTGGTGACGGTGTGGCCGTCGTCCAGCAGTCGCTGGACGACAAGGCGGCCGATGCTGCCGGTTGCGCCGAAGACAGTGACACGCATTGCGGGTTCCTTGCCGGGCCGGTGGCGGTGGGTCAGAAGGAGTTGGGGCCGAAGCGGCCCCAGGCGACCACGGCGGCGAGGGCCAGCAGGACGGCGTTGAAGGCGATCGCCGAGGGCTCCTTGCGGCGGGCGTGGGTGATCGCGGCGAGGATCATCGTGATGACCAGGCCGGTCGCGGCCAGCGGGGTGAGGACGGGCGCGATGTCGGAGGCCGCGGGCAGGATGAGCCCGAGGGCGGCGGCGAACTCGACGAGGCCGATGAAGCGGACGGCGGCGGGCGAGAAGTCGGCGACCCAGGGCAGCTTGTCGACGAGCTTGTCCTTGGGCTGGGTGGACTTCATGACACCGGCCATGGCGAACATGGCGGCGAGGACGGCCTGCAGTATCCAGAGGAAGACGTTCATGGGGAGCGGAGATCCTTCGGGGAGGGCTGGGGAGGGGAGAAGTGAGAAAAGAGGCAAGCGGGAGTGCTCGCCGCCCGTGGGCGGCGAACCGTGTTCCGGCGGATGTCAGCCGCTGAAGCGGCTGTCAGGCGGTGAATACGGCCTCGGGCCGGTCGCGGCCCTCGTAGAGCTCCCAATACAGGGGGGCGATCTGCTCGGGTGTGGCGGAGGGAATGCCCTCGGGACCGCCGTCGCCGATCCAGGCACTGATCGCCACATGCGCGGCGTAGACACCGCTGTCCGCGAGTTCCTTGTGCAGGTTGAGCACCCAGTTGCGCAGTGCCGCGGACGCGGCGTTGACGTTGCCGAACATCGGGTTGGGGTCGACGGAGCCCCCGCCGGTGGTGAACAACAAGGTCCCGGCTCCGGCCTCCCGCATCGCGGGCAGCACTACGCCGGCGGCGGCGATCGCGCCGTAAAAGTTGTACTCGATCTGCGGCTGCAGGTTCTCCACTTGAAGGCCGGCCAGGAGGACCGCATCCGGCCCTGCGTCGGGGCGAGTTACTGCCTGGATGCCATCTACGACTCCGGCGACACCAAGTGCATCCACAACCCGGCCGCCGGTCGCGAACTCCAGCTGCCCCACGTCATTTCGCCGACCCTCGGCCGCCACAAGAAGGCGGTGGTCGTCGGTGCCGGGCCCGCCGGTCTCGAAGCGGCCCGGGTGCTGGGCGAACGCGGCCATGACGTAGTCCTGTTCGAGGCGAGCGACCAGCCCGGCGGACAGATCAGGCTCGCGGCATCCAACCCCCGTCGCCACGATCTGATCCAGATCGTCGACTGGCGCCTCCTGGAGTGCAAGCATCTCGGCGTCGACCTCCGGCTCGGTACGTACGCCGAGGCCGAGGACGTCCTCGCCGAACATCCCGACATCGTGATCGTCGCGACCGGCGGCATGCCCAACCGCGGTTTCCTCACCAAGGGCGAGGGCCTGGTCTCCGACACCTGGGACGTGATGACGGGCTCGCTGCAGCGTCCGCGTGGGCATCGCAGCGAGACCCCGGTCGAGATCCTGGTCTACGACGACCACGGCGGCTACCCGGCCATGGACGCCGTAGACGTCCTCACGAAATCCGGCGCCTGGATCGAGTACGTCACCCCGGAGCGCACCCTCGCCCCCGATGTCGGCAGCATGAACTCCCCCGCCTACCTGCGGGTGTTCACCGAGCACGGCGTCACGATCACCCTCGTCCAGCGACTGCGCTCCGTGCGCCGCACCGCCGGCGGACGGCTCGCCGCAACCCTCTACAGCGAGTACACCGAGGCCGAGACCGAGCGCATCGTCGACCAAGTCGTCGTAGAACACGGAACGCTGCCGAACGACGAGCTGTACTTCGATCTCCTCCCCGGCTCGACCAACCTCGGCGAGGTCGACCTCCGCGCCCTGCTGGCGCACGAGCCCCAGACGGTGATCCGCAACGAGCAGGGCCGCTACCAGCTGTTCCGCATCGGCGACGCCGTGACCTCCCGCAACATCCACGCCGCGATCTACGACGCCCTTCGGCTGTACCTGCCGGTCTGAGTGCCGACCGCCACGTCAACTCCTGAGATTCACCGGAGACATGCGATGAACCATGCGACACCCACCGCCGAAGTCGGCGACCTCGTCGCCCGGCGTCCCGTCGGGCACAGCCTGGAAGCCCCGTTCTACGTCAGCGAGGAATTCTTCGGCCTCGACATCGAGGCGATCTTCGCCCGGCACTGGCTGTTCGTCGCCACTGAGGCGGAGGTCCCCGAGCCCGGCGACTACGTGACGGTCACGCTCGGGTCGTACTCGATCACCGTCGTGCGCGACGACGACGAGGACGTACGGGCCTTCCACAACGTCTGCCGCCACCGCGGCGCGCGCATCCTGAACGAGGAGCGCGGCTCGGTGGGCAACATCGTCTGCGGATACCACCACTGGACGTACGGCGTCGACGGCAAGCTGCTGCACGCCGAGTCCCAGGCACCCGGCTTCGACCCCTCATGCTTCGGGCTGCGATCCGTACACGTGCGCACCCTGGCCGGACTGGTCTACATCTGCCTGGCCGCCGAACCGCCCGCCGACTTCGACGAGATCGCCGCCCGCGTCGAGCCGTACCTCGCACCGCACAACCTGGCCAAGGCGAAGGTCGCCACGCAGACCGACCTGGTGGAGAACGCCAACTGGAAGCTGACCCTGGAGAACAACCGGGAGTGCTACCACTGCACCGGCCACCCCGAGCTCCAGGCCTGCTATTTCCCCATCTACGGCTACCAGGAGCAGGACGTCCCGGCCGTACTGCGCCCGACGTACGAGCGCTTCCAGCGGGCTGACGCCGAAGCGCGCAGGACCTACGAGGAACTCGGCCTGCCCTACGCCACGATCGAGGAACTGGACACCCGCCCCACTGGTTTCCGCGTCCAGCGCGAACCCCTCGACGGGGCCGGCGAGTCCTACACCCCCGACGGCACAGCCGCCTGCAAGCGCCTGCTGGCCGACTTCCCCACCGCCCGTTTGGGCCGGCTGTCCTTCCACACCCAGCCGAACGCCTGGTTCCACCTCATGGCCGACCACGCGATCACGTTCTCCGCGATCCCCCTCGGCCCCGACCGCACCCTCGTGCGCACCACCTGGCTCGTGCACGCCGACGCCGTCGAAGGGGTCGACTACGACCTCGGCACACTGACCAAGGTGTGGAAAGCCACGAACGACCAGGACGCCGTCTTCGTCGAGCGCGCCCAGCGGGGCGTGAGCAGCCCGGCCTATGTGCCGGGCCCGTACGCCCCTGCGGAGGAGCAGGTCGAGGCGTTCGTCAACTGGTACGTCACCCGGCTCAAGGCGCACTTGGAGCAGCAGCGATGACCGAGACCGAGGAACTGCTGGTGTGCCGTCAGGTCCACCCGCTCACTCACGACGTCACCACCTTCGTGTTCGAGTACGCCGAACCCCGGCTCTTCCGGCATGATCCGGGCCAGTTCGTGACGCTGACCCTCGACATCGACGGCCGCCCGGTCCAGCGCTGCTACACCATCTCCTCCCCGCCCACGCGCCCCTTCCTGCTCACGATCACGGTGAAGCGCGTACCCGGCGGACTCGTGTCGAACTGGCTGCACGACCACCTCAAGCCAGGCGACACCGTGCGCGCGCACGGCCCGCTCGGCGACTTCTCGACGGCCCGGCACCCGGCATCGAAGTACCTCTTCCTGTCCGGGGGCGTAGGGGTGACCCCGTCGATGTCCATGACCAGGACGCTGTACGACCTGGCCGATCCGGCCGACGTCGTTTTCGTGCACAGCGCCCGCACCCCGACGGACATCGTCTTCCGCCACGAACTCGACCTCATCGCCGCGACCGCGCCCAACATCCGCGTGGTCCACGTCTGCGAGGAGGACCGGCCGTACGCACCCTGGGGCGGATACCGCGGCCGGCTGACGCTCGAAACACTGCGGCAGGTCGCCCCCGACTTCCGCGAACGCGAGGTCTTCACCTGCGGCCCCACCGGCTACATGGCCGCCGTGCGCACCATGCTCTCGGACGCGGGTCTCGACATGGACCACTACCACGCGGAGAGCTTCACCTTCGAGACACAGGCGGCCGCCGCCCCGCCCGCAGACGGAGGCGCCACCGGTTTCAAGATCGAGTTCACCCGCAGCGGGCGCACGATCGAGTGCGACCCCGACACCGCGCTCCTCGCCGCCGCGTCCCGAGCCGGGCTCAGCCTGCCGGCCTCCTGCGCCCAGGGCATGTGCGGCACCTGCAAGGCGACCCTGCTCTCGGGTTCCGTCGACATGCGGCACAACGGAGGCATCCGCCCTCGCGAGATCGCCCAGAACAAGGTCCTTCTCTGCTGCTCGAAGCCGCTGGAGGACCTTGTGATCGAAGCATGATGCCGAGCCGCAGGAGACGAAACGATCAAGGCGAAGGGATGCCGGACCACAACAAGCGCTGTGACCGGGAGCGCTACTTGGCACCGGGCAACGTTCGTGACCTGCGCCGATGCCAACTACCTTCCTTAGGTCCACGCCCGGATTCAGAGGTTTTAGTTGGCACTTTGGTACACCGCAGGTCACGTGGGGTGCCGGGTACCTCAATGGATCATATGGTCGCTGGGCCAGGCACCACCGACAGGAGATCGACGCTGCGCCTGAAATACCGCACCGGCTCAATGCCCTCGAGGCAGCCAGCCCAGGGGCGGAGCCGATCATCAGGAGCGGCGCGGCACCCGCCTCCGGGTCGCGCCAGCGTCCGGAACATCACTCCCATCGGTATGAGCCCCGAACTCTACGGGGTGCACGTTGGAGGAGTCAGGGGTGTCCCTCGTGAGTGAAGCCGGTTCCCATCCACGCGGTGTGCTGGCACGCAAGCCTTGACCCGCTACCGGAAGGATCGCTGCCCGGATTTCTCCTGCGCCTAGTACTCCAGCCGGACTTCTGTATTTGTCCGGGTCAACGGCCTGGCCGTGGGGGAGTGTAGCGGGGGCTCAGCATGCGCGGGGCGGTCTTGGGCTGACCGTCCCACCAACGGGTGCCCGGGCCGCATGTAGTGACAGCGCGGCGAGCAGTCCATTGTCGTGATCCACGATGTACCGACGAATGCCTGGGACTTGAAACTCGAAGAACTCCTCCTGATGACCGGAGCCCGCTTCAGCCGCGTAGAGGTCCGCCGGCGGATGCGGGACTACGTCCGCGGACAGCTCGGCCCGGTGGGCCGCAAGAACAGCTGGCAACTCGCCGCATACGCCGGCCACGCCACCCCGCACGGCCTGCAGCACCTGCTCTCCCACAGCCGCTTGGACACTGACGGCCTGCGTCATGTCCGGCAGTTGACGCTCGGGCTGCTGTCGGACCTGCCGCGCAAGAACTGCTGGACCATCGCCGAGTGGACCGGCCCTCATACTGCTCACCTGCAACGAATCCAGCGCCTGTTCTTCATCCAGTCCGTCCACTCCTGGGTGTGACTGTCTCGCCCACAGGTTCGGGAACGCGGCCGACCGGCCCGAGCGCCGGCCGCGGTACGGCTCGGACATGAGCGATGCCGAGTGGGCACTCGTGCGGGATCTGCTGCCGGTGCCGTCGTGGATGGCGGGCCGGGGCGGGCGTCCGGAGGGCTACTGCCACCGAGAGATGATCGACGCGGTGCGAAAGGCTGGGCCAACTGGAAATGAAGGCGGCCCGCGACTACTGCGGCCGCCTTCACACTTCTGCTTACGCTCGGGCCCAGCGTTGGTTGACGCCGGTGTGGCAGCTCCACACGATCACCGCAGCGCCGTTGGCGGTGCTGCCGCCGTTGACGTCCAGGCAGAGTCCGGTCTGGACGTTGCTGACGGTTCCGTTGGTGTTCACATTCCATTGCTGGTTCGCGCCGCCGGTGCAGTCCCAGATCCGTGCTCGGGCGCCGGAGGCGGCGTTGCTCGGCACGTCCAGGCATCTGCCCATCACCCGCAGGGTCTGTCCGGTCTGAGTGAACTGCTGGTTGGTGCCGGTGTGGCAGTCCCAGATGATCATCTGGGCGCCGTTGGACGAGTTGGCACCGCTGACGTCCAGGCATCGGCCGGCCGACTGGCTCTGCAGCCGGAATGTGGTCGGGGTCGGGTTCGGGTCAGCACCCGTGAAGAAGCTCCAGATCTCTTCCTTGACCCAGCTCCTGGCGCCGCTCTCACAGCCGGCGCACCCGTCCACGGGGCCTTGCTGGTGGCCTCCGTCGAACGCGGCCCAGACGACCGGATACCCCTCTCGGCAACCCGAGTAGGCGGTGGTGATGTGGGTGCGGCTGCCCGGCGCGGGCTCCGGCGGGTTCTGGGGAGTACAGCCGTTGTTCCTGACAAACCTGTCCCGCAACCCGCGACCGGCGCCGATGTTGTCATTGATGCCGTGGATTCCCATGTACGCGAAGGGCTGGGTGCCCCCGCTGCACCCGCTGATCCCCCCAGGCGCGGCTATCGCGGCGACCGCACGGAAAACGTCCGGCCTGGCACACGCGAGTGCGTAGCTCATGGCTCCGCCGTAGCTGAACCCGAGGGCGAAGCGCTGCGTGGTGTCGACACAGAGGTCGTTGTCGATACGCCTGATCATGTCGTCGACGAAGGTCACGTCCTCGCCACCGGAGTTGCCCCAGCCGTTGTTGATGCCCTGCGGAGCAACGAAGATCGCGCTGTTGTTCGCCAGTCGCCGGAGTCCGTAGTGGGCATAGACATCGCCATCGCTTCCGCCGCCGGCGACTTGCCCGGCGGTGCCACCCAACCAGTGGAATCCGAAGACCAGTCGATGTTGGCGGGTGTTGTCGTAGTTCTCAGGGATGCTCAGGATGAAGGAGCGATTCTTACCGCCGCTTTGAATCGTGTGCGTACCGTTCGTCAGTGTTGGGGCACGTCCGCATCCGGCAGTCCCCGCAAGTGTGGCCCCGGCGGTGGGCGACGTGCTGGCCACAGCGCTGACTTCTGCCACGCAGGCCATGGCAAGCACGAGCAATGCCGCTATCACGGCTCGCCCAGAGAACAATCTATGGATCGACATCATGCGACTCCCTCGCTGCTCGGTGACATGGCTCTCCCTGGTTGTTCGGGCCGCAGTTCGCCCTGGGGCTGGATGCGGTGCAATTCGAATCGCTGGTTGGTGCTACCAGTGGCTGCCCACTGGGAGATGCGGGCTCCGTCGGCGGTGGAGGCCTCCCACACGTCCAGGGCGAGGCCGCTCTGCCGGTTGACCAGACTGATCACGCCACCGCCGTGGTCGACTGTGCGCCACTGCTGGCCGGCGGCGTTGGTATCCGGCTGCTGGGTGATGTCGGCGCCGCTGCTGCTACTGGCGACGTGCAGGACCAGACCACTGTGCCCAACCCGGATCTTGTAGTGCCCGGCGTCGGAGGGCAGGAACTCGAAGTGCTGGTTGAGACCGGCGGTGATCTGCCACTGGATCAGCCGCGCACCTGCGGCCGTGGACGCACCGTTGATGTCGGCAGCCTTGCCGCTGTGCTGGGCCACCAGCCGATAGGCCACGCCGGCCTCCACCGGCCCCGACCTGAGTGCGGACGCGCGGTAGGTTTTGCCGGCCTGCCCGGCGAACTCGATGAGATCGGCCTCGAGCCGCTTCGGCTGGACCGGCTCGCCGCTCGAATCGTCCCTCAGCGTGAAGTCGCCGGCGAAGATCCGACTGCGCACCCGGACGGCACCGGTTCGGTCGGGTGTGACGACGAACTCGATCCGGCCGCTGCTCCATTCGGCGCCGACGGTGTATCCGCCGCGGCCGCGCAGTCCGCTCACGCGCCCCGTGGGCCAGGCGGCCGGCAGCGCCGGCAGCACGTGCAGTTCGCCGTTGTGGCTCTGCAGCAGCATCTCCGCGATGCCCGAGGTGGCGCCGAAGTTGCCGTCGATCTGGAATGGTGGGTGCAAATCGAACATGTTGGGCGCGAGCCGGTCCGTCCGCACCAGGTCCCGGATCAGCTTGTGGGCCCGGGCGCCGTCCTCCATCCGTGCCCAGAAGTTGATCTTCCACGCGAGCGACCATCCCGTACCGTCGTCACCGCGCAGTTCCAGCGTCCGCCGCGCGGCCTCGTGCAACTGGGGTGTCCCGCGCTTGGTGATCTGGTTGCTCGGATGCAGACCGTACAGGTGGGAGACGTGCCGGTGAGCCGGCTCGGTCTCCACCCAGTCGGCCAGCCACTCCTGGATATTGCCCCTGGAGCCGACCCGCATCGGCGCCAGCCGGTCCCGGGCCGCCACTGCCTGAGCGCGGAAGGTGGCGTCCACCCCGAGGATTTCGCCGGCCCGGGCGGCGCTGTTGAAAAGGTCGCGCAGGATCTGGTTGTCCATGGTGGGCCCCGCGCAGACGGTGGCGTTCGCATGGTGAGTGAGCTCCGGAGAGTTCGACGGGTTGGTGACCAGGTATCCGAGCGTCGGGTGGGCGACCAGGGTGTCGAGGAAGAACTGGGCGGCGCCCTTCATGGCCGGATAGTTCGAGCGGAGAAAGTCGATGTCACCGGTGAACAGGTAGTGGTCCCAGATCAGGGTGGCCAGCCATGCGCCACCGGTCTGCCACATCCCCCACTGCGCTCCGTCGACGACCGAGGCGCCCCGCCACGCGTCGGTGTTGTGATGCGTCACCCAGCCGCCGGCGCCGTACTGCGCCTGGGCCACCCGGGCGCCGGTCACGGTCAGGTCGTTGATCATGTCGAAGACCGGGAGGAAGCATTCGGACAGGTTCGTCGTGTCGGCGGGCCAGTAGTTCATCGGCAGGTTGGCGTTGATGGTGAACTTCGAGTCCCAGGACGGAGCCATCTGGTCGTTCCAGATGCCCTGCAGGTTCGCCGGCTGGGTGCCCGGCCGAGAGGATGAGATGAGCAGATACCGGCCGAACTGGAACAACAGGGCGGAAAACTGCGGGTCGTTCACTTGCGCGTGCTGTGCGATCCGTACGTCGGTCGGCTGGTCGGCCGCCGTCGTACGTCCCAGATCAACGGACACCCGGTTGAACAGCGCCTGATAGTCGGCGAGATGCCGGCTGCGTAGTTCGTCGATGCCGAGGTTGCGGGCAGCGTTGAGGCGGCTCCGCGCGGTCCCCTGGTAGTCGCCGTCGACGTTCCGGAAGTTGACGTAGCTGGAGCCGATCGACACCAGCACCGTCGCGCTGGTGGCGCCGGAGACCCGCAGCGTGCCGCCCGAGCTGCTGACCGTGCCGCCGGTCACGGCGGCGTGGGCCAGGGCGAGGAACCGGACCCGCCCGGTGATGCCCTCCATGGTGGCGGAGGTGCCGTCGAGGGCGATCGTGGCCCCGTCCGGGCTGGACACCGTGGTCCGTTGTGGGCTGTCGAATGTGGCGTTGAAGGCGATGGAGTTGGCCCGGTCGGCCGTCAGCCGGACCACGATCACCTGGTCAGGTGCGCTGGCGAACACCTCACGCTGGTACCGCACGCCGTTCAGCACGTAGGTCGTGATGGCCGTGGCGGTGGTGAGGTCGAGCGTCCGGTTGTACTGCGACGCACCGGTGGCGCTGCCGAAGGAGAGCCGGAGGTTTCCGACCGGCTGGTAGGCCAGCTGTCCGGCCGGGCTGCCCAGCATCGTCTGATTGATCAGGTCCTGCGCCGGCCCCCACTGATCCGCGAAGACCCGCCGCCGGATCTCCGCGATGTTGGCCGCGCCGCGGGTGTTGGCGGAGTCGTACGGACCGCCGGCCCAGACGGTGTCCTCGTTGAGCTGCAGCCGTTCGGTGTCGACGTTGCCGAACACCATCGCGCCGAGGCGTCCGTTGCCGATCGGCAGTGCCCGCAGCCAGTCCGCGCCGGCCGGCTTGTCGTACCACAGGGCGAGGTCGTCGGCGGCCAGAACCTCCGGCGGCGCGGCCGAGCCGCTCCTGGCAACGGCCGTCCACCCACCGGGCACGATCCCTGCTCCAGCCACCGCCCCGGCGGCGAGAAACCGTCTGCGTGTCACCTCGGACATGTCGTTCTCCCTTCACGGACTGGAGCAGGTCACTGACTTCGGTGATGACAAACCACCGGTGAGGAAGGCGACGGCCGTACGCTGTCTTCTCCGACGAGCCGCAGGCCGGCCACCGGCTGGGTGACCGGCCCTGCGCCGGCCTCAGTCCTTCCTCGCGAACGCGGCGTCGAACGCGCGGCGGCCGGCGCGCCGAGCAGGACAGATCGCCAACCGCATCGGGCACGTCTCGAAGCGCGGTCCGTAACTGGTCGGGGGTCATCGGCCGACCCCCTTCGTCGCCGTCACGGTCGAGGTCTCGGCCGCCACTCCTGCCCCGATGGGCGCGAGGCGGGCCGCGGCGCGCAGGAAGTCCAGTGAGCGGTGGGCCACCGCGGAGGCGGCGAGCGAGTGCCGGGGCAGGTCAAAAGCGACCGCGCCGAGCGACCCGTTGATCTCCACGCGGAGCGCGTTCTTGCGCCCGGTGGCGAACCTCGTCGCCTCGTAGAACAAAACGACCCTTGAGCTGCCGGCAGACCGTCTACTGTGGCGTCTTTGTTGCCATCGGCTCGGCTGCGGTCGGCGGTCACCGTCCACCGTGTCCGCCGAGTCGGCCGTCGCGACGCGCGTCAGTGTTCTGGATCTGCCATCTCTGGTTGTCGCCGCCCCAGCACGCCCACAGCTGCACCTTGAAGGTGGCGGTGTTCACGTCGAGGCAGAGGCCGGAGTGAACGCTGCGGATGGTGCCGTCAGCGCCCACCGTCCAACGCTGGTTGTCGCCGCCGTTACACGCCCACGTGCCGACCACGGTGCCGTTCGTCGTCCCGCTGCTGTACGCATCCAGGCACTTCTGGCCCCCGACTGCGGTGATCTGTCCGCCGGCCGTCAAGGTCCACTGCTGGCCATCCGTGTTGGCGCAGGTGTACACCTGGACCTGGATGTTCGCCGTGGTCCCGCCGGGAATGTCCAGACAGCGCCCGGTGCTGACGTTGCGCAGCAGGCTGGTCGGGGCCGGGACGTCGCCATCCAAGCCCCAGCCGTATCTGAGACGCTCGCGGCCGCCGGCGCTGGGGGTGCTGAGCGTGAGGTTGGTACCGGTGCCGTGCAGTTTCTGCATGGCATACCAGTCGTCGCCCTGGCCGGCGCGTATCTTCCCGCCCAGCCCGGGCCAGTAGATGGAGCCGATCCGCAGTTCTCGGAGCACCGTGGTGGTGGCCCGGAAGTAGCGCACGAAGTTGTCGGTGCTGCCGGCGTCGTGGTAGTTGAGCCCGGTATCCATCGGCGCGCCGAACTCGTCGACGACAGTGCGGTCGGCGCAGGAGCCGATCGCGTCCCGCAGGTACGCCACCCACTGGTCGTAGGTCTTCGCGCCGCTGAAGAACGTGTAGTGGTGCAGCGACAGGAACGTCCCGTCAAGGCGGCGGTCGGCGCACATGGATCTGATGTCAGTGTTCAGGCCGGCGCCGCTGACGAAGATGCGGTTCCGCGGAATCGACGGGCGGCTGCTGATCCAGTTGCTCACCACGTTCGCCCACTCGCCGGCGCTGTGCCCTCCTGGTTCGTTCATCGGCTCGAAGTAGACGAGGCTGTTCGTGCCGTACCGGGCAAGCACGGTGTTCCACATGGTGTCGAAGGCGCTCGGGTTGACGATGCGACCGTCGCGGGCGGCCACCCCGTCGTCCCAGTAGGAGAGGACGACCTTGAATCCCTTCGCGGTGGCTGCGTCTATCGCGCCCGTATACGCGCTCCACCAGCTCGTCCCGACTGTGTAGGTGTTGATCGGGAGCCGAACGGTGTTGGCGCCGAGGTTGTTCTCGAAGCCGGTGTAGATGGCGTTGGATTTCGCCACGACCGTCTGGTAGCTGTCGGAGCCGCTCAATCCGTGCAGGACCAGCGGTCCACCGTGGAAGTTGTCACCGAGCCGGGCCCAGTTGACGCCGCGGAACTGGGCGGTGTCGGCGGCGGCCGGCGAGGCGTCGCTCTGGTGCTCGACGACCGCGAGCGCGCTGAGAGCGGTCAGGATGCAGGCGAGCGCCCGGGCGAGGTAGCGCCGGCGATGGGTGTGGGGCATGGTCGCGCCTTCCCGGTTGGCGGTGTGGTCACGTCTGCGCTGTGCAGGATCTGTTGACGTTGGCCGCCTGCCGGCAGCCGGCCGAGCCGGCGCGGAGCTTGCCCTCTCCGCGCCGGCCCCCTCCCAGATCGCTCGCGCAGCGAGCATGTCAGCGTCATGCCGCTGCCGTTGGCGCCTGGAAAGCCTCGCTCCCGGCTTCGCCCGGATCTCCGGTCAGCAGGTGGAGTTGGTCTGGGTGAGTAGCCCATCCGTCACAGCAGGGAGATGTGGTCGCCGCCGGCGTTGGGGTCCATGCCCTGGTACAGAAACTGCAACTGGCACGGGTTCAACGGCACGGTCTGGTCGTCACCGGCCCGGATCAGTTCCCCGTGGCTGAAGTCCCGGGTCCACGCCGGGCCCGAGAACGTCACGTTGCAGGAGCGGGCGAACGGGCTCGACTCCGTCATCTCGTTCTCGGCAACGACGCTGTTGAACTCGCGGTTGAGAACCGACATGTGGGGGCTGTCGGAGAACTTGTACGTACCGACCGGGGCGCCAAAGTAGCGGCCCTTTTCCGCCGCCGAGGCGCCCAATGTGGACGCCGCGTCGGCGGTGCCCGTGAACAGCGGCACCGTGCCGGCCACGACCAATCCGGCTGGCAGGGCTAACAGCAGGGGCAGGATCGGCTCGGGCCCGGGGCCGCCGCGGCGGATCAGCCGAGTGCACGAATTCGTTCATCACCGGCACCTTTCGAAGTCGGAGCCACGTCACTGTGTTGGCGCCAGCAATCCGTAGATCGCTTTTGGCTTCCACTTTCAAAGGTCATGAATGAGGCACGTTACGCGTCGACGACTAGAAGATTGACAGATTGTCATGGTCCAATCAAGAGGGAGTCGTCGATATATGTGGGCCTTGGCCGTCGTGCAACTAACCGAAGAAGCGGGACTATTTGCGGCCACCCCTCATAACCTTTTCAGGCGGCGAATTGGAGTGCCGGACGCGTGTAAATCGCGGCAGTTTTCGTTATCGGCGGCCGGCTTGAACAGTCGCAGTCGCCGTAGTGCCGAAAAGCACGGTGCCGTCACCGCACGCGAAGACTTGGGTGCCGACTCAAGCGGCCCTCAGGCGAGTTGGCCGAGTAACCCAGCCTCGACGCCGGCAACCGGCCCGCAGCCGACCTCGGCCGATCGGCTCCCATCACGACGGCATTCTCGGTCGCCCCGGCGAGCGCAGGTTTGTCGGGCACCGTGGCCGACCGCGCCAGCGGGGCGGGGAGCAGCGCCAGGGCGACGATCAGCCGCTCAAGGGGCACCAGTTCGTCGGCGGTCCGGCCGCAGTCCGCACAGGATCGGGTGTGCCGGGTGATGCGCTTACGCCACAGCGTGCTCGGTACGCCGTCCCAGCCCCCCAGCGCGGCGGTCAGCTGTGGGCACCGGGGGCTGGCTTCCAGCGCGGCGACGAGTGACCGGCTCAGCTCCAGCTGGTTGCGCATGCGCTGGACGCGCACACCCGCGTGAGCGACGCTCGTTCCCAGCGCCGCCGCGAGCTCCGCCCTCGTCAGCCGGCCCGCGGTCTCCAGCCACCACAGCGACAGCAGCGCCCGGGCGTCCGGGTCGAGCCATCGACTGGCGCGTACGGTCTTTCGGCGATGACCGGACAGCTCGACGTGGATCAGGGCCAGGTTCTCGGCGTCGGCGTCCGGCGGGTCGGCCATCTCGTCGAGGGGGGCCGTCCGTTCGGCGTCCGCCTGCCGCCGGTGCAGATGGGTGCTGATCTGTCGTGTCGTGATCGTGGCCAGCCAGGGCCGGAAGCACTCCGGGGCGCGCAGCGTGCGCAGCTCAGGAAGTGCCCGCAGCATCGTCTCCTGCACCACGTCGTCGACGTCCGCAAGCTCACCCAGTGCCCTGCGCACGATCGCGTATACCAGCGGCAGGTACGTCGCGGCCAGGTCGTCGAGCGCTCGTGGATCGCCGGCCTGTGCGGCGACAACCAGGCTCGTCTCGTCGGCTCGGCCGGCTCGCATCACGAGCCCATACACGTTGCCTCGGGCGAGGCCGCCCCAGGTGCCGCGCACGTCGCCACCCTCGGGTTCGCACGCACGATCGACTCGGGCGCGGCCGGCTGGTAATGCTGGGCGGCCCATCATCGCCCCAGCCGTCCGCCATCAACGGGAAGAACGATGCCGTTGACATAGTCCGACATTGGGGAGGCGAGGAACACCGTGGCCCCGGCGAGATCGTCGGCGCGTCTCCAGCGACCGGCCGGGATCCGGCAAAGGATCGCCTGGTTGCGCTGGGAGTCCGCGCGTAACGGCTCGGTGTTGTCGGTGGCGATGTAGCCCGGTGCGATGGCGTTGACGTTGACGCCGCGCCCGCCCCACTCCTTCGCCGGGGCCGGCGCCTCGGCGACCCGGCTCTCGATCTCGAGGGTGCGGGCCCCGCGGTAGACAACCACCTTCATCGATCCTCCATCTCCATGGTGTCGAACGTCCCTTCCGCGGTGGATCGGCATGTCCAGGGGTGACCGCGAGCAGCCGCCGGCCGGCCTGCTCCGGCCGTATGTGCGGTCCGTCGGGTGCGTGTGCCGTTCGCTGACGGGCCGCGGTCGTCACCGTTTCGTCGATCCGGATGCCCAGGCCCGGCGTGTCGCCGAGCACAAAGGCGCCGTCCTCGACGTGCAGGTCCATCGAGATGCCGATCGACGGCTGCAGGCCCTGCAGTTCGCTGACGAGGTGGTTGGGCACCGACGTCGCGGCGTGCAGCAGCGCGACAGGCGTGTTGCCGATCGGGCTGACCGGCAGGTCGTAGGCGTGCGCCAGCGCGGCGACACGCAGGAAGTGGGTGACTCCCCAGACCGCGGCCGTCTGGACGATGTCGACGCCTCCCGCCGCGATCAGCGGGCGGAACTGCTCGAGGCCGGTGAGGTTCTCCCCACTGGCGACCGCCGTCCGTACGCCACGGCTGACAGCGGCCAGGCCGTCGGCGTCCCAGCGCCGGACCGGCTCCTCGATCCAGGTCAGGTCGAGTGTGCGTTCCAATTCACCGACGTGGCGTACCGTCTGCTTGCGGCTCCAGGACTCGTTCGCATCCAGCATGAGCCCTGGCTGGGTACCGTGCGCAGCCTCGGTCAATGCCTCGCGCACGAGCAACAGCCGGAGCCGGTCACGCTCAATGTCCAGGCCGCCCTTGAGCTTCGCCGCCCTCAGCCCGCGTTCGGCATAGACCTCGTAGGTGGCGACGGGCTCGTCGTCGGTGAGGCCGATGTCCAGGCCGGAGGCGTAGGCGTGGACCATGCGGTCGTCGCCGCCGAGCAACCGCCACAGCGGCTCACCCACGGCCTGTGCCTTGACGCCATTGGCGTCACCGACAGGTCGACCCCAACGCTGCGCCGTCGTCAGGCTTCTGTACCCGGTGATGCGCATGCGTCAGCCCTTCGTCGCGCCGTCAGCGATCTGGCGCTGCAGGAACAGGTAGGTCACCAACACGGGTAGCCCGGCGATCAGGACACCGGCTGCGAAGGTGGTTTGACGTATGAGGACGCTGTGGCGTCGCCGGAGTTCCAGTCCCAGACGACGAGCTTGCCCTTCGAACCACCGGACGCCGAATCCGGGGCGGAGGCGCTTCCGTAGCCGGCTAAGACAACGGTCCCGGCAACCAGGATCGCCGCCCACAGTGTTCGCTGCTTCATTGCTCTGCCCCACTCTGCTGAGGTGGCCGGCTGTCCGGCAGTTGAGGTTGAGGAGGAACGCAACTCGTATGACGTATGTAACTCGTATGACGTATGACGTCAACCGGATGCCCTATAGTTGGCGAGCATCCGTGGTAGGGCACGGATCCCGGGGGGTGTCATGACGGCAGTACCGCAGTCATCCGCAGAGGTCTCCCAGGCCCCCGCCTGGAGTCGGCGCCCGGCGAACCTTGCCGCCGCGGTCACGGCTGAGCTGGTGGAGCGGATCGTCCGTGGAGTCCATCCGTCCGGTTCGCCGTTACCCTCCGAGCCCGTGCTCTGCGAGACCTTCTCGGTCAGCCGCACCGTGGTCCGCGAGGCGGTGAAGATTCTTCAGGAGAAGGGGCTGGTGCAGGTCCGCCAGGGCGCCGGCACGATGGTTACCCCGCCGGCGATGTGGAACATGCTTGACGAGCTGGTCCTCGGCGCCACCATCGCCGAAGACGAGAGCCTGGCCATCCTCGATCACCTCGTCGCGACCCGCCGCGTGCTGGAGTCCGATATGGCCAACGTGGCCGCCCGCCTGGCGAACGCCGAGGTGATCGACCAGCTACGCAGTCTGCTGGAGCGGATGGATGAGCTCGTCGACGACCCCGCTTCGTACCACGAAGAGGACCGGGCGTTCCACGACACCGTCATGCAGGCATCGGGGAACCGCATCGGCCGAGCCGTGGTCCGTTCGCTGGAGCGCCAGGTCATCAACTCTGCCCGTTACATGGGCCGAACCGGCCGCACCTTCTGCGTCACGTCCAACCAAGGCCATCGGCGCATCTACGAGCGGATCGCCGCGCACGACCCCAAGGGTGCGGCCGAGGCGATGTTCACCCACATCACCGAGGCGTGGGTCGTGCGCCGCAGCGGGCCGGGCGAGCCGACCGGGCTGCGGCGTTAGAGGATGGTGCTGCTGGCGACTTCACCTGTCCGGGCCTTGGCACACCCCGCTGAACGACCGGAAAGAGCCAGAGTCGCCGGCATTGCGTCCAGATCGACCGAGGCGCGGTAGGGCCCGCACCCACTCGGGCCCCACTGCCGGCATCCGCTCCTGTCTCAAAGGAGCGGATAGGCGTTGATTCCGCTATCGCAGTGCCCACTGCTGGTTGGTGCCGCTGTGGCAGGACCAGAGGGTGGTCCTGGTGCCGTTGGCGGTGCCGTCGGCGTTGGCGTCGAGGCATAGTCCGGACTGGACGCCGGTGATGGTGCCGTTGGGGTTGACGTTCCACTGTTGGTTGTTCTGGCCGTTGCAGTCCCAGATGATGACCGGGGTGCCGTTGGTGGTGCCGCTTCCGCTGGCGTCGAGGCACTTGTCGCCGTGGACGGTCAGTTGTTTGCCGGCGGTGTAGGTCCAGGTCTGGCCGGCTGTGCCGGTGCAGTCCCAGAGTTGGGTCTGGGTGCCGTTGGTGTTGCCGGCGCCGGGGACGGTCAGGCAGCGGCCGGACTGCGCACCCACGATCTGCTGCTCCGTGGGCGGAGGTGGGGTGCTGCCCTGCGGTCCGGCGGACGCCATCACGTCCTGGGCACCGGAAGGCCAGTTGCCATTGGTGACCGTGACATTGCCGGAGACCACGTTGCCGCGGTCCCCGTTGGTCACGTTCGTGCTGCCGTTGGTCGACCAGTTGTTGGTGAGGGTCCAGTTCCCCATGTTCTCGCCACCCCAGTAGTTGGCCGTCGCCCACGTACCGGTGTTCGAGAAGACGTTGTTGGTGGCCGTGAAGTACTTCGATCCCTCGTCGAAGTACAGCCCGAAGTGTCCGTTGGTCCGCAGGCAGTGGTTCCGGCTGATCAGCGCGCTCGGGTTCCATCCGAGCGTGTAGATGCAGCCACCGTCGTTCATCTGCTGCATGACATCGTGGATGTAGTTGCCGATGAGCCGGTTGTTGGACGCGGTGGTCGGCGTCGTGTAGCGCGGCTGGTAGTCGTACAGGCCGCGGTTGGCATAGTGGTTGCTGCCGCCCGCGTCGTTGGCGCCCCAGCCGTACCCGATCGACATGCCGGAGTACGGCATGTTGTAGACCTCGTTCTGGGCGACGGTGCTGTTGGTGACGTACGTGGTCAGGACGGAGACGATGCCCCGGTAGTCCGCCCCGAGGTCGTGGATGCGGTTGTTGCTGATCGTGATGTCCCTGTTGACCATGCGCGGGTCGCTGGGGTGGTGGGCGTCGGCGCGCACGCCGCCCACGAGGATGCCACCGGCTGAGCTCCGGGCGATCTCCGACCGGGTCACCGTGATGTTGCCGGCGCCCAGACCGACACCGCTGGCGTGCGCGTTGGCGTCGTTGCCGATACCGATGGCCGTCTGGCCCAGGTTGACGAACTTGGAGTCGCTGAAGGTGATGGTGTTGGCGGCGGAGATCTGCACGGCGGCCGGCATCTGCCGCCAGTGTGGCCGGGCGGCCTCGAACTGCCTGCAGCCGTTGTGGCAGGAGTCGAAGCTCGGCCAGCTCCAGTTCCCGGCGATGTACGCGCCGGTCTGCTGGTCCGCGTAACCCTGGTTGCTGCTGGGGCCCAGCCAGCTCGTACCGGTGAAGGTGATCCCGCTGAACGTGATGTGGTGCGCCGGCTCGCTGTACGTGCCCCCGAGGTTCACCAGCGACTGCAGCGTCGGCAGTTCCACGCTGACGGTGCTCATGTTCTGCCCGGCCCGGGGGATGTAGTACAAGTCTCCGGCCGTGGGGTTGAGGTACCACTCGCCGGGCGAGTCCAGGAACTCGTACGCGTTGGACAGGTAGAACGGACCGGCCCGGTGCGGCCGCATGAGGGTGTCGTAGCCGAAGTTGTTGTTGTTCCACGCCGGCTGCTGCATCGTGATGAAGTTCGCGCTGATGCTCTGCACCGGCGAGTACCGGTCGGTGAAGGAGTTGACGCTCTCCACCTCGATCCGGCTCTGGTCGGCCAGGTTGTTCAGATAGCTCAGCGCACCGCCCGAGAACCTCATTCCGTCGCTGGAGGCCGTGAAATCGGCCCGGTTCACCTGCGTGCGGGCCCGGGTGGCGACGGCGCCGTCGACATAGAGCTGCCGGGCATCGAGACCGGCGGGCACGTCGGCCCGCCAGATGTTCCTGGCCGCGTCGGCCACCGACCAGCCGGTGACCGCCCGGGCACCGGTGATCACCGGACGCGCCGACGGGGCGGCCTGCCACACGACCGTGTGACCGCCTGAGCCGGAGTCCTCCGCCGTCAGCCGGAAGGATTGGGCCAGCCGGTACACACCGTCGGCCAACTGCACCACGATGTCGTCCGACATGTCGTCGTTGAGCGATCGCACCGCCGCCTGCGCGGCTGTCAGTGAGCACGGCCGCGCGCTGGAACAGTCGGTGCCGGTGCCGGACGGCGAGACGTACACGGTGCGGGGAGCCGCGGATGCGGGCGCGGGGAACGCCGTCACGGCGGTCGCGGCTAAACCGACTGTGGCGGCTGCGGCCAGAAGCCGCCTTCGTATCGTGAGAGTTGTCGACACGTTTTCTCCTTATGGCGGTTCCCGGGCGGAAGGGGATGACGGCGCGACCGGGCCTGTCACCCGGTCAAGGAGCGCTTTCCAGTCCGCGGAGGACGGTTCGGAGGTAGGACAGCCCGTCACGGGCGAGGGTGTCCTGTGACGGGGCAAGCGGCCGCCAGATCGAGGCCGCGGTGGCGATGGCCTCGTTCTGCGCGGTGAACGACTCGATGCACACCGCACCGCCGTAGCCGGTCGTGGCCAGGCCGGCGAGGAAGCGTGGCCAGTCGAAGTGGTCGGCGCCCGGGGCGCCGCGGTCGGTGCCGCTGACCTGGACGTGCTTGATGTGCGGACCAGCCGTGACGAGCGCCTCGTAGGGGTCGGCCTCCTCGATGTTCATGTGATAGGTGTCGATCATGAGACCGACGTTCGCAGGCAGGCCGTCGATCATCTCCACCGCCTGCTCGACCGTGTTGACGACGCTCGTCTCATAGCGGTTGAGGGCCTCCACACCGATGCTCACGCCCCGCTCCCCCGCGTAGTCGGCCACTGGCCGCAGGGCGCGGCGGACGTCCGCGTAGCAGGCCGCGCGCTCCACCGGTGACATGCGCCAGGTCCGCCCCACCGCGGCGTAGACCGGGCCGCCGACGCAGGGCGCGCCGACGGCCACCGCACTGTCCA
This sequence comes from Streptomyces ureilyticus, assembly GCF_011045025.1. Classification (GTDB taxonomy): domain Bacteria; phylum Actinomycetota; class Actinomycetes; order Streptomycetales; family Streptomycetaceae; genus Streptomyces; species Streptomyces ureilyticus. Next base: position 29,240 of record NZ_JAAKZX010000021.1, read on the forward strand.
CACACGATTTCAGGTACGCCACGGTGGAGGCGACGGCCTCCGGCGGGGCGTTCACGAGGTCACGTCCGGGCGAGGTGACCGCACAGACGCCGACCGCGCGCAGGCCGTACGCCGCCAGCAGGTCCCGGGTGCGGGCCGGGTCCCAGTCGCCGGGTTGCTCGATCGGCAGCTCGACCGCGTCGAAACCGAACGCGGCGATCCGCGGCACCAGCTCGGCCATGGCCTCGTCGTCGACCGGCGAGGCCCAGACCCACGGGTTGACACCGATGGTGTACACCGGACTACTTCCAGCGCCGCGGGTAATCGGGCAGGTCGGTGCAGCCGCACATCGCGTAGTGCAGCGGCGGCATGGCGGGGTCGACGTACTCGTCCAGGTTGTCCTGGGTGATGGTCGGCTGTGGCAGCTTCCACGGGTTCGGCACCTGCTCGCCGTCGAGGATCTTCAGCGCGGCGATGATCGGGGTGCGCCACTGGTAGGTCGGGTAGGTCGGGGCGATCGCCGTGAGCTTCTTGTCCTTCCACAGCTTCAGGAAGTCGAGCTGGTCCTCGCCGTTGATCGGCGGCACGGGCTTGCCGGCGTCCTCGAACGCCTCGACCGCCGCGCCCGCGACCGCCCCGGCGTCCATCCAGACGCCGTCGATCGTGCCGTACCGCTGGATGTAGTCGTTGACGATCTTCTTCGTCCTGGCCGGGTCGCCGTCGGTGAACTCGACGCCGACGACGTCGACGCCCGCTTTGTCGAAGGCGATCTTCGCCGCGGACCAACGGGTCTCCAGCACGTCGACACCGGGCAGGATGCGCAGCGCGAGCACCTTGCCACCGCGCTTCATCTCCTGGGTGACGAACTCCGCCGCGACGTGGCCGAATCCGTAGCCGCCGATCGGGTTGATGAACGTCACCGGGCAGTTCGTGTCGACGCCGCGGTCGAAGACGATGACCGGCAGGCCCTTCTGGCAGGCGGCTTTCACGGCCGGGGTGAGCGTCGCGGTGGTGTTCGGCGAGACGATGAGCGCGTGGCAGCCCTTGCCGAGCAGGTCGTTGATGTCGGCGATCTGCTTCTGGTCCTTGCCTTCGGCATCGACGTGGACGAACTCGGAGATCCGGCCGCGGTGCGTGTCGACCTCGGCCTGCATGGTCTTGAAACCGACCTGGCGCCAGGGGTTGTTCAGCCCCGCGTTGGAGAAGCAGATCTTGTACGGTCCGGGCTTCGTGAACTTCTTGGTCTCCACCATCGCCGGGTTGAGCGCCTGCTCCCAGGGCTTGCCGGCCGGCCCGGTGGGCGCGGTGTCCAGGAGCGCGAGCTGCTTGTCGTAGTCGGCCCGCACGAAGAACTTCGACTGCTCCCCCGTGCCCGACCCGGTGCCCGCCGAGGGCGAACCCGATGCGCGGGTGGTGGGCTCGTCGGTGGAGCAGCCGGCCAGCACCAGTAAGGTGCTCACGGCCAGCACCGTCATGGAATGCCTCACTGAGTCCCCTTTATCTGGACGGGAAACGGAAGGACGCCGCCGCCACGGCGAACAGAATGATCGCGCCCTGGACGGTCGGTTTGAGGGCGCCGGAGACGCCGTAGAAGTTCATGAGCGTGAAGAGCGTCTCGAGGGTCAGCGCGCCCAGCATCGCGCCGACGACCGAACCGCGGCCCCCGCCCAGAGCGACACCGCCGAGGACCGCCGCGGTGATCGCGCCGAACTCGAGGCCGACACCGGCCTGGAACGACACTCCGCTGTACCCGCCGATAAGGATCGCCGCGAGCGTGGCGGCGACTCCGCTGAGGACGAACGCCATGGTCTTGGCGCGCCACACGCGCACGCCGCTCAGCTCGGCGGTCCGCGGGTTGCCGCCGACGGCGACCAGGGTGCGGCCGAAGTCCGAACGCGTCAGCACCAGCGCCAGAGAGGCCGCCGCCAGCAGGATGACCAGGGCGTACGGTATCCGGCCCAGCGCGGGCACGTCCTCGAACCCCGACCGACCGAGCCGGCGGAACTCCTCGGAGAGGCCGCCCTTCGGGGCACCGTCGGACCACAGGTACACGGCACCGACGAGGATCAGGAACATCCCGAGGGTCGTGATGAACGACGGCACCCGCAGCCGCGAGGTGACGAGGCCGTTGACGAGGCCGACGGCGATGCCGAACGCGAGCAGGAGCACGACGACAGGCCAGCCGGCCGACGGATCGCCGTCGATCAGCCGGGCGGCGATGACCACCTGCGCGGTGACCAGAGAGCCGACGGACAGGTCCAACTCGCCGGAGACGATCACGAAGTACTGGCCGGCGGCGAGCAGGATGATCGGCGCGGAGCGGCCGAGGAACGACATCAGCGACGGCGGCGAGAGGAAGTCCGGTTGGCGGGCGGTCAGCAGAACCAGCAACACCGCCAGGATCACGATGATCGGTGCGAGACCGCCGGAGCGGAACTTGAGGAGCCGCAGTGGGCGCGCGATCCGCATGCTATGACGCCTTTCGCATCGCCCGGCGGGCGTAGACGGCGACCGCCGCGATGATGATCACGCCACGGATCACCTGCTTGAAGAACACGTCGACCTCGAGCTGGTTGAAGATGGCGTCGATGCTCGCGAGCAGCAGCACGCCGCCGACCGTGCCGACAACGCCGCCGCGCCCGCCGGCCAGGGCGGTGCCGCCGAGCACCACCGCGGCGATCGACTCCAGGTCGTACAGTCCCTCGGTGCCCACCCTCGGTGCGCCGGCGCCGAGCCGACTGGCGAGGTAGACCCCGGCGAGGCCGGCGCAGAGGGCGCACAGCACATGGGCGGTGACGAGGACCCGGCTGCCCCGCACGCCGGAGAGCCGGGCGACCTCCGGGTCACCGCCCACGGCGATCAGGTGGTGGCCGAAGCGGGTGCGCGCCAGCACGAACCAGGCCGCGGCGGCGACGGCGAGCAGCAGCAGGAACGACATCGGCACCGGGCCGATGCGCTGGTACCCCAGGCCCTGCACCAGGGCGGGTGCGGTCTTGCCGGCCGGGCCGTCGTATCCGTTGTCGAGGTATCCCTTCAGCAGCAGTCCGACGCCGACGGTCGCGATGAAGGGGTTGATCCGCGCATGGGTGACGAGCAGGCCGTTGACGAAGCCGATCGTGGCGCTGACGGCGAGCGTCAGGCCGATCGCCGGCAGCAGCGCACCGTCGTCACCGGCCATGGTCTCGGCGGCGACGAGGGTGCTCAGGCTGACCACGTACGCCACGGACAGGTCCAGCGAGCCGCCGACGATGACCAGCGTCTGGCCGACCGCGACGAGGCCCAGACCGGCGGCGACGTGCAGCAGGCTCACCGTCGTCGGCAGGCTGAACAGCCGGCCGCCATCGACCGTGACGATGAGCCAGCCGATCGCCAGGGTGAGGACCAGGGCGACGAACACGCCGGGCGGGGTCCGCCGGGCCGACAGGGACAGCGCGCCGCTCATCCGGCCGCCTCCCCCACGGTGCCGACCGCCAGGGCGACGACATCCTCCTCCGTCGCACCGGCGGGTAGCTCGCCGGCGATCCGGCCGTCGCGCATGACGATGATCCGGTCGCTCATGCCGAGCAGCTCGGGCAGCTCGGACGAGACCATCAGCACGGCGGCGCCGTCGCGGGCCAGCCGGCGGACGAGATCGTGGATCGCCGACTTGGCGCCCACGTCGATGCCCCGGGTCGGCTCGTCGAAGAGCAGGATTCTCGGGGCGAGCGCGAGCCACCTGGCCAGCACGACCTTCTGCTGGTTGCCCCCGGACAGGAAACGGATCTCCTGGTCCTCCCCTGCGGCGCGAAGCTCAACGGCCGCGAGCAGCTCCCGGACCCGCGCGGTCCGGGCACCGCGGCCGACCCGGCCCGGGCGGACGGCGCGGCCGGCCAACAGCGCGTTGTCGAGCACCGACTGCTCGGCGACGATCCCCTCGCCCTTGCGGTCCTCGGAGACGTAGGCGATACCGGCCCGTATCGCGGCGCGGGGCGAGCGCAGCCGGACCGGCGCTCCGTCGACGGTCACCTGGCCGGTGCTGAACGGTGCGGCGCCGAACAGTGCGCGGGCCAGCGCCGACCGGCCGGAGCCCTGCAGGCCGCCGACGCCGAGCACCTCGCCGGCGCGCAGCCGTAGGTCGATGCCGCGCAGCTTCCGGTTGCCTCCGTCCCGGACAGTCAGCCGCACCGGGCCCAACTCCTGCGGCTTCGCGGGGTCGGGGTAGTAGTTCGACAGCTCGCGGCCGACCATGTGGCGCACCAGCTGATCGGCGCTGGTGTCCGCGGTGTCCAAGGTGGCCACCGCCCGGCCGTCCTTGAGCACGGTGATCCGGCCGGACAGGTCGAAGACCTCCTTGAGGCGGTGCGAGACGTACAGCACGCCTATCCCGTGCTCCTGCAACCGCCGTAGGAGCGCGTAGAGCTGGTCGACCTCGTGGTCGGCGAGAGCCGCGGTGGGCTCGTCCATGATGAGCAGCCGCGCGTCGAGGGCGAGCGCCTTGACGATCTCGACCACCTGTTGTTGCGCCACGCCGAGTCGTCCCACACGCGTGTCGGGCGGTAACGAGCCCTCCCCGATCGAGGCGAGGAGCCCCGCGGTGTGGCTGAGCATCGCCCTGCGGTCGACGAGCCCGCGGCGCAGGGGCTCGTGGCCCAGCCAGACGTTCTCCGCGACGGTGCGCTCGGGCAGCAGGGTCAGCTCCTGGTAGACGATGCCGATACCGGCCTGTTGGGCCTCGCGCGGGCTGCGGAACGTCCGCGGTGCGCCGGCGAACTCGACCGTTCCCTCGTCGGGCTGGTAGACGCCGGACACCACCTTCATGAGGGTGGACTTGCCGGCGCCGTTCTCGCCGACGACCGCGTGCACGTCGCCCGGCCGGACCTGGAGGTCGACGCCATCGAGCACCCGCACGCCGAGGAACGACTTGCCGATGCCTCGCAGAGCGAGCAGCGGCGACGGCGGCAGGCCAGACATCGTGGGACCCTCTACATTCGCGTCGTCAGCAGGATTGAGTCACCGATAGCTGAATCGTTTGGTACGGCCGGCATGGAATGACAGCTCCCGCCCGCGAGCTGTCGTCGAATAGCCGCGAACTTTCGCCGGACGCGATGGCGACATCGCGGCCCCGAGGGTAAATGCCTCGATGAGCGCCTGGCAATACCACCGGACATCACAGTAGGACGTTCGCCGTTCGAACTGCTCAATGCAGGCCGGCGATCGGTCGACAGCGATTGATACGCCAAAATCTGTTATCGAATCGGCCCGTTCACAGTCGCGCGCTAAACCACGACGGCTGATGCGTAAAATGTGTTATGGAATCGGCCCGACGACAGTCGCGCGCCGAACCACGACGATTGATGCGCAAAAAGTGTTATGGAATCGGCCGCACCCGAGCCATATTGACTGTTGCGATACGCCGCTGCATGCTGGCCGGCAGACCACGGGAGACGGTCGCATCTGGTGTGAAGTCCCTCTCTTTCGTAGGGACTTGACTGCCCGTCACGGCGGACGGGATGACGAGCTGACGGCACACGCGTGCCTACGACGCGCTCAGGCACTCTGGCGCATCGGAGGTGCGGCCGGCGCGTGCCCGTGGTCATGCCATCGTTGCTCCGCCGAAATAGGAGACGGCATGCGTCGCATCATATTCATCTTCGGGGCGATCGCGAGCGTGCTCCTGTCGCTCGTCATCGCCCAACCGGCGTCAGCGGCGCCAACCTTCCGAGCCCTGGTCTTCACGGAGACGGCCGGCTACCGGCACGATTCGATCCCCGCCGGCCTCGCGATGTTTCGGGAGCAGGCGGCAGCCAACAACTTCGAGTTGGTCCATAGCGAGGACTCGAACGTTTTCACCCCGGCGAACCTCGCCACCTTCGACGTGCTCATCATGTTCCAGACCTCGGGAATGGTGTGGAACACGGCGGCCCAACGTCAGGCGGTGGAGGGCTACCTCGCCAGCGGCAAGGGCATCGTCGCGATCCACAACGCCACAGACATGGGCATCGAGAACGAGTACCCGTGGTGGGACCAGACCATCAACGGCGGCGCACACATGCCGGAGCACTCCCCCGGCGTGCTGTCCGGCACCGCCATCGTCGCGGACAAGAAGCACCCGTCGACGGCCGGCCTGCCGGACCGTTGGAACCGCAGCGAGGAGTGGTACAACTTCGACCGCAACCCCCGCGGCGACGTCCATGTCCTGGTCACCGCGGACGAGCGCACCTACAACCCGGGCCCCCGCGCCATGGGGCCGGACCACCCCATCTCCTGGTGCCGCAACAGCGGCGGCGGCCGCGTGTGGGCCACCGCCATGGGGCACACCAGCGCGGCCTACAGCGAGACCTATTTCCGCAACCACGTCCTCGGGGGCGTCAAGTGGGCGGCCGGCAACGAGCCCGGCGACTGCGGCGGCACCGTGTGGAGCAACTTCGAGAAGCGCACCCTCGACGACAACACCGCAGACCCGATGGCTCTCGCGGTCGCCCCGGACGGGCGGGTGCTCTACGTCCAGCGGTCCGGGCAGCTGAAGATCTTCAAACCGACCACAAACAGCACCGTGACGGCCGGCACGCTCAGCGTCTACACCGGCGGCGAGGACGGCCTCACCGGACTGGCGCTCGACCCCGACTTCGCCGACAACGGCTACGTGTACCTGTATCACTCCCCGGCCGGAGTCCCGAACGACATCAACCGGGTCTCCCGGTTCACGCTCACCGGCGACACCCTGAACATGTCGAGCCAGGTGACGATCATCGACATCCCCGCGACCCGGGACCGCACGTTCGCCGAACCCGGACACACGGGCGGGTACATCGAGTTCGGCCCCGACAAGAACCTCTACATCGGCACCGGGGACGACGTCCCACCGAACCTCGACTCCAACTGGCAGGGCTACGCCCCCCTGGACTGGCGGCAGGGCAAGGCCAACCTCGACGCCGCCCGCACCGCCGGCAACACCAACGACCTCCGTGGCAAGCTCCTGCGCATCCGGCCGTCGGCCGACGGCGGCTACACCGTCCCGGATGGCAACCTCTACCCGCAGGGCACGGCGCAGACCCGGCCGGAGATCTACGCGATGGGCTTCCGCAACCCGTTCCGCTTCTCGATCGACCCGGACAACGGGTGGGTCTACCTCGCCGACTACGGCCCGGACCGGAACCCGCCCGCGACCAACCGCGGCCCCGAAGGGCTCGTCGAGCTCAATGTCATCAAGGCCCCGGGCAACTACGGCTGGCCGTTCTGCCACGGCGACAACCAGGCCTACGCGCCCTACAACCCGAGCACCGGCGTCGTCGGCGCCAAGTTCAACTGCAACGCGCCGGTCAACAACTCGCCGAACAACACCGGTTTGACCAGCCTCAAGCCGATCGTCGCGCCGAACATGTGGTACGGCTACGGCGTCTCACCGAACTTCCCCGAACTCGGCTCCGGCGGCTCGGGGCCGATGGGCGGACCGGTCTACCGCTACGACGCCGCGAACCCGTCCGAGACAAAGTTCCCGCCCTACTACGACGGGGTCCACTTCTTCTACGAGTGGTCGCGCCACACCGTCAAGGAGGTCCACTTCGACTCCGCGACCGCGGTCACCCGGACCAACTCCTTCTTGCCCGCCGCCAAGTTCCTCAAGCCGATGGACATGGAGTTCGGGCCCGACGGTTCGTTGTACCTGCTCGAATGGGGCACCAACTTCGGCGGTGGCAACAACGACTCGGGTCTTTACCGCATCGACTACAAGAACCAGGGCGGGCGGGCGCCGACAGCCAAGGCCACCGGAACGCCCACCAACGGTGACGCGCCATTGACCGTGCAGTTCAGCAGTGCGGGGTCCACGGACCCGGATCCCGGGAACACGCTCAGCTACCACTGGACGTTCGGCGACGGCACAACGTCCACGGCGGCCAACCCGTCACACACCTACACCGCCAATGGCAACTACACCGCCCAGCTCAAGGTCACCGACAACACCGGCAAGACAGGCTTCGCCAACGTGCCGATCACCGTGGGCAACACCGCACCGAAGCTCACCGTCACGATTCCGCCCGACGGCGGCATGCTGAACTTCGGCGACCGCGTCTCGTACCAGGTGTCTGTCTCGGACCCCGGCGGCGCGCCCATCGACTGCACCAAGGTGTTCGTCAACCCCGCCCTCGGCCACGACGACCACCAGCATGAGACCACGGACTACCCGGGGTGCTCGGGCACCATCGACACGACGCTGCTCGGCGGGCACCCTGACGGCGCCAACCTGTACTACGTCCTCAACGCCCGTTACACCGACGACGGCGGCCCCGGCGGTGCGGCCCCGCTCACCGGCTACGCTCACGCGACCCTCCAACCCAAGCACAAACAGGCCGAGTTCTACACGGACCAGTCGGGTGTGCAGGTCGTCGAGCAGGCCGGCGCGGAGAGCGGAAAGCGGGTCGGCAACATCTCCGACAACGACTGGATCGCGTTCGACCCGATGAGCCTGTCGGGCATCACGAACGTGAGCTACCGCCTGTCGTCGCCGAGCGGAGGCGGATCGATCGAACTGCGCGCCGACTCCCCGACCGGCACACTCCTGGCCACGACACCGGTGCCCAGCACCGGCGGCTGGAACAACTACCAGTCCACGCCGGCGGTGAACACTGCCGATCTCGCCGGCTCGCACCGGCTCTACCTGGTGTTCAAGGGCACCTCGACCAACTGGTTCGACCTCGACTCGCTCACCTTCGGCGGCAACGGGGTCGGCGAACCGGGCAGCGGCGGTGGCGGCGTGGCCGGTCGGACCTGGACGGTCGCAGCGCAGCACAGCGGCAAATTCATGGACGTCAACGGCGCCTCGACCGCTGACGGCGCCCAGATCGTCCAGTGGTCGGCCACCGGCGGCAACAACCAGAAGTGGCAGGCCGTCGACGCCGGTGGCGGCGCCGTCCAGCTGAAGGCGGTGCACAGCGACAAGTGCCTCGCCGTCACCAACGGCTCCACGGCCCAGGGCGCGTTCCTGCAGCAGTCCACCTGCGACAACGGCAACCCGCAGAAGTTCCTCGTCACACCGACCACCACGGTGGGCGTGTACACGGTGAAAAGCCTCCCCAGTGGACTGTGCGTCGACGTCAACGGCGGCTCGACGGCCGACGGCGCACGACTCCTGCAATGGAGCTGCCACAGCGGCACCAACCAACAGTGGCGGTTCACCGCCGTATAGCCCGTCCGCACGGGATGCCCGGCGCGGTTGCGCGCCGGGCATCCCTCCCTACGAACAGGTGAGGAACCGCCATGGTGTTTCGGATACCTCGGCCCCGCTGGTACGGACGGCTGTCTGCGCTGGGCGCCGTCCTGGTGCTTGTCGGCGTCGGCGCCACCGCGGTGGCGGCACCGATCGAGCCCGGGCAGAGCGCCCCCATCGTGGGGGCGCAGTCCGGCCGCTGCCTGACCGTCCCCGGCTCCAGCACCACCAACGGCACCCAGACCCAACTCTGGGACTGCACCGGCGCAGCCGGCCAGACCTGGACCTACACCGCCGGCAAACAATTGACCGTCCACGGCAACAAGTGCCTCGACGCCAGCGGACGCGGCACCACCAACGGCACCCCGGTCATCATCTGGGACTGCAACGGCCAGAACAACCAACAGTGGAACGTCAACCCCAACGGCACCATCACCGGCGTCCAGTCCGGACTATGCCTCGACGCCAACGCCGGCGGCACCGCCAACGGCACCAGGACCACCCTCTGGTCCTGCCACAGCGGCACCAACCAGCAGTGGAACTCGCCGGCCCCGCCGGTGCCGGGCGGCGCGGGCACGTGCGACATCTACGCCTCGGGCGGCACCCCCTGCATCGCCGCCCACAGCACCGTACGAGCGCTCTACGGCACCTACAACGGCAACCTCTACCAGGTCCGGCGCTCGTCCGACAGCACGACCCGGAACATCGGCGTCCTGAGCGCGGGGGGCGCCGCCGACGCGACGACGCAGGACTCGTTCTGCGCGGGGACCACCTGTGTCATCACCGTCGTCTACGACCAGTCCGGCCGCGGGAACGACCTGTGGTACCAGGGATCGAGTGTGGTTCCCGGCTCCAACCAGAGCCGCCCGGCGATCGCGACGTCGGAGTCGCTGGCGGTCGGCGGCAGCAAGGCCTACTCGCTCTACATCAACCCCGGCAACAGCTACTGGCGGGACGGCCACCTGACTGGCGTGCCGACCGGCAGCGCCCCCGAAGGCATGTACATGGTGACCAGCGGCACCCATGTCAACGGCGGCTGCTGCTTCGACTACGGCAACAGTGAGACGACCCGAGCGGCCGACGCGGCCGGGGCGATGGACGCGATCAATTTCAGCACCCAGTGCTGGTTCGGCGGGTGCGCCGGCACCGGCCCATGGGTCCAGGCCGACCTCGAATGGGGGCTCTACTCCGGTGGCAGTCAGACCTGGAACACGAACCAGCGGGCCTTCACCAGCAAGTTCGTGACGGCGATGTTGAAGAACAACGGGACGAGCCGTTTCGCGCTCAAGGGTGGCAACGGCCAGACCGGAAGCCTGACCACGCTCTGGGACGGCGCGCTTCCGCCCGGCTACAGCCCCATGAAGAAGCAGGGCGCCATCATCCTCGGCAGCGGTGGTGACTGCTGCAAGCCCGGCGGCGGCGCGAACCTCAGCGCCGGTACCTTCTACGAGGGCGCGATGGTGTCCGGATACCCGTCCGACGCAACCGAGAACGCGATACAAGCCAACATCGTCGCCGCCGGCTACCGCTGAGTCGCTACATCCATGGACGGCACGATCCGCAACGGTCAGAACGGGTTGTGCCTGGATGTCAACGGCGCAAGCACCGCCAACGGCTCCTCGGTCATCGTGTGGAGCTGCCACGACGGCGCCAACCAGCGCTGGACGCGGGCATAGGCGCACGAGTGAAGGCGGTACGTGACATCACGTGCCGCCTTCACTCCCTCCGTGGCGAGCCGGGGCGCACCACTCCATCACCGTGGTCCTACCGATGACCGAGAAGCCCAGAGATGAGACGGATCTTCATGGCGGTCGCCACGGTGCTCGCCATCGCTGTGGCGTCGCTCGGACGGCTACATCGTGATCTACCCGTCGTCCCAACTCTGGGACTGCACCGGCGCAGCCGGCCAGACCTGGACCTACACCGCCGGCAAACAACTGACCGTCCACGGCAACAAGTGCCTCGACGCCAGCGGACGCGGCACCACCAACGGCACCAGGACCACCCTCTGGTCCTGCCACAGCGGCACCAACCAGCAGTGGAGCCGTCGTTGAGCGGCGGCGCCGTCCTTCTCCTTGCCGATCAGAGAAGATTCCCCACGATGTCTCGTCGATGCCCATGTTCACTCGGCGCAGACTCCTCGCGGCTGCCGGACCAGCTGGGGCCTCCGCGGCCACCGGCTTACTTTCGCGTCGGCGGTGCCTGGGCCGCTGACGGGCCCTGCAGCTACACACCGCCCTGGCCGTCGGTCGACCCGGCGTTCCTCAATGAGACTTCAGTGGGAGTTCCTCCGTCATCCGAAGGGCAGCATGCCCCTGGCACCTGAGCGGTCTTCACGCTCTGCTCCTCGGCAGCCGTCAGGTCAGCCTGAGCGTGGTCTTGCCCGCTCTCGTCCGCCGGGGCCAGCACTTCGCCGACCCGCGATCGGGCGATGGCCCACTCCTGCCATTCCCGCCCCCGCGGCCAGTTCGGCTTGGATACGGTCGGCCTCGTCCCACAGCTCGTCCACGCGACGGCGAGCACCCAGCTCACGCTGTTCCAGCAGCCCAACCACCGACGGCATCCACGACCTCCCGGGGAGCGACACAACGACAGGCCACTACTCCCACGGCACCTCCCGCCCTACGCTCCACCAGGGTCACCGGGCTGATGAACCGTTCCTGCTGGGCCGTCGTGGCCGCCGCGGCGCGCATCGCCGGCAGCGTGGCGCCCGCGACCAGGCCGGCGGTGACCGCCATGACTCTGCGGCGGCTGTGGGGGTGTTGGAGCCAGGACATGCGAGATCAGCTTCCTCACGGGTAAGGGGGACCGAGAGCCAAAGTTCGAAATGTCGCTCTGGCTCTGGGGTTCTGGTTGGTGGCGGATGATCTGGGCAGGGGGCGGTGGCAGGTGGAGCAGGTGCCGGTCCAGCAGTTCAACAGGTCTTGGACGGTGTCGAGGATCTGGTAGAGGGTGAACCCGCTGGATCGGCTTTTCGGGCCAGACGCTGCTCGGTCAGGAACGCATGGGCGGCGGCGACCAGGTGACGTGGTGATGCCAGCCGGTCCAGGAGCGGCCCTCGAATCCCGGGACCGGGGCGGGGAGGGGCTCCGGTCCCGGGCGGGAGTCATCCGGCGGTCAGAGTGGTCGGCCCGCCACTGTTCCCTTCACCCGCGCGACCGCCCGCCGCGTCGTCCGCTCGCCCCCGGTGACCCCAGCAGCTGGAGGCGTTCGTGGAGCTTGTCGGCTCGCACCGTGCGCTGCGACCGGTCGACCCACTCCTCACTTTGGCATGAATGGGTCGATCTAGGATCTTGTGCTGTCCGCTCTCAACTCCTAGGATCCATGCCGTCCGAAGGATCGGTTCACGTTCGCAGTACCGAACACGCCCGGCCGAAGCGGCTTGCGCATGGCGCACATGCCGGGCATGACAGCACCCGCATCATCCGTACCAGTAAGGCTCTCCCCCACACACCAAGTGACGGACCTGGAAGGGCTCACCCGGCATTCGTGCGGCGAGCCCCGATCGCCTCCCGGAGCATCGTGTGAAATCACCCGCACCATGCCACGCCCGCGCCTGTGCCGCGCGGCCGTGGTCCTCCTATTAGGCCTGGCACGGCCTGGCCCGTCGTCCAACTCGTAGGCCGTGCCTGGGAAACGTCGTATCCCAGCCCGTCCTGCCGCTCCCCGCCCCGCCAGGTCACCCCACTGACCGGCGTCGACACCTTCGACGGAACGACCGTGAAACCGAAGCGGGAAGGGAACCACAATCCGGACCACGACAAGTGGTCCGTCAACAACGGCCTGACCCTGCGCACCGCGCCGGCCACCAACCACCTGTACTGGGCCCGCAATACCCTCACCCACCGGATTCAGGGACCCACCTCCACCGCGACCATCCAGCTGGACTACGCGACGATCCGCGACGGACAGCAACTGGAACACCACCGGCACCGGCGCCGAAGCCGCGAGCGCCAACGTCACGGGCTACACCGCCCAGACACTCGGCGGCTCCGTCCGCATCGCACGGTTCGCGCTGACCACACCCCGAGCGCAGCAACGTTCCTTCCCCGCATCTGACCAGCTGCTCAGTCCCCGACCCGCAGCACCAGGAAGGACCACACCATGGCCAGTACCGCCGTCCATGGGCCAACGGCTCACCCGACCGCAGTGAGATCACCCGCCACCGGTACGAGGCTCACCCGGGCAGCCGCCTGGGTGGTGGGCCTCCTGCTGGTGTTCGCCGTCGTTCCCGCCGCGGTGCATCCCACCGCGGCCAGGGCCGACAACCCGATCGTGCAGAACGTCTACACCGCCGACCCTTCCCCGCTGGTCTACAACGGACGGGTCTACCTCTACACCGGGCACGACGAGGACGGCTCCACCTCCTCCTTCGTGATGAAGGACTGGCGGGTGTGGTCCTCCGCCGACATGGTCAACTGGACCGACCACGGCTCACCGCTCAGCCTGAACACCTTCAGCTGGGCGTCCACCGACGCGTGGGCGGGCCAGGCCGTCGAACGGGGCGGCAAGTTCTACTGGTACGTGCCGGTGACGGCCCGGGCGACCGGCCGGATGGCCATCGGCGTGGCGGTGTCGGACAGCCCCACCGGCCCGTTCCGGGACGCCCTCGGCCACCCGCTGGTGGAGAACAGTGAGATCGACCCGACCGTCTTCATCGACGACGACGGTCAGGCCTACCTGTACTGGGGCAATCCGAACCTGTGGTACGTCAAGCTGAACGCGGACATGACGTCCTACGCAGGCAGCCCCGCCAGGATTCCGCTCACCACCGAGGGCTTCGGAACCCGCACCGACAACCCCGACCGTCCCACGCTGTACGAAGAAGGACCCTGGGTCTACAAACGGGGCGGTCTGTACTACATCGTGTATGCGGCCAAGTGCTGCCAGGAGTTCATCGCCTACTCCACGGCACCCAGCCCGACCGGGCCGTGGACCTACCGTGGAACAGTCATGCCCGCCGAGGGCAACAGCTTCACCAACCACGCGGGCATCGTGGACTTCAAGGGCAACTCGTATTTCTTCTATCACAACGGCGCGCTCGCGGGCGGCGGCGGCTTCACCCGCTCGGTCGCAGTGGAGAAGTTCAGCTACAACGCCGACGGCACCATTCCAACGATCAATATGACGACGGCCGGGGCGCCGCAGGCCGGCACGCTCGATCCTTATGTCCGCCAGGAAGCCGAGACCGTCGCGTGGGGCAGCGGCATCGAAACCGAACCCTCCAGCGAGGGCGGGATGAACATCAGCTGGATCGAAGACGGCGATTACATCAAGGTCAAGGGCGTAGCATTCGGCACCGGTGCCAGCTCGTTCACCGCCAGGGTGGCCTCAAGCACCAGCGGCGGCCGAGTTGAGCTGCACCTGGACAGTCCTACTGGGCCAACGGTCGGGACATGCACTGTGTCGGGCACCGGAGGCTGGCAGACCTGGAGCACGGTCTCGTGCCCTGTTACCGGTGCGACCGGGACCCACGATCTGTACCTGCGCTTCGCCGGTGGCAGCGGGTACCTGTTCAATATGAACTGGTGGCAGTTCACCACCAACCAGCCCACCTTCTCGTCCACCGCCGTCGCCCAGCACAGCGGGTACTGCCTGGACGACCCCAACCAGAGCACCGCCGACGGCACTCAGTACCGGCAGTACACCTGCGGCGCCGGTGAGGAACAGCGGTTCGACTTCCGCCCGGTGCCAGGGGCGGCGGACACCTACACCCTGGTGAACCACTACAGCGGCAAGTGCCTCGACATCCGCGGCGTCTCCACCGCCGACGGCGCGGCGGTCCACCAGTGGACCTGCCACGGCGGCACGAACCAGCAGTTCACGCTGCGGCAGGTCGCCGCCAACGACTACCAGCTCGTCGCGGTGCACAGCGGCAAGTGCGTGGACGTCAGCGGGATCTCCACCGCCGTCGGAGCACTGGTCCACCAGTGGACCTGTGACTCCGCCAGTGCCCTGGCCACCAAGAAGAACCAGGTCTGGCGCCTGACCGGCAAGAGCTGAACCAACACAGGGTCGGGCCCGGGCCGGCAACCCGGCGCCCGACCCTGTCCAGGGCCTTTGCTGGCCGGGGTAGCCGATGTACGCCACTGGACGAGCAGCAGTTTCAGCAGGTCAGGTCAGTTGCAGGCGGTTCTTGGTTCATCGTGCTTGCCCTCCGGTACTTGCGCCAATGCCGATCGAGCCGCACGGGCATGGCGACTGCCGCCCATGGAGGTCTCAATGAGTGGTACACGCAGAACATGTACTTCAGCGGCTCCCAGCGCGCGCGATCCTGACCCGCTGCTGCCGTTCCTCACCACGCGGGCCGAGCCGGCACTCGCCGCCGCGGCGGCGGTCCTTCAGGAGTGGGCGCACGCGCATGCCCCGGGCGTCCCGGCCTGCTCGTGAGCACGTACTCGGCCATGCCCGCACCGGAGGCGGCACAGCCTGAGTCTGATGATGTTGCAAGGTTGTCAAGGCCCGACCGGCCTTGACTTTCCCTGAGCTGTCGCAGTGAAGGTTGAGGGTCTCAACGAACATTGAGCGTGCCGACGTCGAGGGAGTCGTTAGGGATGTCGCGCCATTCGGCGCTTACTTCGCCGTCCCTCCAGGCCATGAACCACGGGCTGCTTCACACCCTGGGTCGGTCACCTCTGACGCGAGTCGCCATGGCGGCAGGAGCCGCCGGTCAGCAGGACTCTTTCACCTTCACCGCGGTGAGCTTCACGTGCTGCCCGTCGAGCTTGATTCCGGCGGCTGGCTGCTGGGTGCAGGTCCGCCACTCGGATTCCCTGAGGAGGATGCGGTCCAGGCCGGAGGCGTCGGTGACGGTGATGTCGGCGCGGTTCCCGAGAGCTCGGCGGGCGGCCGTGACGACCTTGCCCTCGACGCCGGGCATGGTCGATCCCGTGGCCTGCCGCTCGCCCGCGTCCGTGACCGGGCAGACCTCGTCGAGCTTCACCACGGCGAAGGCGAAGTTCCCGGAGGTGTAGCTACCGGCCTTCGGGGTCTGGGAGCAGACCTTCCAACCGCGGTCTTCGCCGATGACGTCCGGGACGCGTCCGTGGCCCAGGGCGTCGTGCGCGGTGGATCCGAAATTCAGTGATGTTGCGTCGAAAACGGCAAGATGCAGTTTCTTGCCGGTCATGTCTGGAACCAGGACGGGGCCGGTGTAGTCCTCCTCGGAATGGTCCTCGGTTTCCTCGGCTGGGGCAGATGTGTAGCGCTTCGGGCTGCCTACGGTGGTCGCTGTGCTGCCGCAGGCGGTCACGGCGGCGAGGCAGGCGGCGGTGAGCGTGATGGCCGCGCGGGTACGCATGCGTTCCCCCAAGGGCTCGCGGGTGCTGAGGGGCATCATGCGCCGTGCAAGGAATGTGTGAACGCGGCTGTGGCCGGGGTGTGACCCAGTGAGCATTCCATCATGCCGTCGATCGTGGCCGTTCGCGGAGTTCAGTACTCCACCGGACTGAGCAAGCCCAGCGCGGAGTGTCTGCACTGTCGGTGATGGAAGCCCAGGTCGAATGCGCTGAGCACGGGATCGCCGTACGTGTGTACCAGGTTCCCCCGCCGTCTCCCCAGACAGTCAGGCCTCAAGAGCCACTCAACCTTCGGTGAGAAAACCTAGCGATCATCAACCTTTGGTGACAACGCTCAACCTTCGCTGCGAGAGATCATTCCCCTACGTGTTGAGCTGTCCGAGTCGCTCGGCGATCTGCGCGCGCATGGTTGCGGTGCGTTCGGGGGCGGCCACTTCCAGGAGCATGTTGACCAGGTCGGAGGCCAGGGGGGCCTGCCTCGTGAAGCGGTAGTTGCATCCACGCCTGGGCGGCGTTCTGCGCTGCCACCTGGGTGCGTCGCTTGCCCGGCCCGAGCCGGTCGAACCAGGCGAGAGCGAGCCAGGTCCATGAGGCGGTGGCGAAGGCGTACTCGCCGCTCAGATAGGCCAGGTCAGCCCGGAACTGCGCGGCCTTGAGGGTACCGGCAGCCGTGTCACCCTGCTCGGCAGTGAGCTGCTGAAGGATGTTGTCGGCGGCCGCTATGGCCGTGTCGAAGTCGTGGGCCCGGCCAGCGGCCTGGGCGGAGGCGAGCCGGTCGAAGAGGCTGCCCTTGTGCTCCCCCGGCTCAGCCTTCGCCGGCTGGGGGCCGCGGACGAGGTTCCAGCCTGGGTGGTGCCGTCGGGCATGACCTGCATGTCGAAGTGCGAGGTGCTGCGCTCGTCCTGGACCTGGACCAGGACCGGCAGGCCGCGCTGCCGGCGGCCTCAATGTGGAGGACCTGGACGACGACCTGCGAGGGGTCGACTCCGTCGGGAACGACCTGCGGCTCGCCGTCGATGTGGAGCTGGCCGTCGCGGCTGATGTGGACCTGGTAGCACGTGCTGGTGTTCATGGTGTGCGGCCCGCGGCATGGTGCCGCGGACCCTCCTCCTTCAAAGGGTCAGAGCAAGAGGCCGTAGCTGCGGAGATAGGCGACGGGGTCTATGTCGGATGCGTACGCGGGTCCTGTGCGGGCTTCGAAGTGCAGGTGCGGGCCGGACACATTGCCGGTGACACCGGAGAGGCTGATCTCCTGGCGGGCCTTGACTGTTTGGCCTTTGCTCACCGAGATCTTCGACAGATGGGCGTACTGCGTGTACTTGCCGTCGCTCATCTTGACGCTCTCGACGGTGAGGAGGAGGACGCCGCCGCCGACGACGAAGAGCAGGGAGCAGAGCGCAGAGAGCAGCCAGTCGCGGTCCAGCCAGTGCGGCGGCGCGGGCCTTGTCCTGGACGCGGGAGCTGAACCGGACGGTGCGGTCCTGCACAGGCTGGATCCCTTCGACGAGGTAGCCGCGCG
Organism: Streptomyces ureilyticus; assembly: GCF_011045025.1. GTDB lineage: Bacteria > Actinomycetota > Actinomycetes > Streptomycetales > Streptomycetaceae > Streptomyces > Streptomyces ureilyticus. The sequence continues at coordinate 47,220 of NZ_JAAKZX010000021.1, forward strand.
GCAGTACCTCACGCTGTCTCGGCGAGGACCGCGTAGCCCGTGAAGCCGGTGCCGCCGCACAGATCACGCGCCGCGCAGCCGGCTCACCCATGGCCCTTGCCCTGACCGTGACCCACCTCGCCGTCGCCCCGGACCGGCCCTTCGCCGAGCTTGTCTCCGGCGCCCCGAGCAGTGCCCCAACAGCGCTGTCGCATCCCCAGATCGCCCGTCAGGAGACAGCCGTGAACCACGCCCTCGGCCAGTCGTACTGGTCACTTCCGCGCAGCACCCCCGCCCTGGTCGTCTACCGGCGTATGGCCGGGCGTTCACCGTCGACTTCAACGTGCCGCAGACGGCCGCCGCCTGCAGCCTGACGTGCTCGAAGGCGGAAACTGTCCTGGAGCAGCTGCACGAGCGGAACCTCATCGAATTCCACCGGGAGTCCGCTTCCCGAGGCCGCGTCTACCGCTTCCACGACACCGCCCGCGCCCATGCCCGGGATCGGGCCACCAGGGAGGCCACCTTCGGGAAACCGGAGGAGCTCCTGCAGCGGGCCCTGGACTGCTACCTGACGACCGCGAGCGCCGCCGAGAAGATCCTCACGCCCACCCACCGCTCCTTGCGCCGGGACTACGTCTACCCACCCGCTGAACTGTTCGTGTTCGCGGATGAAGCCGCCGCTCTGGCCTGGCTCTATGACCAGCGGGACAACCTTCTGCACGCGGTGCGTGCCGCGGTCGCCGCCGGCCTGAACCGATCCACCTGGCAGCTGGCCCATGCCCTCTGGCCGCTGCTCCGCTCGTCCCACGAGGGTACGAGCTGTGGTTCGAGAGCCACGAATTCGGTCTTCAGGCCGCGCCGCTGCGGGGACCGTGAGGCCGAAGTGGATGCTCAGCACGTGGGGGGGTCGGGCTGCGCGGCGCCGGCAAGTTCGACGATGCCGCCCAGACGTTCGCGGCCGTCCTGCGGCTCGCCCGTGAGGAACAGGACCTTCGCGCCGAGGCCCAGGCGCTCCACGAACTCGGGTCCGTGAACCCGCACGGCGGTCATCCGACCGAGGCGGAGGACTTCCTGCTCCAGGCCCGCCAGCTGCGCATCGAGCTCGGCCGCACGAGCGAGTCCGAGACCGACCGGCTCACGTACACGCGGGCCGTGGCGATCACCGACGTCTGCCTCGATCAGGCCCAGCTCGAACTCCACCGCCCTGCCGAGGCGATCGAGACCCTGAGCACCGCGCGTACGACGCTGCTCGACATCCAGGACGCCTTCCATGCCGGCCGGGCGCTCGCGTGGCTCGCCCGAGCCCACGTCGCGAGCGGCGCCCCGGGCGAAGGCGAAGAGGAGGGGCGCCGGGCGGTCGCCGAATGCGATGCTGCGGGATCGGAGCGATGGCGTGTTGCGATGCGGTACCGAAGCAGTGCGGCCGACGCCCTTCGCGAGGGCGTCGGCCGCACGGGAGCGGACGGCGGAGTCAGATCTGGTCCGCCACGAACGACGCCATCCGTGCCAGCGGCGCGTTCCAATTGATCGTGTGTTCGTTGGTCGACCAGGACTGGATGTCGTCGATGTAGCAGAACTGACCGACGCAGCCCTGGAGTTTGCTCTGTGCGTAGGGGTCCTGGATGCTCGAGTTCGGTCCTCCGGCGAGCGTGCCGGCGGGCGGGTTCGGGAGGTCCGGGTCGAGCTGGTGGGCGTACCAGCGGCTGTGTTGGTTGCGGGCGTCGACCTCGCCGTAGCCCGTCACGTAGGAGATGTTCAGGGCGTTGCGGCCGAAGATGTAGTCCATGCTCTGCAGCGCGCCCTCGCGGTACTTCGACGCCCCGGTGATGTCGTACGCCGTGGCGATGACGACCGCGTTGTTGAGGATCTGGTGGTTGGAGCCCCAGTCGTAGAGGTTGTTGTCGGGGGCGTACGGCATGCCGTACGGGTGTGCCTTGAGCGTGGCCAGATAGCGGTCGGCGCCCTTGATCACGGACTGGCGGATCTTGTCGCGGCCGGGCAGTCTGTTCGGCACGGTCGCCAGGTCCAGGCGGCCCGCGGCGGCCGTCCTGGCCCAGTCGAAGCCGATGGGTTTGAAGATGTCGGCGGTGTGCACGGGCGAGTCGAGGACGAAGTCGGCGAACTCCTTTTCACCCGTGGTGAGGTACAGCTGGGCGGCCGCCCAGTAGAACTCGTCGGTGGCGTTGTTGTCGGCGTAGGCGCCGCCGCCGATGCCGTCGCTCTCGGAGGCGTGGAGCTCGGGGTGTTGGCGGGCCGCCGCCCAGGCGGTCCGCGCCGCGTCGAGGGTCTTCGCCGCGAAGGCGCGGTCGTAGGGGCGGTACAGGCGGGCCGCCTGCGCGGCCGTGGCCGCCAGGTTCAGGGTCGCCGCCGTGCTCGGCGGGTGCAGTTCACGCTTCTGCGGGTCGTCGCCGGGCATCAGGGGCAGGCCGGTCCACTGCTCGTCGTGGATCTTGTGGTGGGCCATGCCGGCGAGCGGCTTCCCGTCCGGCACCTGCATCTTCAGCAGGAACTCCAGCTCCCAGCGGACCTCGTCCAGTAGGTCCGGCACCCTGTTGCCGCTCTCCGGGATGTCGAGCGAGCCGTCGCCCAGCTTCCCGGCCTGCCCGGTGCGGGCGTACAGGGCGCGCTCGTAGGTGCTGAGCACCTCCCACGTGGAGATACCGCCGTTGACGACGTACTTGCCGTGATCGCCGGCGTCGTACCAGCCGCCGGTGACATCGAGCGTGTAGTCGCAGACGCCGGGCTGGCAGGGCACGTCGTCGTCGCCCTTGTTGGGGGCGACGTTCAGATGGCCGGCTGCGCGGCCGTAGCCGGGGCGCAGGTCGTCGCTGATCCCGATGCCGCTGCGCTGGGTGTAGTAGTACTTCAGCGAGTCGAGCCGCAGCCGCTCGTAGGCGCTCGCGTCGATGTCGAAGGGTCGGCTGGTCTCACCGTCGACGACCAGTGTGAGGCCCGCTCCGCGCTTGCGGTAGGAGCCGAAGCCGATGGAGTGGACGTTCTGCCCGGAGGAGGCGTCGAGACCGCGCGGGGTGGTGCGGCCGTGGGCGACCACGGCACCCGAGGCGTTCTTCAGCTGCCAGGGGAGCTTCGTCGTGGCGTCGGTGACCAGGGTGGCGTTCTTCGGCCCGGCGGGCAGATAGGCGACCTGGTTGACACGCACCCGGGGCCCGGTGTCGGGCTCGTACACCTCCGGCGGCACCCCGCCGAGCAGCGACACGTCGTCCATGCAGAAGGTGAACGGGTCGGCATCCCCGCCGAGTTGGAAGCCGACCTGAGCCTGGGCGGTGTCGACGGGAGAGGTGAAGGTGTACGAGTACGAGTCGCCCGCGACGTTCAGCTGCGGGCTCACCTCGAACCAGGTGTCGTAGGGCGCCACCGACAGGCCGACGATCGCCCGCAGGATCTTTCCCTGGGGGGTGCCGGAGGCGGAGAAGCTGAACCGGTACGACTCGCCCTTGACGAGGGTGATGTCGTTCTGGCCGACTGCGGCGTCCCAGCGGTTGGTGGTACCGCCCGGGACCTCGGCGCAGAGGCGGCCGTCCGTCAGGCCCGCGGTGACGTTGGTGGACGTCCACCATGGGGCGGTGGTGGTGTCGAAGGTGCCGTTCTTGACCTGTTCGACCTCCTCGGCCTGGGCCGAGCCGGTGGGCAGCGCGGTGAGCGCCGCCGCGAGGAGGGCCGTTATGGCTAGCAGGGTGGTTCTGCGTCGTTTCACGTCTGGGCTCCTCGGGGGAGGTGGGCGCACAGCGGTGACCGATGGCGTGGGAGCGCTCCCAGAGGCCTACGTTGGCCATGTTGTTCGAGACCTGACAGCCCGTCAACTACCTTGACAGGACTGGTTCTGTGTCCGGTTTCTCGTCCGGACCTCGAAGCGGTGACTCCGCTTGCGCGCCGGGACGGTACGCCCCTGGTGGTCGGCCCGCGTTACGTCGAAGGAGATCAGGTACGCGGCGTCGGGGACCGCCACTCCCCGGGCGTCGACGATCTCGGCGGTCACGAAGACCAGGGAACGCGGGTCCGCCGCGAGGGACTTGCGGTCGGCCTTCGGACGCACGGCGTGCGGCTCGCCGGCCGTGCGCAGGACGACGGTGGCGACGACCCTGCCGTTCCTGCGGGCCAGTGCCTTCAACTCTCTTGCGGTAAGGGCCGTCGGTGAAGGTCTTGTCGCCACCGGTCGCCTCGGCGTCTCCAGGCAGGGCCGCCCGTCGACGGCCCCCTTCGTCGAACTTCCTTGCCCCGAGTGACCGGCGACGGCTCGCTCGTCGAGTGGAACGAGGGGGCACGACGCCTGCTGGGCTGGCCCTCCACGGAAGTCGTCGGTCGTCCCGCGGACGAGTTGCTCGCCTCTGGAGGATCCTTTCTGCCGCCCCCGCCGGGCAGCCAGGTGGAGCGGGACGCTCGCACTGCGTCACCGTGACGGCCGCCTGGCAACTCGGAAGGGCCACCGCACAATGGCGGGTGGCCCTTCCAGCGTGCCGCGTCAGCTCAGGGCAGGGTCCATTTCTGGTTGGCTCCGCCGTGGCAGGTCCACAGGTGCACGAGGGTGCCGTCCGACGAGCCCGCGCCCGACACGTCCAGGCACTTGCCCGACTGCGGGTTCCGCAGCGACCCGTCCGGGTTCGCCTGCCAGTTCTGGTTGGCGCCACCGTTGCAGGACCACAACTGGACTCTCGCCCCGTCCGCCGTGCTGTTGCCGCTGACATCCAGGCATTTGCCCAACGCCTTGACCGTCGACCCCGGCGTCACCGTCCACTTCTGCCCCGCCGAGCCCGTACACGACGAGATCTGCACCGCCGTCCCATCCGCCGAGCCACCGTTACGGACATCCAGACACTTACCCGCGACCCCCACGACCGGCCCCACGCCGGGTGCCGGGCCGCCGCCCAGCTCCTTGATCCGGACGTTGCGGAACGACACGTCGTCCCCCGTGCCGTGATTCTGGATACCGACGTGGCCGGCGAGCGAGCGGGCTGGGTCGGTGTTGGTGAAGTCATTGATCTTCACGCCATTGAGCCAGACCTGGAGCCGCTCGCCCTCCACCAGCAACTCGAAGGTGTTCCACTCGCCCGGTGGGTTGAGCGCCGCGTCCCGGGCAGCCGTGTCCGGGGCCTTGATGGCGTAGATCGAGCCAGTCGTGCGGTCAGGCGCGTCGGTGGCGTCGATCTGGACCTCGTAGCCGTTGTTCAGTGCCGACTGCGGGTCGCTCGACGGTGGGAAGCCCACGATCACGCCGGAGTTGTCGTCGCCGGGCATCTTCCAGTCCAGCTTCAGCGAGTAGTTGGTGAACTGCCGGGCGCTGTACCAGAGCATGCCCAGGCCGCCGTACGAGGCGAGGGTGGCGTCCGAGTTGGTGAAACCGCCTGGGCCGGCCTGCGACCAGCCGGTGGTCGAGCCGTTGTAGAGGGTCGTATAGCCGGTCTCGGGCCGGCAGTCGGCCTTGGTCCGGCCTGCCGCGTACCGGATGCCGCCGAGCAGGTGCGCCCGGAGGGCCGGCTCCGCGTACGACGCCTGGCTGTGCCCACCACCGGTGTAGAAGGCCCGGCCCCCCGAGTAGGTCTTGCACCAGGTGTGCGGGTGGTCGGCGCCCATCGAGCCGCCCGAGTACGACGACTCGTCCAGCGTGGTGAGCACGCGCGCGGTGGTACGGGGGTTGGTCCGGAAGTTGTACCACTCATCGGTGCGGGTCCATGTCTGCGGCAGGTGTGCGGTCGCCGCGTGCGCCCGCCCCTCCACCTTGACGTTGGCCTGCTGGACAGCGGGGTGCGAGGCGAAGTAGGCGCCGACCAGTTCGCCGTAGAACGGCCAGTTGTACTCCGTGTCCGCGGCCGAGTGGACGCCGACGAAGCCGCCGCCTGAGCCGATGTACGACTGGAACGCCGACTGCTGGGCGTCGTTCAGAACGTCGCCGGTGGTGTTGAGGAAGATCACCGCCTCGTAACGGCTCAGGTTGCTGGTGGTGAAGTGGCTGCCGTCCTCCGTGGCCGTCACGGTGAAGCTGTTCGCCGCGCCGAGGTCGCGGATGGCCTGGGTCCCCGCCGGGATCGAGTCGTGCCGGAAACCGGCCGTCTTGGAGAACACGAGGACGTCGTAGGACGTGTCCGCGGCACTGACGGGTGTGGGCTGCGCGAGGAGGGCCAGGGCGGCGAGTGTCGTGGCCACCCCGCCAAGCAGCATTCGGGGTTGTCTGCGCATGTCCGTCGCTCCCTTCTTGGTGACAGAAATCAGGGCAGGGTCCATTTCTGGTTGGCTCCGCCGTTGCAGGTCCACAGGTGTACGAGGGTGCCGTCCGAGGAGTTGGCACCCGACACGTCCAGGCACTTGCCCGACTGCGGGTTCCGCAGCGACCCGTCCGGGTTCGCCTGCCAGTTCTGGTTGGCGCCACCGTTGCAGGACCACAACTGGACCTTCGTCCCGTCCGCCGTGCCGTTGCCGTTGACATCCAGGCACTTGCCCAACGCCTTGACCGTCGACCCCGGCGTCACCGTCCACTGCTGCCCCGCCAAGCCCGTACACGACGAGATCTGCACCGCCGTCCCATCCGCCGAGCTGCCGTCACGGACATCCAGACACTTGTCCGCGAGCCCCACGATCGGACCCGCGCCGGGTGCCGGGCCGCCGCCGGGGTTGAAGGTGAACGCGTCGACGTCGAAGAGGAATCCGGAGCCGCCGGCGAAGGTCAGGTAGAGCGTGGTGGTGCCGGCCGGTGCACCGGAGATCGAGCCGTTGACGGTGGTGAAGTTCGTCCACGAGCCGGTGACCGGGACGGTGGCGGAGCCGAGGACGGTGCCGGTCGGCGAGCCGGCCCGAACCTGCAACGTGCCGCCCGCGCCGGCTGACGACACCCGGGCGCTGAACGACGTGGCGTTGCTCAGCTTGTACGGCTCGAAGGCGATCCAGTCGCCGTTCTCGATGTTCCCGACGGACTTGCCGCCCTCGGCGGTCGACTTGTCCAAGGTGGCGATGCCGGACGATGTCTTGTAGTGCTCGGCCTGCCGGTGCTTCGGCTGCAGGATGTGCTGCTTGTGCGTGGTGAGCCCGGCGTTGTCGGTGTACTCGGCATCGAAGACCCCGAAGATGTTCGCCGCGTCGTCGTGCTCACCGTCGACCGGGATGGTGATCGTGCCGGAGCAACCGGTCTTCGAGGTGATCGGGTGGCCGTGGCTGTCGTGACCGACGATGTACGTGAGCTTGACCTTGGTGCAGTCGACCGTGCCGTCCTCCGGATCCGTCACGGTGATACTGAACGGCACGGTGTCGCCGAAGGCGAAGATCTCCCCCGCGGCGGGGCTGTTGATGGTCACGGTCGGCGCGGTGTTGCCGACGGTGATCCGCACGTCGGCGGTGCCGGTGGCACCCTGCGGGTCGCGCACGGTCAGCGTGGCCGTGTAGTCGCCGTTAGTGTTGTACGTCTTCGTCGGGTTGGCGGCGGTGGAGCTGGTGCCGTCACCAAAGCTCCACGCATAAGTCAGTGCCTCACCGTCAGGGTCGGATGAGCCGGCCGAGGAGAAGGTCACGGTCAGCGGCGCCACGCCGGAGGTCCGGTTGGCGCCGGCCATCGCCGTGGGCGCCCGGTTGCCGCCGCCGACGTAGTCGAAGCGGTAAAGGGCGGAGTTTTGGTCGCCCTGGTACCACCCGGTGCCGTAGTCCAGCACGTAGTAGGAGCCATCCGGGCCGAACGCCGAGTCGATCACCTGCTTGCCGGTCCAGGGGAAGCTGTCGATGGTCCCCGGGGAGCCGTCGGCGTTGAGGTGGATCGGCTTGATCCAGCCGCGGCCGAACTCCGTGGCGAAGAACTGCCCGTCGAACGACTGCGGGAACTTTGTGGGCGAGCTGACGTCGGGGTCGTACCGGTACACCGGGCCCGCCATCGGCGACTCCGAGCCGCCGCCGAACGCCGGCGGGCTGCCGGCGTCGCCGCCGTAACGGATCCAGGCGGCCTTGGCGGGGGGCAGCGTGCTCAAGCCGGTATTGCGGAACGAGTTGTTCGTCGGCCCGCCCGAGCAGTTGTACTTCGCGCCTGCCGTGTTGGTGGCGAAGTCCCACTCGGCGTACGTCTCGGAGCTCGTGTTCGTGCCGGTGCAGTAGGGCCAGCCGTAGAAGCCCGGGCCCGTGACGCGGTTGAACTCGACCTGGCCCTGCGGCCCGCGCGACGAGGTGGCGCCGGCATCGGGGCCGTAGTCGCCGACGTAGACGATGCCGGTGGCCTTGTCCACGCTCATCCGGAACGGGTTGCGCAGGCCCATCGCGTAGATCTCCGGCCGGGTCCTGGCCGTGCCGGGCGGGAACATGTTGCCTGCCGGGATCGAGTACGACCCGTTCTCGTTCACCTTGATTCGTAAGATCTTGCCGCGCAGGTCGTTGGTGTTGGCGGCGGTGCGCTGCGCGTCGAACGCCGGGTTGCGGTTGGACCGCTCGTCGAGCGGGGAATACCCGGCGGACTCGAACGGGTTGGTGTCGTCGCCTGTGGACAGGTACAGGTTGCCTGCCGCGTCGAAGTCGATGTCTCCGCCGGCGTGGCAGCAGATACCTCGGTCGGCCGCCACGTCGAGGATGTCCACTTTGCTGGACTGGTTGAGCGTGAAGTCGGCGTTGAGCGTGAACCGGGAAAGCCGGTTGACACCCTGCCACGCCGACCAGTTGCCGCCGGTGGTCGGTGCGTCGCCTCCTGGTGTGGACAGCGGCGGGGAGTAGTAGAGGTAGATGTGCCGGTTGGTGGCGAAACCCGGGTCGATGCCGATGCCCTGCAGGCCGTCCTCGTCGTGCACGTATACGGGGATGTTGCCGATCACCGTGGTGGTGCCGTTGGCATCCGTGCGGCGCACGGTCCCGTTGCGAGCGGTATGCAGCACCGACCGGTCGGCGAGTACGGCCAGCGACATCGGCTCACCGACCTCCGCGACCCCGCGGGCTAATTGGACCTGCTGGAAGTCGGCGGCGTTGATCGGGTGCGCCGAGGCCGGGGTCGCACTGGACACGACCGCGGTGAGAGCGGCCGCGACCAGGAGCAGAGCCGAACCGATGGCCGGCCAACGCGCGGCTGCAGCCCTGATTTTCATGAACATGACAACACAGTCCCCTTCCTGAACAGGTGTCTGCCAGGCTTGGGGCGCGCGCTGCCGCGCCGATGCCGTAGCGGGATGTCGCCGCTTCGGCCCGCTGGGTGTGCTTCAGCAGGCCACTACGCCGAGCGGGGGCCGAGCGGGGGCAACCGCTCGGAAACAGTAGAAGTCGATGGCTACCGCGCTGTCGGGTCACATCGACGACCGTGATGGTCCGCCGACAAGGCTAGAAGACTTCAGCCCAATGTGTCCATACTTTCTTCCGGGCCAGCCAGGCTATCGGCCTGTTGTGGAGAAAGTCGCGAAGGGCCCGAGCCCCGTCAGGACTCGGTGCCGTCTCCACCCCGGATTGGCGGGACGCAGACGGGTACGTGATCGCCGCCGCCTGACACAGATGGGCGGCGAGAGCGCCCAGAGGATCGGCCTGGCGCCGTTCAGCATCCGGGACGCCGGCGACCTCAGTATCGGCCGCCGCCTCAGCCCCGCACGGCCCAGTTGCGCTGACCCTGACGAATTAGCAGATCAGCGGGCCCAGGACGCCAACAAGCCAAGCCCATCGCGCGTCAGGCCAAGCGCTCCGCTCAGTGCCAACTATCCCGCTTTTATGCCAACTAAAAAGCCTCGTCACAAAGCGCTCAGCGCCGTACCCGCGGCATCCCCAGACCGATCCACGAGATGATTTCGCGCTGGATCTCGTTGTTCCCGCCGCCGAAGGTGAAGATCACGGCCGAGCGGTAGCCGCGCTCCAGCTCGCCATGGAGGACCGCGCCCGCCGAGCCTTCCTTGAGGGCGCCCGCCGCGGCGACGATCTCCATGAGCCAGGCGTACGCGTCCCGGCGCGCCTCGGAGCCGTACACCTTCACGGCGGAGGCGTCCTGCGGGGTGAGGGTGCCTTCCTGGACGGCGTTCACCATCTGCCAGTTGAGGAGCTTCATCGCGTCGAGCTTCGTGTGGGTCTGGGCGAGACGGCGGCGCACCCAGGGCAGGTCGACGACGCGGCGGCCGTCGGCGAGCTTGGTCTCCATGGCCCAGCGCTGTACGTCGTGCAGGGCGCGGATGGCCATGGTGCCGTGGGCGGCGAGGGTGACGCGTTCGTGGTTGAGCTGGTTGGTGATCAGCCGCCAGCCCTTGTTCTCCTCGCCGACGCGGCGGGAGACGGGGACGCGGATGTTCTCGTAGTAGCTCGCGGTGGTGTCGTGCGAGGCGAGGGTGTTGATGAGGGTGCAGGAGTAGCCGGGGTCGGAGGTCGGCACGAGGAGCATGGTGATGCCCTTGTGCGGGGGCGCGTCCGGGTCGGTACGGACGGCCAGCCAGACCCAGTCGGCGGTGTCGCCGTTGGTCGTCCAGATCTTCTGGCCGTTGACGATGTACTCATCGCCTTCGCGGACCGCCCTGGTCTTGAGCGCGGCCAGGTCCGTGCCCGCGTCGGGCTCGCTGTAGCCGATCGCGAAGTCGATCTCGCCGGAGAGGACCTTCGGCAGGAAGTACGCCTTCTGCTCCTCCGTTCCGAACTGCATGATCGTCGGCCCGACCGTGTTCAGTGCCATCAGCGGCAGCGGTACGCCCGCCTGGGCGGCTTCGTCGAAGAAGATGAACTGTTCCATCGGGCTCAGCCCGCGCCCGCCGTACTCCTTCGGCCAGCCCACCCCGAGCCAGCCGTCGGAGCCGAGCCGGCGGATGGTCTCGCGGTAGAACCGCTTCTGCGCGGCCGGGTCGGCGTACCGGGCGTGCACGTTCTCCGGTACCAACTCGGTGAAGTAGGCGCGCAGTTCGGTGCGCAACTCCTGCTGCTCCGGCGTGTATTCGAGATGCACGGCGCCTCCTGGCTCCCACGGGGCTCCTACTGGCCTGCTGCTCCGGCCGCCCGGTCCTGACGGCGCACACCGTAGAACGTGTTCCAGAAATTGGGAACACGCAGGAGTGGGTGACACGTGGATGGCACGTGGGTGGCACGTGGGTGGCACAAGGAAAGGCCCCCGGTTGTCCGGGGGCCCATCGCTTGGCTCAACTGCTCACTGCGGTACGGGAGTTGCCTGTGTGGCACTCCCCCGCTGGGCGGCAGCCGTACGCGGAGCCAGCACGCGCTCCGCGAGGTACCCGAAGACCAGGCCGTAAGCCGTCCACAGGGTCACCTGGATGGCGAGGGCGGCGAGCCGGTACTGCCACAGCAGCGTGCCCGGGAAGCCCTCCGGGACCATGTTGTACGACGGCAGGACGGCGTACGCCAGGCCGACGACGAGGACGAAGAAGGCTCCCGCGGAGAGGGTGGCGTTCCAGTTGCCCAGGCGTGGTGCGAGACGCTTGCCGAGGATCACCGTGCCGACGGTCAGCAGCACGCTGAGCACGACCATCAGGAAGTACAGCGTGGTCCGCTCGTTGAGGGTGTCGGGGTCGCCGACGGCGGGCGGATTGGCGGGGTACTTCAGGAACGGCACGACGTAGACCGCGAGCAGGCCCGCGGTCGACAGCATCAGCGCGCTCGCGCGCGGCCCGAAGCGGCCGATCCTGCCGAGTGCGAAGCAGTACGCGAGGGCGGCGATGCCGCCGAACGCGACGCCGTAGACGAGGACGCCGGTGCTCAGACCGGCGGTGGACTGCATGGTGCGGCTGACGAGTTCCTCGCCGCCGTGCTCGTGGGCGTGGGCCTCCTCGAAGGCGATGGCCTCGTCGACGCGTGGTTCGCCGAGGAAGTAGGCGACGACCAGGGCGAGCAGGCCCGCGGCGAGTCCCGCAAGCATGCCACGCACCAGGAGGTTTCTGACGGTTGCTGAGTCCATGTGCTCGTACGCTTCCTCGTCGCCGTCAGTGGCAGGGGAAGCCGAGCAGATGGCGGGCGTCGTGCACCCACTCGTGCACGCCTTCACCTGAGACAAGGGAGGTGGCGCCCTGCTCGGCGCCGACGAAGTAGAGCAGGACCAGCATCAGGATGCCGAAGAAGACCGCCCAGGGGGCGATCGCGCCGATCGGCAGCTTGGCCGGCACGGCGGCCGGTGCGGCGGGATTGGTTAGGCTCGGCTGAGCGATGGACTGCGCCATGTGGCAGGACCTCCTGGGGAACTCGCGTCCCATCTCGGTGGTGCACAAGACGACGGCCACGGGTCTGACTTACCCGGCCTGAACCGCCCCTGTCGGGAGGCAGTTGGTACGGGCTTACAGTGGCGCGACCGTGCCGGATTCTCACCGGCTTCCGTCGAACCGTCGTCAATATCGACGTGACCGTACCGCGAAGCGGGGATGCGGCCAAGGGCGCACGGGGTGCCGGAGCGTGCGCCGTTGTCCTGATCACGCCCCAATTCCCGGTGCGGGCAAGGGCTTTGAGCGGGCGTTTGAGTACGAAAGTGGGCCGATGACCAGCCGAGTGATGTTGATCTCACCAGCGATCAGTGCCGCGTTGCGGGAGGCGCGTTTCGACGACGGATGCTCCCTTGACGCCTCTGGGCTGCGGCTCGCGGAGGCGGCCGCGGGTTCGCTGCCCGCCGCGGACCGGGCCCTGGTCTCCCCCGGTGTGCGCTGCCGCGAGACGGCCACCGCGCTCGGTCTCGACGCCGCGGACGAGCCGGAGTTGGCGGGCCTGGACGTCGGTCGCTGGCGCGGCGCGAGCCTGGCCGAGGTGAGCGTTGAGGAGCCTGAGGCGGTCGCGCGCTGGCTGGCGGATCCGTCGTACACCCCGCACGGCGGTGAATCCGTACGCGGATTGTGCGACCGGATCGCCAAGTGGCTTGATGCGGCTGGGGAGTTCGAGGGCCGGACCTTCGCCGTCGTCGAGCCGGAGATCGTACGGGCCGTAGTGGTACGGGCCCTCGGTGCTCCGGAGCCGGCGTTCTGGCGGATCGACGTACCACCGCTGACCGCGACGGAACTCAGCGGTCGGGCCGGGCGCTGGAACGTACGGGTGGGCCGGGCGCTCGGGGACTGACGGGCGACTCGAGAGCTGGGCGGCGGTCCATCGCTTCGGGGAGGGTGGTCCGCCACGGCGGTCCGCCACCTCGGGGCGGCTGTCACCACAGCGGGGCCGTTCACCTCAACAGGGCGAGGAACTCCGTGCAGGCGCGCGCGCAGTCCCGGCAGGACTGCGCGCCCTCTTCGGCCTCGGGGTTCCGGTCGAAGACGTGCGCGGTCTCCAGGCAGACGGCGCGGCACCACTCGACCTGGGCGCGCGTTCCGGCCTCGTCCTGCCAGGTCTGCTCGGCCAGCACACGGCAGGTCGCGTCGCAGACCTCCGCGCACATGATGCTCTTGCGCCGCAGCAGCTGCTGGTCTTCGGGACCGTCGAGATCGGCGAGACTCGCGCGCAGCGCACACAGCCGCGCGCACTCGGTACACGCCTGCGCACAGGCGAACCGGTCCTCGAGGAAACGGACGAGTTCCTGCTGATCTATCGCTGACACGCTGACCGAGTTGCCGTACGCCGCCCGGCCAAACCCGGCGGCGTCACGAAGCGGGCACGAGATCCGCCGTTCCCACCGGTGCCGAACGGCACTCCGCGATCGATACTTGACCCGCAGGCCTTGAGAGATCCAGGACGCGGCCACGGCTGCTCACCTCACCCGGAGGTACGGAATGAAGATGCTCATCAACGTCGCGGAGACGGTTGTCACCGACGCGCTGCGGGGCATGGCCGCCGCGCATCCCGAGCTGACCGTGGATGTCGAGAACCGGGTGATCGTACGGCGGGATGCACCGGTCGCCGGGCAGGTGGGGCTCGTCTCCGGTGGCGGTTCGGGGCACGAGCCGCTGCACGGCGGGTTCGTGGGTCCGGGGATGCTGTCGGCGGCCTGTCCTGGCGAGGTGTTCACCAGCCCGGTGCCGGACCAGATGGTACGGGCGGCGGCCGCCGTGGACAGCGGCGCCGGAGTGCTGTTCATCGTGAAGAACTACACCGGGGACGTACTCAACTTCGACATGGCGGCGGAGCTCGCCGAGGACGAGGGCATCCAGGTGGCGAAGGTACTCGTCAACGACGACGTGGCGGTGACCGACAGCCTCTACACGGCCGGGCGGCGCGGCACCGGCGCGACACTGTTCGTGGAGAAGATCGCGGGCGCCGCGGCGCAGGAGGGCCAGCCGCTGGAGCGGGTCGAGACACTGGCCCGCCAGGTCAACGAGAGCTCCCGCAGTTTCGGTGTCGCCCTGAGTGCCTGCACCACTCCGGCGAAGGGCAGTCCCACCTTCGATCTCCCGCCCGGGGAGCTGGAGTTGGGCATCGGCATCCACGGCGAGCCCGGCCGGGAGCGGCGCGCGATGATGACGTCGCGGGAGATCGCCGACTTCTCGGTGAACGCGGTCCTGGAGGACCTGAACCCCAGGAATCCGGTACTGGTGCTGGTCAACGGCATGGGTGCGACGCCGCTCCTGGAGTTGTACGGCTTCAACGCGGAGGTGCAGCGCGTGCTGACCGAGCGTGGTGTCGCGGTGGCGCGCACGCTCGTCGGGAACTACGTCACCTCGCTCGACATGGCCGGAGCCTCGGTGACGCTCTGTCAGGTCGACGAGGAGCTGCTGCGGTTGTGGGACGCCCCGGTGCGTACGCCGGGCCTGCGCTGGGGCATCTGAGACCGGTCGGCTCCCTGACCGGACAAGCCCCCAGCCACACACCCCGGACAACCATGACGACTACGCAGGCACGATGCGAGGAGATCCTGTGCTCGACGCCGACTTCTTCCGCCGTTGGATGACGGCGACCGCCGCGTCCGTCGACCGCGAGGCGGCGCGGCTCACCGCCCTCGACTCGCCGATCGGTGACGCCGACCACGGCAGCAATCTGCAGCGCGGCTTCACGGCCGTGACGGCCACGCTGGAGAAGGAGGAGCCTCAGGCGCCGGGTGCCGTACTCATGCTCGCCGGGCGGCAGTTGATCTCGACGGTGGGCGGTGCCTCGGGTCCGTTGTACGGCACTCTGCTGCGCCGTACCGGGAAGGCGCTCGGGGACGCGGCCGAGGTCAGCGAGGAGCAGCTCACGGACGCGTTGCGTACCGGGGTGGACGCGGTGATGCAGCTCGGCGGGGCGGCGCCCGGCGACAAGACCATGATCGACGCGCTGGTGCCGGCGGTCGAAGCGCTCGGCGAGTCCTTCGCGGCGGCGCGGGCCGCCGCCGAGGAGGGCGCCCTGGCCACCACACCCTTGCAGGCCCGCAAGGGCAGGGCGAGTTATCTGGGCGAGCGGAGCATCGGGCACCAGGACCCCGGTGCCACCTCCTCCGCACTGCTGATCGCGGCCCTCGAGGAGGCGGCCGGTGAGTGACGAGAAGCTCGTGGGGATCGTGCTCGTGTCGCACAGCGCCGCGGTGGCCGCCTCGGTCGCCGAACTGGCGGTAGGGCTCGCGGGCGGCGGCACGACCGCGCCGGTGGCTCCGGCGGGCGGGGTCGAGGGCGGCGGCCTGGGCACCAGCGCCGAGCTGATCTCCGCCGCGGCCGCCTCCGTGGACCGCGGCGCCGGTGTCGCCGTACTCACCGACCTCGGCAGCGCGGTCCTCACCGTGAAAACCCTCCTCGCCGAGGGGGACGAACTTCCGGCCCACACCCGCCTCGTGGACGCTCCCTTCGTCGAGGGCGCGGTCGCCGCGGTCGTCACGGCCTCGTCGGGAGCGGACCTCGCGGCGGTGGAAGCGGCGGCTTCGGAGGCGTACGCGTACCGGAAGGTCTGACGCGGCCACGGCGCGGGCCGTGATCGGGCGACGGTGATCACTGGGGCGGCATGGTGGCGGCGGAGGCATGCGGAGGGATCCCTCCGCCGGTTCGGTCACATGCCGTGGCGCGCCGTACGGGTGCGCCGTACGGAGGACTCCGTCACCTGGCCGGGCCCGCCCCGCGTGCGGGGGCGGGGAGGGGCACGTTGGCTCGTCCCAGGGCAGCACGGGCGTTTCCCAATCCTCGGCGGCGCATGGGATGTACCGCCAACCGTGCCGCCGGAGGGCAGTCCAATGCGTACTACTCAGATGTTCGTCCGCGCCGGTCTGACCGTGGCGGCTTCCGCCGCGTTGCCGCTGGCCCTCACCGCCGGGCCCGCTGCCGCGGTGAACACACAGATCACCGTGACCTCCAGTGGGTCAACGGTCCAGGTGAACACCACCTCGTGCCCGGGCGGCGGCAACGCCTCGCTGTTGTCCAGCGGACAGACGAGCTTCGCCCAGGGACGCCAGGCGGCGCTTTCCGGCACCAGCAGCCAGAGCGCCTCGTGGTCGGGCGTCAGCTCGGGCACGTACACCGTCATCGTGGTCTGCGAGAACGGCACAACGGCGGGCACCCAGTCCATCACCGTGTCCACGGGCTCGAGCCCCACGATCTCCGCGACGGCCTCCCCGTCACCGTCCCCGTCGCCGACTCGGTCGCCGACGCGGTCGCCCTCGCCGACGGCCACGGCGACACGCGGGGTCATGGGCGGTACGGGCGGCTCCGCGGAGGACTACAGCACCATCACGTACACGGCGGGCGGAATCCTGGTGGCGACAGGCGTCGGGGCCACGGCCTGGGTCCTGCGCCGCCGCGCCAAGCCCAACCGGCTCTGATCACAGCCCGAACGGCTCTGATCACACCGTCGACTCACGGGAAGCCGGATCCGGCGCGGGCAGTCGCCCGAACTCCTCCAGCGCATGCGTCAGCCAGCCGGTCCAGAAGGTCTCCAGGTCGATCCCGGCGCGCAGGATGAGGTGCTGGAGCCGGTCCTGGGGCGTCTTGCTGCCGGGCGGGAAGTCCCGCTGCTGGATCTCCTCGTACTCCGCCAACTGCCGCCGGTGCAGGTCGAGATGGCGGCGCAGATCCGCCTCGATGCCCGCGGTGCCGACCACGGCCGCGGCCCGCAGGCGCAGCAGCAGCGGGTCGCGCAGGGGCTTGGGGTCCTGGGAGGCGGCGGTCCAGCGGGTGAGTTCGGCGCGGCCCGCGGGCAGGACCTCGTAGCTCTTCTTCTGCCCGCGGGCCGGCTGCTCGTCCGCCAGTGCCCGGATGTAGCCCTCGGCCTCCAGTTTGCCCAGCTCGCGATAGATCTGCTGATGCGACGCCGACCAGAAGTAGCCGATCGACCTGTCGAAACGCCGGGTCAGCTCAAGGCCCGACGACGGCTTCTCCAGCAGGGCGGTGAGGATGGCGTGCGGCAGTGACATGAACTCATCCTAGGTACGCGGCGGTACGCCACCGACAGCTGATCCCCTGGCTACAGCGCCGCCGCCAGCTCCGTGCCCTGCTTGATCGCGCGCTTGGCATCCAGTTCGGCGGCCACGTCCGCGCCGCCGATGAGGTGCACGCTGCGACCGGCGGCGCTCAGCGTGTCGTACAGGTCGCGACGCGGCTCCTGTCCGGTGCAGAGCACGATCGTGTCGACCGGCAGGACCGTGCTCTGCCCGCCGACGGTGACGTGCAGGCCTTCGTCATCGATCCGGTCGTACTGGACACCCGGGATCATGGTGACCCCGCGGTGCCTGAGCTCCGTGCGATGGATCCAGCCGGTGGTCTTGCCGAGCCCGGCGCCGACCTTGGAGGCCTTCCGCTGCAGGAGGTGGACAGAGCGCGGCGACGCGGGCCGCTCGGGCGCGGCGAGGCCGCCGGGCGTGCGGTGGTCCATGTCGACGCCCCACTGACGGAAGTACGTCGCCGGGTCCTCGCTCGCCTTGTCGCCGCTGTCGGTCAGGTACTCGGCGACGTCGAAGCCGATACCGCCCGCGCCGAGGATCGCGACGCGGTCGCCGACGGGCACGCTGTCGCGCAGCACGTCGAGGTAGCCGACGACGCTCGGGTGGTCGACGCCGGGAATCTCGGGCGTGCGCGGGCTGACACCGGTGGCGATCACCGTCTCGTCGTAGCCGGCGAGGTCGTCCGCGGTCACGTACGAACCCAACCGCACCTCCACTCCGCGCAGTTCGAGCTGAGTACGGAAGTAGCGCAGCGTCTCGTCGAACTCCTGCTTGCCGGGGACCTTGCGGGCCACGTTCAGCTGGCCGCCGATCTCGCCCGCGGCGTCGTAGAGCGTGACGTCGTGGCCGCGTTCGGCGGCGGAGACGGCGCAGGCGAGTCCGGCGGGGCCCGCCCCGACGACGGCGACGCGCTTACGGTGCCGGGTCGGCGAGAGGGCCAGCTCGGTCTCGTGGCAGGCGCGTGGGTTGACCAGGCAGGAGGTGATCTTGCCGCTGAAGGTGTGGTCGAGGCATGCCTGGTTGCAGCCGATGCAGGTGTTGATGGCGTCGGGGCGCCCGTCCCGGGCCTTGTTGACGAAGTCGGGGTCGGCGAGCATCGGGCGGGCCAGGGACACCATGTCGGCGTAGCCCTCGGCGAGCAACTCCTCGGCCAGTTCAGGGGTGTTGATGCGGTTGGTCGTCACCAGCGGAATCGCGACGGCGCCCATGACCTTCTTGGTCACCCAGGCGTACGCGCCGCGCGGCACTGAGGTCGCGATGGTGGGGATCCGCGCCTCGTGCCAGCCGATACCGGTGTTGATGATCGTCGCTCCGGCGGCCTCGACGGCCCGGGCGAGCGTGATCACCTCGTCCAGGGTCGATCCGCCGGGCACCAGGTCCAGCATCGACAGCCGGTAGATGATGACGAAGTCCTCGCCGACCGCCTCGCGTACGCGGCGGACGATCTCGACGGGGAAGCGCATGCGGTTCTCGTACGAGCCGCCCCAGCGGTCCTCGCGCTGATTGGTCTGCGTGGCGATGAACTCGTTGATGAGGTAGCCCTCGGAGCCCATGATCTCGACGCCGTCGTAGCCCGCCTGCCGAGCGAGGCGGCCGGCGCGGGCGTAGTCGTCGATCGTCCGCTCGACCTCGTCGTCGGTGAGGGCGTGCGGGACATGGGGGCTGATCGGGGCCTGGAGGGCGCTGGGCGCGACGAGGTCCTGGTGGTAGGCGTACCGCCCGAAGTGCAGGATCTGCATCGCGATCCTGCCGCCCTCGCGGTGCACGGCCTCGGTGATGACGGTGTGCTGCTCGGCCTCCGCCTCGGTCGTGAGCTTGGCCCCGCCCTCGTACGGCCGTCCCGCCTCGTTGGGCGCGATGCCGCCCGTGACGATGAGCCCCACTCCCCCGCGCGCCCGGGCCGCGTAGAACTCCGCCATGCGCTCGAAGCCGCGCTCCGCCTCCTCCAGGCCCACGTGCATGGAGCCCATGAGCACGCGGTTGGGCAGCGTGGTGAAGCCGAGGTCGAGCGGGGTCAGCAGGTGCGGGTAACGGCTCATGGGCCCCTCCGTGTGCGATGTCGTGCGGTCTGTTGTAGACGAGGGGCCGAGCTTTTTGCAACTAGTTGCACAATGGCGGAGGCGTGATGTGACTATGACCTCGTTCCGATGACGACCGTGCTGTTCAGCTCCTCCGACACGGCCAGGCGCGGGACGAGCCCGGCGTCGGCGACGGTTTCGACGGCGACGGGTGCCTGGCGTTCGCTCGACTCGACCAGGAGGATGCCGCCCCCGGCCAGCCACTGCGGGGCTTCGGCGGTCACCCGGCGCAGGAGGTCGAGTCCGTCGCCTCCGCCGTCGAGTGCCACGAGGGGCTCGTGGTCGCGGGCCTCCGGGGGCAGGAGGCAGACCTCTTCGGTGGGGACGTACGGCACGTTGGCGGCCAGGATGTCGACGCGACCGCGGAGGCTGCGCGGCAGCGGCTCGAAGAGGTCGCCCTCGTGGACCTGGCCGCGCTCGCCGACGTTCCGGCGCGCACAGCGGACCGCGGCCGGGTCGATGTCGGCGGCGTGCAACTCGACGCCGGGGAGGGAGGCGGCGAGCACGGCGCCCACCGCTCCCGAGCCGCAGCACAGGTCCACGACGACGGGAGCCGGGGCTTCGGGGGCCGACGCGAGGGCCTGCTGGACCAGGAACTCGGTACGCCGGCGCGGCACGAAGACGCCCGGCTCGACGTCGACGCGCAGACCGCAGAACTCGGCCCAGCCCAGGACGTGTTCGAGGGGCAGGCCCGCGCAGCGGCGGTCCACCATGGCGGTGACTTCGGCCGGAGTGCGGGCGGCGGAGACGATCAGCCGCGCCTCGTCCTCGGCGAAGACACAGCCCGCGGACCGGAGCGCGGCGACGACAGCGGCGTACGAAACGGAAGGGATGGAGGAGTTGGGCATGGAAGCCGAGAGCCTTTCGGGAACCCGAAGAGTGCTCTCCCGGTCACCTGGCGGCGGTGAACCCCTGAGGCGAGAGCACCCGAGCTGACACAGCGGTAATGGGGCTCACCTCCTCGGTCCCTGCACGGCTGGGGCGGTCCGCAGCCGGACGGCAACATTACACGGCGCCCGGTTGCCCTCACGAGGCCGTGGCCCCGCCGATCCCTTCACGGTGCTCAGCCGCTGACCTCGATGACGATCTTTCCGCGGGCGTGGCCGTCCTCCACCAGCCGCAGTGCCTCGGCGGCGCGGGACAGGGAGAAGGACTGAGTTACGAAGGGGTTCAGCTTGCCGTCGACCACGAGGTGGGCGACCTCGTCGAGGATCGCGGCGTTACGGGCCCGGGCGACCGGGGCACCGCCGAGGCGGCCCACTATGTCCTTGCCGCCCGCCGTAATCAACTTCGTGCGGTCGGTGAGGAGTTCGGCCGCGGCCTCGAGGACCTCGCCGCCGATCAGGTCGTAGACCGCGTCCACGCCGTCCGGAGCGGCGGCCCGTACGCCGGCCACGAAGTCCGGGCCCGAAGGCACGTGCACGGCGCCGAGCGACTCGACGAAGTCCTTCTTGCCCGCACTGGCCGTGCCGATGACCTTCACCCCGAAAGCGCGCGCGATCTGGGTGGCCGCCACGCCCACGCCACCGCCGGCGCCGGTGATCAGCAGGGTCGAGCCGGCCGGCAGGTTGAGCTGACGGATGCCGTCGTACGCCGTCGCCCCCGCGACCGACAGGGCCGCCGCGTCCGTGAAGGAGACGGCGTCGGGCTTGTGGGCGGTCACCGCGACGGGGAGCAGGGTGTACTCGGCGTAGCCGCCGCCGACCGGATTGCCGAACACCGCGTCGCCCACCGCGAACCCGGTGACTCCCTCACCGATCTCCTCGACCACACCCGCGGCCTCGTTGCCGAACACCGCGGGCAGTTCACGCGCGGACTGGCCCGGGCGTGCGTAGCCGTTGCGCTGCTTGCAGTCCACGGGGTTCACGCCTGCCGCCCGTACGGCGACCAGGAGTTGACCGGGACCGGGGCTCGGCCGGTCCTGTTCGACGAGGGCCTCGGTCTCCGGACCGCCGAACCGCGTGAAGACGTACGCCTTGGGCATCTGCTTCCTCTTTCTCCACCGGGTTTCTCCACCGGACCGCGCCTGTTCAGCTCAGCATGCCGGGAAGATCGCCGGGCGGCTATTCCCGCACTCATTCCCCGCGCGGGCGCCCGGTACCGTGGACCGATGCATGTCACCCGAGGCTTCACCGGACGCCCGCGCGTCCCCAACGCGGGGCTGCCGCCCGGCCAGTACGACGCGGGCGACGACTGGCCGGTCCTGTCCGTCGAGGTCACGCCCGAACTGGCGCCCGCGGACTGGACGTTCACCGTCGACGGGCTGGTGGCCGAGCCGCGCACCTGGTCCTGGGACGAGGCACACGCGCTGCCAGCGTCCGCGTACGAGGGCGACATCCACTGTGTGACGAGCTGGTCCAAGTTCGGGGTGCGCTTCGGGGGTGTGGCCCTGGACGCGTTCCTGGACCTCGCACGTCCGGCCCCGGAGGCGACGCACGCGGTCGCGTACTCCCACACCGGGTACACCACCAACCTCCCGCTGGCCGATCTGACCGGCGGGCGCGCCTGGATCGTCTGGGAGTACGGCGACGAGCCGCTGCCCGCGGAACACGGTGGTCCGGCGCGGCTGCTCGTACCGCATCTGTACTTCTGGAAGAGCGCCAAGTGGATCGCGGGCCTCAGACTCCTCGACCACGACGAGCCGGGCTTCTGGGAGCAGAACGGCTACCACCACCGCGGCAACCCCTGGGAAGAGCAGCGCTACTCCGGTGACTGAGACGACCGAAGACCTTTGCGTGACCGGGACGTTCACGCCTTCGACGGGGTTCGCCGTGCCCGGCCGGATCGCCGTGAACAACGACACGGCGACGACCTGGCAGCGCGCCACGCTCACCGAGATCCGCCGCGAGACCCCGCGCGCGGCCACCTTCCGGTTCGCCGTGCCCGGCTGGCGCGGCCATGTGCCCGGCCAGCACGTGATGCTGCGGCTCACAGCGGCGGACGGTTACACCGCCCAGCGCCACTATTCGATCGCGTCGCCGCCCGACGATGCCGGGCATATCGAGCTCACGCTCGACCATGTCGAGGGCGGCGAGGTGTCGGGCTGGTTCCATACGGTCGCAGAGCCGGGCGACCAGGTCGAAGTCCGCGGCCCGAACAGCGGCTTCTTCGCGTGGACCGGCGACCGGCCCGCCCTGCTCGTCGGCGCGGGCTCCGGTGTCGTACCGCTGATGTCGATGGTCCGCCACCATCGGGCGCGCGGGCTGTCCGTGCCGCTGCGCCTGCTCGTCTCGGCGCGCGGACCCGAGGAGTTGATCTACGCGTCGGAGTACGGCTCCGAGACCACGCCCGTGTTCACGCGCAGCGCACCGCCCGGCGTGCCCGTGGGGCGCCTGTCGTCCGCCCAGGTGGCGGCGCTCCTGGCCCATGGGCCCGACGGCGGCTGGGAGGCCTACGTGTGCGGGTCCAACGGCTTCGCCGAGCATGCCTCACGGCTCCTCGTCGAGGCGGGGCAGCCGGTGGACCGTATCCGGATCGAACGCTTCGGCTGAGGCTGGTCGGCGCGCGCTGACCTGCGTGCCCGAAGTCCGATGCGGTATCGCGCCCCCACGGAAGCCGCAGGCATCCGTGGGAGCGCGGCAGTGCCAACTTGCGGCTCCGCCGCGATGGGGGTCCCCCCCCCGCTCGAGCGGAGCCAAGAGTGGGGGAGCGACCAACCACAACGAACCCGCGGCTTCGAACTGCACGTCCAGCGGAGCTAGTCGTGCGGGACCACCGCGACCGGGCACGCGCAGTGGTGGATCACGAAGTGGGCCACGCGGCCGAGGCCCGGGCCGGAGGTAGCGCGGCCTATGACCAGCAGGCCCGCCTGGATCGACGCCTTCAGCAGGTGGTGGCCCGCGAGGCCGTACGCCACCTCCTCGATGACGGTCGTCTCCGGGAACTTGTGGCGCCACGGCCGCAGAATCACCGCCAGGGAGCGGCGGTTGGCGTCCTCCAGTCCGGCCGTGTCGTCCAGCGTTCGCGTGCCGATGACGTAGCCGGACGGCGGGGGCAGCGTCCAGGCGTGCACGACGTGCAGGGGTGCCGCGCGGACGGCGGCCGCGTCGAAGGCGTAGCCGATGAGGCCGTCGGCCGGGTGCGCCAGGTCCAGGCCGAGGACCACCGGCAAGTAGGGGGCCTTGGCCGGCGGTGTCGCCTCGTCGACGGGCACGCGTTCGTCCTCGGGGAGTTCCCCCGCGCGCACCAGCACCACCGGGCGCTCGGCGCGGGAGGCCACGGCGCGCGCGACCGAGCCGACCAGGAAACCGGCGACGTCGCTGAAGCCGCGGGAGCCGAGCGCCAGCGCCTCCGACTCCGCGGCGGCGGCCAATAGCGCCGGGACCGCGGGGGTTTCAGTGCGGCGGGCCATGATGTCCAAAGCCGGGTGAGCGTAAGCGAGTTGGACGGCGGCCCGGTCGAGCGTCACGCGGGACGGCCTGCCGTCCGACGGCGCCGCGGGGTCGGGACCGGCCTGCAGCAGGCGCAGCGCGAGGTGACGGCGGAGAGCCTCGCGGGCCGCCCAGTCGGCGGCGTCCAGGCCGGCGCGGGAACCGTCGACGCCGACGGTGATGGCCCGGGTGTCCTTACTCATGGCTCGCGCCTCTCCTCGTACCGGCCCGGGTTCCACGCGGGGCGCGGATCAGTCGTGCGCGGGCGGATCCGCGCCGGCGCGAGCACCGGCCGCAACGGGATGGCGACTCAGAGGGTCCGTTCGCCGCCGATGGGGAACTCGGGCGGCGTACGACGGTGAGGAGGCATGGACATGGGCACGCGGGTGCGCGGCTGGCGTTGGCGGCCCAATCCGCTGCGCCGCCGCTGCGATGTGGTGGAGACGTGGACGACCCTGGTCGTCGCCGTTCTGCTGTGCGTCGGCGCCCCGCTGGCCGGGCTCGTCGTGGGCTGGCAGGCGTACGACGCGGCGCGGGACGCGGCAGCGGAGCAGCGGGCCGAACGCCATCGGGTGCGCGCGGAGGTCACCGAGCAGGCGCCCGCCGCGGTACCCACCGCCACCGGCGGCAAGCAGCCCAGCTACTGGGTCGCCGTGCGCTGGACCGAGCCCGGCGAGCGAGCGCGCACGGGCGAGGCCCGGGTCCAGGCCGGCACCCGCCCCGGCGACCACACCCACGTATGGCTGGATGACGCCGGCCGGATCGTCGCCGCCCCGGCGGACAGCACGGCGATCTGGCAGCAGGCGCTCGCGGTGGGAGGCTGCACCGTCGGTGGCGCCGCGACCGTCGTCCTGGCCGGGCGCTTCGTCGTACACCGCGTCTCCCTCCGCCACCGCATGGCCGAGTGGGAACGCGAGTGGGCCCGTACGGGACCGGAGTGGGGCCGACGCTGGGCATGACCGGACCGGGCCAGTGCGCGGAAAAGGGTCTTCAACTGCTGGTCATCAAGGTCGGGTGAGTGAGCGTAACCATGTGTGAGTGAGTGTCGTTGTCAGAGCATGAATCTCACGGAATGGGCGAAGGTGCAGGGCGTGCACCCGCAGACCGCGTATCGCTGGTTCCGTGAGGGGACGCTGCCGGTACCGGCTCAGCGGGTCGGCCCGCGCACGATCCTCGTGAACGTGGGGGTCAATGCCGCGCCCGAGGCGATCGGCGGGCTGGGCCTGTACGCCCGTGTCTCCTCCCATGACCAGAAGACCGACCTGGAACGGCAGGTCGCCCGGCTGTCCCGGTGGGCGGCGCAGGCCGGTCACCGGGTGGTGCGGGTGGAGGAGGAGATCGCATCCGGTATGAACGGTGCCCGCCCCAAGGCCAAGCGGCTGCTGGCCGATCCGGACGTGACCACGGTGGTGGTCGAGCACAAGGACCGGCTGGGTCGGATGAACACCGAACTTGTCGAAGCCGCCCTGTCCGCACATGGGCGCCGCCTCGTGGTCCTTGATGACGGCGAGGCCGAAGACGACCTGGTGCGCGACATGGTGGAGGTGCTGACCTCGTTCTGTGCTCGCCTGTACGGTCGCCGGTCGGCGAAGAACCGAGCCCGCAAGGCTTTGGAGGCCGCCGAGCATGGCTGACTCCACACTGCGCACGATCGAGGCGCCGTTCGTTGCGCTGGGCCCGTCCGGGGTGGCGATCCGCACCAGCATCAAGGGCATGTCCCAGCGGGACCGTAAGGTGCTGCCCCTGGTGGGCGCACACCTGGGTTCGCTGGCTTGCGCCGACCTCAAGGCACGTTGCCGGGCGGGTACCGATCACGACAGCGACCAGTGGGCGGAGCGCAAGCGGGCCCTGACCCAGGAGTCGTCCTCGCGCTGGGCCGGGAGCATCACGAAGGCCACCCACGACCAGTGGAGCCTCTCGCGCCGTGCCCAACTCGCCCACATCCACAACCTTGAGGCCGGGGTGCACACGATCGCGCACCGCCTGTCCCAGCCGGTCGGGGAGAAGGGCACGAAGCGGGCGCCGGGCGGCTACCGCACGAAGCAGGAGTGGTTCCAAAAGACCCGGCGCCTGCATGTGCTGGAAGACCGGCTGGAGCGCGAGCGGTCCGACCGTGACGCCGGTGTCGTGCACGTGGCACGGGGCGGAAAGCAACTGGCTCGCAACCGGCACAATCTGGAAGCCGCCCAGCTCGGCGAGTACGAGTGGCGCAGGCGCTGGGATGCCGAACGCTGGTTCCTCCAGGCAGACGGGGAGTCGGGCAAGCGTTTCGGGAACGAGACCATCCGCGTCAGCTCCGACGGCGAGGTCAGCATCAAGCTCCCGGCTCCGCTGGCGCACCTGGCCAACGCCCCACGCGGCCGGTACGTGCTCGACGGCCGGATCAACTTCCGGCACCGCGGCGAAGAGTGGGCCGACCGCGTATCGGCGAACCGTGCTGTCGCCTACCGCATCCACCTGGACGTGGATCGGGGCCGCTGGTACCTCACCGCGTCGTGGACGATCCCGCCGGTCCAGACCGTTCCCCTGACCGTAGCCAGGGCGAACGGGCTCATCGGTGTGGACACCAACGCCGACCACTTCGCAGCGTGGCGTCTGGATGAGCACGGCAACCCGATGGGTGATCCCCGCCGATTCTTCTACGACCTCGACGGGCCGGCCACCTACCGGGACGCCCAGGTGAGGCACGCCCTCACCCGCCTCCTTCACTGGGCACGGCGCGAAGACGTCTCCATCGCGATCGAGGACCTGGACTTCGGCGCGAAGAAGACGCGGGAGAAGCACGGCCGCAGGAAGCAGTTCCGCAAGCTGATCTCCGGCATGCCCGTCGCCAAACTGCGGGCACGGCTCGTGTCCATGGCCGCCGCACTCGGCATTACCATCGTCGTCGTCGACCCCGCCTACACCTCCCGCTGGGGCGCCGAGCACTGGCAGAAGCCCCTCAGCAGCAAGAACCGCAAGACCACCCGCCACGACGCCGCCAGCGTCGCGATCGGGCGACGCGCTCTCGGACACCGGGTCCGGCGACGGACGGCACCGCCCCCACACGACCAGAGCGATCGTGTGGGGCATCGGACCGCCCAGGCCGGACACGGCACCCGCGGGCGTGAGGAAACCCGCCCCCGCTTCCCCGGACCACGGACACGATCCGTGTCGCCGAACGCGGCGCGAACGCGGGTAACCAGCGCATCCACAACCGTTCGGGATGCGCCAGTTGACCAGTTTTGGGTCCAAGACTCACTCCTGCTCACTGATTAGGAACGGTCTGGTGGCGCGCTGACGGCCACCGTACGGTGTGATCATCCGCACCCCGTCCCGTGATCCCGTAAAGGCGGTCATCCATGGCCTTGTTCGACCTGCCCCTCGACCAGCTCCGGAACTACCGCAGCGCGTCCGTCGAGCCGGAGGACTTCGACGCCTTCTGGGCCAAGACGCTTCAGGAGGCGCGCGAGTACGACCTGGACGCCTCCTTCGAGCCGGTCGAGACGCAGCTCAAGACCGTGAAGGTGTACGACGTCACGTTCGCCGGGTTCGGCGGCCACCCGGTGAAGGGCTGGCTGACACTGCCCGCCTGGACGGACACGCCACGGCCTGCGGTCGTCCAGTTCGTCGGGTACGGCGGCGGGCGCGGCCTTCCCCATACGCATCTGCTGTGGGCCTCGGCGGGCTTCGCGCACTTCGTGATGGACACCCGGGGCCAGGGCAGTGCGTGGGGAGGCGGTGACACACCAGATCCGGTGGGCAGCGCTCCCGCGTTTCCCGGCTTCATGACCCGCGGGGTCGAGGATCCCGAAAGCTACTACTACCGGCGGGTGTTCACCGATGCGGTACGGGCCGTGGAGGCGGCCCGCTCGCATCCGCTGATCGACGCCTCGCGCACCGCGGCGGTCGGTTCCAGCCAGGGCGGCGGCATCACGATCGCGGTCGCCGGCCTCGTACCGGACCTGGCGGCGATCGCCCCGGACGTGCCGTTCCTGTGCGACTTCCCGCGTGCGACAACGCTGACGGACCGCGATCCGTACCGGGAGATAGGCAAGTACCTCAAGACGCACCGCGGTCGTACCGAGCAGGTGCGGCGCACGCTGGCGTACTTCGACGGCGTGCACTTCGCGGCCCGCGGCCGGGCGCCCGCCCTGTTCTCGGCGGCCCTTGAGGACCAGACCTGCCCGCCGTCGACGGTGTTCGCCGCCTTCAACGCCTGGCCGCACGAGGACAAGACGATCGAGGTGTACGACTTCAACGACCACGAGGGCGGCGGCCCGTACCAGGAGGCGGCCCAGTTGGCGTGGCTGCCGAAGCGCCTGGAGCAAGGGCGGTTGACGGCCTCGCGGTAGCGGAGTTGCGGGTCCTCGCCGAGGAGGGCGAGGACCCGTCGTTTCCTGGCGCCCGGGGTCAGGGCGTGGCGTTCTTCAGGTCGCGGTATGCCTGGTTGTCGGGCGAGTTGTCGTTGTCGGAGATCCAGTTGGACCTGGCGTCGAAGAACTCCATCTCGATCACTGTGAAGTTCGGGATGTCGACGATTTCCGGAAGGGCTTCGCGAACACCGTCGATGCCGTTCCCACGGTGCTCAGCGTCCCCGCGAGCCCCCTCACCGCCGAGATCACAGCCGTACTCGGCGAAGATGTGCGGCTTGGAAGCGAAGTCGTGCTGCGGGTCGGATTCCGACTTGAACCGCCTTGCCCCAGCGATCATCCGGTCGCCCAGGGCGTTTTTGTCCTGTTCGGTCGCCGCGATGTAGGGATCCTGGCCGACGATGTCCACCTTGTCATTTCCGGGCCACAGCGGCTTATAGAGCTTCTTGTCCCAGTGTTCCCTGAACCCCTGGACGATCCAGACGAGTTTCACCTTGTCCGCACCCACGTCCTCGCGAGCCTCGAACACCTCTTGCCACATCCTGCGGTAGTCGGCGTTCTCGAACCCCTCGCAGGGCGCCACCTCACCGCAGTTGTCCGGGTCGCGCCAGTCCAGTTCGGGTTCATGCACGATGGACAGCCAGACGTCCGTACATCCGTCACCGCATGCGGACTTCAATCGCCGCATCACATCGCGGAGTTGGTTCCTGCTCTGCTCGCCTTTCACGTCCGCCCAGTTTCCGCCCTTGGGATACGGACGCCAGGAAAGGTGCAGCTTCTTCCCCGCTTGGATCGCCTTCCGCTCGGCCTTTCCCTCTTCAGTTGTGCCGTCGAGCGGTTCCTCCCCGGGTGCGTGGTAGTTGCGCAAGTGACCGGAGAATGCGCCATATTCCTTCTCCGCGGCGGTCACGCTGTCCCACCACACCGTTTCACCCGGGTGAGTGCGGTAGTGGCCCAGTACGGGAAACTCTTCCTGGGCCTGCGCCGACGCTGGCGCCGTGAGCGAGGCGGTGACCCCGAGTGTCGTCACCGCGGCGCCCATGGCCATGGCCTTCCACTTCATTGCTCGCGCTCCTTTCTCTCGTTCACCGCACGAGGTTCGAAATCGAGATCCGGGCGAAGGAGATCTCCTCGTACGGATTGTTCTGCCCCGCCTCGAAAAGCAGGCCGAGATAGTCGTCGGAGAGCTTGACCATGTCGGAATACGCGCTGCGCTCGGGCCAGACGGTGTGCGCCTCCTCCCAGTCCCTGCCTTCGTTCGTACTGCGCCAGATCACCATGGCTCCCCGGCCGCCCGTCGCCGTCTCCTTGGCGGAGGAGAACAGGATGAGGTTGCTGTCGTCGCCCTGGTCGGTGGCGAACACACGCTGCACCGTTCCCTGCACGACCGCCGTTTCCAGTTCCCTCTGGGACTTCAGCCCGCCGGCATACGATTCGCCGCCGTCCTCGCTGAGTACGTAGGCCCGATGTCCGGGAGTGTTACCGCCTTGGTCGCGGACGCTCTGGTACAGCGTGCCGTCGGTGAGTTCGATGAGCTGGGATTCGTCACCGTTGACGTAGCGGCCGTCGTAGTTCTCGTCGGTGGCGCCGAGCTTCCAGGTGTGCCCGCCGTCGTCGCTGTAGGCGAGGTGCACGCCGTGGTACTTCGCTTCCGTGCCCCGGTCATCTGAACCCGCCGGTGGAATGCCGGTGTGGTTGCCCGGCACGACGATCCGGCCCGCGTGCCGGCCCCGGGTGAGCTGGATGGCGTGCCCGGGCCCGAAGACGAAGTGCCGCCACCTCCGCGGTTTCACGGCGTCGGTGATCTCGACCGGATCGCTCCAGGTCCGGCCCTCGTCCGTGCTCCGCAGGACGAACGGCCGACGGCTGTCCTCCCAGGACGCCCTACCGGTGTTGATGTCCTCCGCGGACACATGCCCGGCCGTACGAATGGCGAGCAGCACGATGTCACCGCTTCGCTGGTCGACGACGGGTACGCCGGGACCGATCTTGTTCCTCCCGTCGCTCCAGATCACCTTCAGCTCGCCCCACGTACGGCCCCGGTCTTTGGAGCGGCGCATCACGAGGTTGATGTTGCCGTTGTCGTCGGCGTCGCCGAGCCGGTCCTCGGCGAAGGCGAGCAGGTCGCCCGACCTGGGCGTCCGCACGATGGCGGGAATCCGGTACGTGTGACTCCCTCCGGCAGTCCGGGCGAACACCGTGCTGCCGGGGACGGCCACAGCCGCGGCCGGTCCGGCCCCCGCGGCGGCCGAGGCTGCCGCGGGCACGGCCGGCAGCGCGAGTATGCCGACGCCTGCGGCCAGCAGGGTGCGGCGGCTGGTATGGGGCTGGCTGGGCATGTACGTCTCTCCTCCACGTCTGGACACGTCGCCGGCGGGCCGGTGAGTCTCGACTCTCGAGGCAACGGGAGTTGTCCGTAAGCCCAGTTCGGGGGAATGGACAATGGAGCGACGCCATGGATGCCGTCGTTCCGGTTCTTGCGTTCAGGCCGGTTCAGGCCAGCACAGAGCTGAACACGTAGCCGAGTGAGTTGGTCGCCCAGTGGAGCCCCATGGGCGCGAGCAGGCTGCCGGTGCGGTGACGCAGGTAGCAGAACAGGCAGCCTGCGGCGGCCGTGAGGAGGACCGCGCCGAAGGTGGCCAGGACGGTGCCGAGGGCCGAATGCCCGAAGAGCGAGCCCACCGCCTGGTTGGAGTCGGTGAGATGGCGCGACGGCAGGATGTGCCAGAGACCGAAGAGCACGGACGAGAACACGGTGGCCGCGACCGGGCCGCGAGCGCGTAGCACCAGTCCGTAGAGCGCTCCGCGAAAGGCGACCTCTTCCAGCAGCACCGTGCCGATCGGCACCTTGATCAGCACCCGGCCGACGACCTCCGCGCCGCTCAGTCCGCTCGCCCTCTCGTCCTCGAACAGCTCGCGGGTGACGGGCAGCGCTGCCGCACACAGGTACACCGCTGCGACGATCGCGACCAGAGCAAGCGCCCAGCCGAGACCGCGGCGCAGCGTGTCGCGGGACAGTCCGAGGTCGGCCCAGCCGCCACCAGCCCTGAACGTGATCGCGATCAGCGCGGCAGAGGCGATCGCGGAGCTGAGCACGATCCAGGACGGCGCCCACCGGTTGTTGACCAGGTTCGTGAGCACCAGCAGCGTGACGGCGGCCACCAGCGCTGTCGCGGTGGACGTCCGGCCGCTCTGCCTGCGCTGCGAAAGCTCTGCCACCTCACTCGCCCTCAATGTGGAGCACTGATCCTCAAGGCGTCCGCTACCGTTCCTAAAGACTGAGCGCGAGTGAGTCCTGGTGCCAGAACTCATGCTCAGCCGCGTGCCCCGAACGGTGCTGGGCCCGCTGGTCGCCCGCTTTCGATCCACCACCGGGCGGCGCGCCTCGTGTGCGCGGTCCGGGAAGGTGGGGGCGGGTTTCCTCACGCCGTCGAATCTCCGGTCGGGCCTGGACGGTCCGATGCCCCGCAGCATCACTCCGGTGCTGCGGGGGCGGTGCCGTCCGTCGCCTGATCGGATGCCCGAGGGCGCGTCGCCCGACCGCGATGCTCGCCGCATCGTGCCGGGAAATCTCACGTCGTGGACTGGTCAGGGGCTTCTGCCAGTGCTGGGCACCCCACTTGCTGGTGTAGGCCGGGTCCACCGCCACGACGGCGATGTCCTGCTCAGCGGCCATCGATACCAACCGTGCCTTGAGTTTGGCGGTGGGGAAGCGGGAGATCAGGCGGCGGAAGCGCTTGTTGCGGCCGTGCTTCTCCCGGCTTGTGCCGTCGCTGAAGTCGAGGTCCTCGATGGCGATCGCGGCGGCCCCGCTACGGCGGGTGTGGTGCAGCAGCCGGGTCAGCGCGTGCCGGATCTGGGCGTCGCGGTGGTCCGCGCTGCCCGCGAGGTCGTAGAAGAAGCGCTGCGGCTCCCCGACCGGGTTGCCGTGCCCGTCGAGTTGCCAGGCCGCCAGGTGGTCGTCGTTCATGTCCACCCCCACCACGCCCCGGGCCAGGGCCGCCTCCAGTGGCATGGCGGGTACGGCGGCACGCTGCCATGCTGCGGTCACATACCAGCGGCCGAGCACCACATCGTGGTGGAGGCGGTAGGCGACCGCCCGGTTGGCGGTGATCCGGTCGCGCCATTCCTGCCCGCGATGGCGGAACGCCACGGTCGCGTCCAGTACGTACCGGCCGTGCGGCGCGTTGGCCAGGTGGGCCAGCGGGGACGGGAGCTTGAGGGAAAGCCGGCCGGTGTCGGTGACGCGGATGGTTTCGTTGCCGAAGCGTTTTCCGGACTCCCCGTCAGCAGTCAGGAACATCCGCTGCGCCTGCCAGCGTGCCCGCCACGCCGTTTCGTCCAGCCCCGCCGCCGCCAGGTGGTGGCGGGTGTTCGCGAGGCGCTTGCCGCCGCGCAGCACATGCACCCGGCCCGCCGCCCAGTCCGCCTCCACCACCGCCAGCCGGGCCTTCAGGGCATGCAGGCGGCGGGATTTCGCGTGCCACTCGGCACGGGTGGCGTACCCGCGCGGCAGGCCTTCGCGCTTGTCCGCCTTGGCGCCCAGCGGCCGGTCCAGCCGCGCCTCGAGGGAGGCGATCTGCTCGC
This sequence comes from Streptomyces ureilyticus, assembly GCF_011045025.1. Lineage (GTDB taxonomy): Bacteria > Actinomycetota > Actinomycetes > Streptomycetales > Streptomycetaceae > Streptomyces > Streptomyces ureilyticus. The sequence goes on from NZ_JAAKZX010000021.1 coordinate 79,768, forward strand.
GCAGCCAGGTCAGTTGGGCGACTTGGCCGCGCCTCGCCAGCGCCCACTGATCGTGGGTGGCCTTGGTGATACTGCCCGCCCAGCGCGCCGACGACTTCCCCGTCAGCTCCCGCTTGCGCACCGCCCACCCGGTCGCATCGTGCGCCACACCCTGCCGGGACCGTTCCGCGAGATCACCCGATGCCAGCGAACCAAGGAACATACCGACCTCGGTCAGCACCGCCGCATCTGACTCACTCACCCTCAGCCGGTCCCGGAT
>NZ_JAAKZX010000220.1 GCF_011045025.1 Streptomyces ureilyticus
GGGTGCGCCTACCGGGGTGGGGGTGACACTTCGTGTCGCGGCTGCGGGTGCGTTGTGGCTGGTCGCGCCCACGCGGCGGAGCCGCATATTGATACAGCCCCGCGCCCCTGATGGGGCGCTCCCGGAACCGCCGGTCACGAAGCTCACCAGTCGCCATGCTCGCCAGCCACAACGCGCCCGCACCCAAAAAACGAACCCACCCGCTCAACCGCCGGAAGCACGCGGTTGCCACCCCAGCGCCCGCGAAATCCCCAGCGCAGCGAGCCGTACGGCCGGGATCAACGCCGGTACCTGGGCGTCCCGTTCGGGTACCACCACGGAGGCAGCCGCGACGACGGAGCCATCCGCGTTGCGGACCGGCGCCGCCACCGACAGCGCGTCCTCCGTGACCTGACGGCTGCTCACCGCCACACCCGAGCGCCGCACTTCGGCCAGCACGCGGCGCAGGATGGCCGGGTCAGTGATGGTGTGCGGGGTGAAGGCGACGAGGGGCCGTGCGCAGTACGCCTCCTGGGACGCCGCGTCGCTGTACGCCAGCAACGCGAGCCCGACACCCGTCGCGTGCAGTGGCCAGCGGGCGCCCACCCGGATGTGCACGCCGACCGCCGAGTGCCCGGAGATCCACTCGATGTAGACGACCTCGTCACCGTCCCGTACCGCCATCTGCACGTTCTGGTGCGTGGCCTCGTACAGGTCCTCCAGGTACGGGAGCGCGATCTGCCGCAGGGCCAGGCCGCGGGGCGCCAACGCGGCCACTTCCCATAGGCGCAGGCCCACGTGGTACGTCCCGGACGCGTCGCGCTCCAGCGCGCCCCACTCGCTGAGCGCGCCCACCAAGCGGTGGGCGGTGGTGAGGGAGAGCCCGGCCCGGCGGCTGATGTCCGTGAGGGAGAGCGCCGGGTGGTCGTGGTCGAAGGCGGCGAGTACGGCGAGGAGGCGGTCGGGCGCCGAACGTACGGTCATCGGGTCGTCCAAGCGTTGTCCAGGCTCAACTGGTCCCGGGTTCAGCCGAGTTCGGTCTCGGCGATCCGCTGCAGGAGCGTGTGCAGCGTGTCCCGCTCGGCTGCATCCAGAGGCTGGAGCAGGTCGCTCGTCGCCCGCCGCCCCGCTTCGTGGGAGTCGCGCAGGAACGACCGGCCGTTCTCCGTCAGGGCGACTATCCGGCTGCGGCGGTCGTCGGGGGAGGGGCGGCGCTCGGCGAAGCCGAGCTTCTCCAGGTCGTCGACCAGGCCGACGATCGCGCTCGGGTCGTACCCGAGGCGGGCGCTCAGCTCCCGCTGGAGGGCGCCCTCGGTGGTGGTCAGGTAGCGCAGCAGCGCGTAGTGGCGCAGTCGTAGCCCCGACTCCTGGAGGAACGTGTTGAACAGCTGCCCCGAGCGCAGACCGATCCGGTACAGGAGGTAGCCGGTGTCCGAGTGCAGCCCGCGCATCCATGGCTCCTGAGCGTCGATGGCGTCGGGGTTGGTCGCGTGCTGCTGGCCGGCGATGGCGGGCTCCCTGGTCGAGGCCCCGGACGGGGGGCGGGTGTGCGTGGTGCTCACAGCATGGCGCACGACTCGGCTCGCAACAACTATTGACGTCGACAATTATTGTCCTTAGCTTCGATCTCGTAGCCGCAGCTCTGACTCGACTCGCAGCCGCATCCGCTTCTCGAAGGGACCCCGTCGTGCCCAGCATCGATCTCACCGGCAAGGTGGCCGTCGTCACCGGCTCCGGCCGTGGCCTCGGCCTCGCCTATGCGCACGCTCTCGCCGCCGCAGGCGCCTCCGTGGTCGTCAACGACGTGGACGAGGCCGTCGCCGAGCAGGCCGTCAAGGCGATCACCGCGGCCGGTGGCAGCGCGGTCGCCGAGGTGGTCCCGGTCGGTACGTCCGAGGCCGCGGACCGGCTCGTCGCCCGCGCCGTGGAGGAGTTCGGGCGCCTCGACATCCTGGTCACGAACGCGGGCATCCTCCGGGACCGGGTCCTGTGGAAGATGACCGACGACGACTTCGACGCGGTGATCACCACCCACCTCAAGGGCACCTTCACCTGTGCCCGCGCCGCCGCCGTCCGCATGCGCGAGCAGGGCGAGGGCGGCACCCTGATCCTGGTCGGCTCCCCGGCCGGACAGCGCGGCAACTTCGGCCAGACCAACTACTCCGCCGCGAAGGCCGGCATCGCCGCCATGGCCCGTACGTGGTCGATGGAGCTGTCCCGCTCGGGCATCACCGTCAACGCGGTCGTGCCGGTCGCCGCCACCGCGATGACCGAAACCATCCCGGCCTTCGCCCCGTACATCGAGGCCATGAAGCAGGGCGAGCCGCTGCCGGACTTCCTGCGCAAGGGCGAGGGCTTCGGCACCCCCGAGGACTGCGCCGCGCTGATCCCGTTCCTGGCCTCCGAGGCCGCCCGCGAGGTGACCGGCCAGGCCATCGGCATCGGCGGCGACAAGGTGACCCTCTGGTCCCACCCCCAGGAGATCAAGGCGGCGTACGCTGACGGTGGCTGGGCCCCCGACACCCTCGCCGACGCCTGGCCCACCTCGCTGGGCGCCGAGCCGCAGACCGTGGGCGTCCCCGCGCCGAAGTTCCCGGAGGCGTGAACCATGACGAACCTCAACGTCGAGGAACTCGTCGCGATCGACGTCCACACCCACGCCGAGGTCTCCTCCAAGGGCAAGTCCTCGCTGGATGACGACCTGCACGACGCCTCCTCCGCCTACTTCAAGGTCGAGGGCAAGCGGAAGCCCACCCTGGAGGAGACGGCCGCGTACTACCGCGAGCGGAAGATGGCCGCCGTGATCTTCACGGTCGACGCCGAGTCCGCGACCGGCACCGAGCCCGTCGCGAACGAGGAGGTCGCCGAAGCGGCGGCCGCCAACCCGGACGTCCTGATCCCCTTCGCCTCCATCGACCCCTTCCGCGGCAAGGCCGGCGTGAAGCAGGCCCGCCGCCTGGTCGAGGAGTACGGGGTGAAGGGGTTCAAGTTCCACCCCAGCATCCAGGGCTTCTTCCCCAACGACCGGTCCGTGGCGTACGCGTTGTACGAGGTGATCGAGGAGACCGGGACGATCGCCCTCTTCCATACGGGGCAGACCGGTATCGGGGCCGGAGTGCCCGGCGGGGGCGGGATCCGGCTCAAGTACTCGAACCCCCTGCACGTGGACGACGTCGCCGCCGACTTCCCGCATCTGAAGATCATCCTGGCGCACCCGTCCTTCCCCTGGCAGGACGAGGCCCTCGCCGTGGCCACGCACAAGCCGGGCGTGCACATCGACCTGTCCGGCTGGTCGCCGAAGTACTTCCCGCCGCAGCTCGTGCAGTACGCGAACACGCTGCTCAAGGACAAGGTGCTGTTCGGCTCCGACTACCCCGTCCTCACCCCGGACCGCTGGTTCGCGGACTTCGCGAAACTGCCCATCAAGGACGAGGTCAGGCCGAAGATCCTCAAGGAGAACGCGGCCCGGCTGCTCGGACTGACGAAGGCATAAGGGGGCCACCGATGCGCAATGAGGGAGTGGGGTCCTGGCCCGCACGCCGGGCCCGTAAGACACCCCGACGCACCGCCCTGATCCACCACGACACCGAGACGACCTACGCCGAACTGTACGAGCGGACCACCCGCCTCGCACACGCCCTGCGCACGGCCGGCATCCGACGCGGCGACCGGGTCGCCTACCTCGGTCCCAACCACGCCTCCTACCTGGAGACGCTGTTCGCGGCGGGCACACTCGGCGCCGTCTTCGTGCCCCTCAACACCCGTCTCGCGGGGCCCGAGATCGGCTACCAGCTCGCGGACTCGGGAGCCAAGGCGCTCGTGTACGCACCCTCGCACGCCGGGATCGTCGCCGGACAGCCGGGCAGCACCGATGTGCGGTCGTACGTCGAAGTCGGCCCCGAATACGAGGCGTTGATCGCCGGAGCGTCCGCCGAGCCGATCGACCAGCCCGTCGGAGCCGACGACACCTGCATCATCATGTACACCTCGGGGACGACCGGCCGCCCCAAGGGCGCCATGCTCACCCACGGCAACCTGACCTGGAACGCGGTCAACGTCCTCATCGACCACGACCTGATCGCCGAAGAACGCGCCCTGGTCTCCGCCCCGTTGTTCCACACGGCCGGCCTGAACATGCTCACCCTGCCCGTCCTGCTCAAGGGCGGCACCTGCGTCCTGGTCGAGACCTTCGACCCGGCTGCCACCTTCGACCTGATCGAACGGCACCGGATCACCTTCATGTTCGGCGTCCCGACGATGTTCGACCAGGTGGCGCGGCACGAGCGCTGGGCCGACGCGGACCTGTCGTCGCTGCGGATCCTGACCTGCGGCGGCTCCCCGGTTCCGACCCCGCTGATCGCGAAGTACCAGGAGCGCGGGCTCACCTTCCTCCAGGGCTACGGCATGACCGAAGCCTCGCCCGGAACGCTCTTCCTGGACGCCGAACACGCGGTCAGCAAGGCGGGTTCGGCCGGGGTGCCGCACTTCTTCACCGACGTGCGTGTCGTACGGCCCGATATGGCGCCGGTCGACGTCGGCGAGACCGGTGAAGTCGTCGTCTGCGGACCGAACGTCATGCCCGGCTACTGGGGGCTGCCGGACGAGACCGCCGCCACCTTCAGCGACGGATGGTTCCGCAGCGGGGACGCGGCCCGGGTCGACGAGGACGGCTACGCCTACATCGTCGACCGCATCAAAGACATGATCATCTCCGGTGGCGAGAACGTCTATCCCGCCGAGATCGAGGACCTGCTCCTGGCCCATCCGGACATCGTCGAGTGCGCGGTCATCGGCGTGCCCGACGACAAGTGGGGCGAGGTGCCGCGGGCCGTTGTCGTGCCCCGCGAGGACGTGGAACTCGATCCGGACGCGGTCCTCGCCTCCCTGGCCGGGCGCCTGGCCAAGTACAAGATCCCCAAGTCGGTGGTGCTCGCGGAGGAACTTCCGCGGACTGCCTCCGGCAAGCTGCTGAAGTCCCGGGTGCGTAAGCGGTATGGCACGCCGAACTCTTCGGACTCTTCCAACTCGTAGTTAAGGAACGGCATATGAGCATCACTGTGAATGGCATCGACGAGCTCAAGAAGCTTGCGGGGAGTGACCTCGGTACCAGTGAGTGGATCGAGGTCACGCAGGAGCGCATCAATACGTTCGCTGACGCGACGGGGGACCATCAGTGGATCCACGTGGATCCCGAGAAGGCGGCGGAGGGCCCCTTCGGGGCGCCGATCGCGCACGGGTATCTGACCCTGTCGCTCTTCATTCCGCTCTTCACCGAGTTGCTGGACGTCGAGGGCGTCTCGACGAAGGTCAACTACGGGCTGAACAAGGTGCGGTTCCCCTCGCCGGTGAAGGTCGGGTCGCGGATCCGGCTGGTTGCGAAGCTGGCCGATGTTGAGGACGTGCCCGGTGGGGTGCAGATCACGGTTGACGGGGCGATTGAGATCGAGGGCGGGGCCAAGCCGGCGGCTGTGCTGCAGAGCCTTTCTCGTTTCTACGCCTGAGCGCCGTAGGGCTATTGCTGGGTGGGGAACTGCGGGCCGTTCGTGGCTGGTCGCGCAGTTCCCCGCGCCCCTGAAGGGGCGCCCAGCCCCGCGTACTAAAAGGGACACTCAGGCGCCCGCCACGTCCACGAACACCGGGTTCGAGTAGAACCACGTGTCCGCCCACGGGTCCCCGTTCCCCGGCTCGTGCGGTATCGGGCCGTGCGGGTCAACTGCCGCCCCCAGATAGCCCGTTCCGTTGCGGTTGCCGTCGCTGCCCCTCAGACGCACGTAGAAGGACTCGTCGCCCGCTGTGAGCGGAATGCGCAAGGTGTACGTGCCCTTGCGGCCGGTCACGTCCTTCGTGTGCACGACCTTCGTGTCGGGGGCTCGCCACTCGTCTCGGTCCGTCACCGGGCCCCGTACCGTGCCGCGGATGACGTCGATGTGGGCCAACTCCGGGAGGATTCCCTGGGGATTGGGCCGGGAGGCGGTTGTCACCGTGACGTACAAGGTGAGCTTCTCTCCCTTGCGTACCCGCAGCCGACCGCCGAGCGTCACACCGCGGCCGACGTCGCGGTCCCGCTTGACGCGTACGTCGAGGCCGTCCAGCAGGTGGCCGTGGTCGAGCCAGACTCGGCCCGCGCGCAGGCCCGCCATCACCGCTCGGTAGCCGTAGCGGGTCACGCCTACGTGGGTGCGGCTGAACTGGCCGGGCCAGAAGTCGCCGCCTGGCTGGGGCTCGGTGGTGTTGACCGGGTCGGGGAGGCGGCCGGTGTTGTCGAAGTTCTGGCCGGGGGGCCAGTCGCCGTTCTTCCAGGTGTCGAACACCACGCGGTGCACATCGGAGTTGGTGGTGATGGTGAACAGCTTGCCCTCGGCGAGCATGGCGTCCCACAGGCCGCCGACGGTGGCCGTCATCCAGTCGAAGCCGCCGTACGTGACGTAGGCGTCCGCCGGATAGCCGGGCCAGGAGTTCTCCGAGGGCTTGTTCTCGTACTCGCCGCGGATCGAGGTCGGGCCGCGCCAGCCGGGGATGGCGCCGCCCTGGGCGCCGGGCGCGCCTTCCACGCCGATCATGATCTCGGGGGCCGCGTCCCGCCAGTTGCGCATCTCGTGCGGGGAGTCGATGCCGAGCCGCAGCGGGTGGTTGGCGAGGACGAGCACATCGTCGACGTGACCCTTGCGGCGCTGCTCGGCCAGCCACTTGATGGCCTTGACGGCGTGTGCCTCGTTGCGCGGAGTGTCCGGGTGGTTCGGGCCGCCCTTGTCGTAGCCGAGCAGTTTGCCGTCGTAGGCGAGCTCGAACTTCGTGAGGATGTCGACCTCGTGGCGGCCCGGTGCCGCGAAGACGGTGCAGTGCTCGGCGCCGGGGATGTACCACTCCAGGCCCTGGAAGATCAGCTGACGCGGGTTCGCGGCCCGTGCTTTGAGGATCTCCTGGTGCTCCATCTGGGCCCCGAACTCGGCGTGCCCGAAATTGGAGTGCTCGTTGAAGACCAGCCAGTCGACGCCGTATTTGGCGCCGCCTTTGACGACCTGGTCGAAGGTGTACTTCGCGTCATGGCTGTAGACGGAGTGGACGTGGTGGTCGCCGACGAGATAGGCGAGGCGGGGGTCGTTTCCGCCGAGCCGCCGGCTGTCGGCGGCCGCGGGGGTGGCGAGGGAGCCTGCGGCGAAGGCTGCGCCGAACAGGCCCGCTCGGCGCATGAGTTGACGTCTGGATACGCCCTGCGGGTCCAGGGCGGCGGGGGAGACGGACGGGTCTGCCCAGTCGGGCAGTTGCTGATCGGACATGGTTGGGTCACAGCCTCTCGGGAGGTCAGTGGTTCATGAACGACGTGACGGGCAGGGCGCGTTCGACGATCCGTACGTCACCGAGCCGCCCGTGCAGAATCTGGTCGATCTTTCCGGCGTACTCGTAGCCGCCGAGCAGCCACGGCAGGCCGAGCGAGGTGAGCCCCACCGAGCGCGCGGTCGGGTTGCGGGCGACGGGGCAGCCCTGGACGTACAGCGTGGTGTGCGAGCCGTCGTTGACGACGGCGACGTGCCACCACACCTCGCGGGCCGTCTCGTCGCCCCAGTTGGTGGCGATGCCCTGCTGGTTGAGCGGTCGCACGGCCCACTGCGGGCCGGGTCCGTCGGACAGCGACAGGGTGGCGAGCGGCTCGTCCGGGTCGCCCTCGGTCTTGCCGGCCGCTCCGCCCGTGCCGGTGCGGCTGATCAGCCCGCCCCAGGCGTTGCGCGACGGGTCCCAGTCGCCGGGCAGCTGGTAGAAGACCTCGAAGGTGTAACCGCCCCTGAACGTCGCCGAGTTGAGCGGTGCGTTCTCGGCCGTCCGCAGATAGGCGCCCCGCAGCGGGGACTTGTCGCCGTGGAAGAAGAGGCTGCCGTGACCCGGCTGGTCGGGGTGGTGGGCTGACGACCAGGTGAGCGAGCCGTCGCCCACCTTGACCACGGTCAGGTCGTTGCCGCGCCCGGAGAGGTCGCGGACGGTGCCGTCCATCGCCTCGCCCTCTCCGTGGCCGTCGAAGCGCCAGTACGCCACCGTCCCCCGCACCAGCATCTCGGAGGCGGGCCGGGGCGCCCGCGGAGGCACCGGGGCGAAGCCGGAGAAGCGCTGCTCGAAGTCGATCGCCACCGAGAACCGGTCCTCGGGGCCGGTCAGTTCGATCTCCTGCCGCTCCAGCGCGTTGAGCCCGTCGCCCGCGCGGCCGAGGATCCACGGGGAGATCGTCTCGACGTCGATGGTGTCGCGGTCGAGATCGAAGCGGTAGAGGCGGATCATCGCCGCGCCGCCGTAGTAACGGTTCTGGTAGTTCGTCAGATGCAGATGTACGTCGTTGCCGGCGGCGTTCTTGCGGACGGTGCGGGCGGCCGGCCAGTAGTGCCCGTTGAGGCTGAGGAAGATCTGGTCGTGCTCCTTGACCAGTCGGTCCCAGAGCTGCTGCCCGTGCGGGGAGAGGGTGTCGTCCTCGTAGACCAGTTCATGGGTGGTGAGGATGACCGGCGTCTTCGGGTGTCGGGCGATGACGTCCTTGGCCCAGGCGTAGCCCTGTGCCGACAGCCGCCAGTCCAGGGCGAGTACGAGCCACTGGCGGCCGGCGGCCTTGAAGAGGTGGAAGGTGTTGTAGCCGTCGGGTGAGGCGCCGCCGAAGGTGGGCTTGTCCTTGAACCGGCGTGGGCCGAAGGCGTCCAGATACGGGGTCGGGCCCCGCTGGTCGTCCGTGGAGGACTTCACGTCGTGGTTGCCCGCGAGGACGCTGTAGCCCACGCCCCGCCGGTCGAGGAGCTCGAACGCCTTGCTCGCCGCGGTGACTTCGGCCTGCGTGCCGTTCTCCGTGAGGTCGCCCAGGTGCGAGAGGAAGACGATGTTCTCGTCCTTGCCCTGCTCCAGGATGTAGCGCAGGGACGCCTCGATCGGGGCGGGGTTGATGCTCGGCCCGTCGAAGAGGTACTGCGTGTCGGGCATCACGACGAGCGTGAAGCGGCTGCTGTCGGGGTCGGGTCTCCAGCGGGTCTTGGAGGCGGACACCGTGGGTGCGGGTGCCGCCTGCGCGGTGGCCGTCGGCAGCGCGACCGCCGCCGTGGCCGCGCCGATCAGCGCGGTCGCTCGCAGGAAGTTCCGTCTGCCGGCGCCCGCCTGTTCGGCCTCGGGGGCCTGGTCATGCTCATGGGAAGTACAAGTGCACACGTCTGCTCCGTGGGAAGAGGGACTGCTCCGGGAGAGGGGGATGGCGAGAAGAGGGGGGTGGCGAGATCAGAGGACGCGCAGGGTCCAGGCCCAGCGGTGAGTGCCGGGCTGGATGAGGTACTGGGCCGAGGTGTCGGGCCCGCACGACGCCGTGCCCAGACCCCGGTGCGCGGCGTCGAGGTGCACGACGCAGCCGGGCCGCGGCACCAGCTCGTCGTGGTGCGCGGCGGCGGCCAGGTCCTCGGCGCGGTGGCGGGTGACCGAGGCCTGGCTCGGCGCTCCGAGTTCCACGGCCAGTCCCGTGGCATCCGGCGCCGACAGCGTGAACCGGCGCACTCCGTGCCGCCCGCCGCTTTCCTGGGGCCGCAGATAAGGAGTGAACAACTCGTCCACCGGGAGCGAGTGGTGGCCGACGGGTGCGCCCGCGCTCCGGTCCGGATAGGACTCCCAGGGGCCCTGCCCGTACCAGTCCAGGACGTCGAGCCCGCCGACCGTCTCGAAGACCGAGCCGACCCGCGCCACATCGTCCAGGGCGTCCGGGAGTTCGGCCGACTCCTCGATCCACAGGCCACCGGCGACGGGGGTGATCACCTGCTCGTGGCGGACGTTCCCGGCGCCGGTCTCGTACTCGGCCCGTACCGTCACCCGGGCGCCATCGCGCTCCACGCCCACGACCTTGCGTACGAGCGCGTCCAGGCCCCAGTCGCGCCAGCGGGCCGCCATGCCGCCGATCTCGTCGTTGTCGGTGGGGGCGCGCCACAGGCTCAGGACGGGGGGCGAGGCCAGCATCGGGTGGACCAGCAGCCCCTCCTCGTCCACCTCTGCCGGGGGACCGGCCACAGGCGCCGGCGCCGCGGTGGTCTCCGTGCCACCGAGCCGGACCTGCGGCAGGCACACCTCCGTGCCGCGCGGCGCCCAGGCCTCGTCGCCCGCCGTCGTGACCCGCAGCGTCAGCCAGGCCTCAGCCTCGCGGGGGTTGGGAAGCGGGAACGGTACGGGCACCGCGGCCGACTCACCCGGCAGTACGTCGGGCAGCTCGGCCGGTGCGCTCTCGGTCCGGCCGTCCGGGCGTACGAGACGCCACTCGGCGGCCAGCCACTCCAGAGTGCGGAAGTGCTGCCGGTTGTGGACCAGGAGTACGCCCTGGTCGTACGTCAGCCGGACCGGCGCCGCGATCTCCCGGTGCTCGTACATCGCCGGCTTGGGCGTGCGGTCCGGGAACACCACGCCGTCGGCGATGAACGCCCCGTCGTGGATCGTCTCGCCGAAGTCGCCGCCGTAGGCCCAGCGGTGGCCGGGCGCGGTGACACCGTTGTCGTACAGGCCGACGCCCGCGCGTCCGGCCGGTCTTCCGTCGTTCACCCGCTGGAGAATGCCGTGGTCCCAGAACTCCCAGATGAAACCGCCCTGAAGACCCGGGGTTGACTCGATGGCGGCCCAGTGGTCGGCGAGTGTGCCGTTGCTGTTGCCCATGGCGTGCGAGTACTCGCACTGGATGAGCGGCTTGGTCTGCTTCCCGGACAGGGCATGTGCGACGCAGTCCTCGATCGGGGCGTACATCGGGCAGACGATGTCGGAGGCGACCGTCTCGTCGGACCAGTCGAGCTTGGCCGCGCCCTCGTACTGAAGGGGGCGGGTGGGGTCGTGTCGGCGCAGCCGGCCGGCCGCCGCGTCGTGGTTCGCGCCGTAGTCCGACTCGTTGCCCAGCGACCAGATGACGACGGAGGGGTGGTTCTTGTCGCGCAGCACCATGCGCGAGACCCGGTCCACGAAGGCGGCCAGGTAGCGGGGGTCGTCGGCGATCTCGTGGGCGTGGTCGTGGGACTCGATGTTCGCCTCGTCGACGACGTAGAAGCCGAGTTCGTCGGCGAGGTCGAGGAGCGTCGGGTCGTTCGGGTAGTGCGCGGTACGGATCGCGTTGAAGCCGAAGCGCTTCATGACGACCAGGTCCGCGCGCATGTCGTCCGCCGTGACCGTGCGTCCGGTCAGGGGGTGGAAGTCGTGCCGGTTCACGCCCCGGATGAAGACGCGCTCGCCGTTGATCAGCAGGTCGCGGCCGCGGATCTCGACGTCCCGGAAGCCGACCCGGTGGTGCGAGCTGTCGGCGACCGAGCCGTCGGCGCGGTGCAGCCGAACCGTCAGCTCGTACAGCTCGGGTGTCTCGGCGGTCCACGGGCGTAGGTCCCGTACGGTCGCCCGCAGCCGAGCCTCGCCGAGGAAGTCGGACACCCGCATGTCCTCGGCGTTGAACCGGTCGAACTCGGCGTCCTGGGCGAGGAGTTGACCCTCCAGTGCCCCCGTGACGTACCAGCCCAGAGGCAACGCCCCCGACGCGTTCCGCACCTGGCAGTCCACCCGCAGCCGCCCGTCCCGCCGTGCCCTTACGGTCACATCCGCGAGATGCAGCGGATCCGTCGCGTACAGCAGCACCGAGCGGGTGATCCCGGCGTGCCACCACTGGTCCTGGTCCTCGATGTGCGAGGCGTCCGACCACTTGATGACGGTGAGCCGGAGCGTGGCGGTGCCCCCGGGGCGTACGACGTCGGAGAGGTCGAACTCGGCGGCGAGATGGGAGTCCTTGGAGATGCCGACCGGATGGCCGTTCACATGGACGAGGAGGACGCTCTCGGCCGCGCCCACCTGGAGCACGATCCGCCGGCCGGCCCACTCGGCGGGGATGTCCACGGAGCGCTCGTACACACCCGTGGGGTTGGCGGTGGGCGAGGCGGGCGGGAACTCGCCCCACGGCATACGGAAGTTGGTGTACTGCGGGAGGTCGCCGACGTCCTGCAAGGTCCAGGCGCCGGGCACCTCGATCCGCGTCCACTCGCCCGAGCCGGCGCCGGGGGCGGGCACCAGCTGGAAGTGCCAGGAGCCGTCCAGGGACAGCGCGCCGTCGCGGCGGTCCACGGCGTTCATCGGCAGCCGGCCCCAGGAGGTCAGCTCGGGTGCCTCCCAGGGGCGCAGCGCGATCAGCGGATCGCGGCGCATCAGCGGATGGCTCCCTTGCCGAGGTCCGCGATGATCTGTTTGGCGCCGATCGCGAAGACGATCAGCAGGGGGATCAGGGCCAGTACGGCACCGGTCATGACCATCCCGTAGTCCGTGGTGCCGTGGACGCCGTTGAGCTGGGAGAGGGCGACCTGGAGGGTCACGTTGTCCGGGTTGGTGAGGGCGATCAACGGCCAGGCGTAGTCGTTCCACTGGCCCATGAACGTGAAGATGCCGAGGAAGGCGAGGCCAGGCCGGACGACCGGCAGCGCCACGTGCCAGTACTGGCGCATGAAGCCGGCGCCGTCGAGCCTCGAGGCGTCCATCAGCTCGTCATGGATCGCGCTCTTCATGTACTGGCGCATCCAGAAGATGCCGAACGCGTTGGCCGCCGCCGGGACGATCAGCGAGGTCATCGAGCCGATCCAGCCGAGGTTCGCCATGATCACGAACTGGGGGATGGCCTGGAGCTGGGCCGGGACCATGAAGATCGCCATCATCAGCGCGAACAGTCCCCGGCGTCCGGGGAACTGGAACTTGGCGAAGACGAAGGCCGCCAGCGAGTCGAAGAACAGAACCAGGAAGGTCACCGAGGTCGCGACCAGCAGTGAGTTGAACATCGAGCCGAAGAAGTCGATGTTGTCGAGGAGACTGCGGACGTTCTCGAGGAAGTGCGAGCCGGGCAGCAGTTTCGGCGGGTAGGAGAAGATCTCGGTCGATGAGTGCGTCGACATGATCACGGCCCAGTAGAACGGGAAGACCGAGAGCAGCAGGCCGATGATCAGGGAGAGATGGAGGGCGACGCCTCTGCGCTGGTCGCCCTTGATGCCCCGGCCGGAACGTGTACCGGATGTGCCGGAACGTGTACCGAATTTGATGGATGCCATGGTGACGGGGCCTCCCTAGTCTTCGCCCCGGCGCTGCACCAGGCGCCAGTTGATGATCGAGAAGATGATGACGACGAGGAAGATGCCCCAGGCCACGGCGGCGCCGTAGCCGAAGTCGTTGTTGTCGAAGGTCTGCTGGAAGAAGTAGAGGACCATGGTCTGGCCGGAGTGGCCCGGACCGCCCGCGAACGACGAGTTGTTGTCGGTGGTCTGGAGCAGCACCTGTGGCTCGGAGAAGGTCTGCAGTCCGGTGACGGTCGAGATGACGAGCACGAAGAGCAGCACCGGGCGCATCAGCGGCAGCGTGATGCGGAAGAAGGTCTGTACGGGCCCGGCGCCGTCCATGCGCGCCGCCTCGTACAGCTCTCCCGGGATCGTCTGGAGGCCGGCGAGGAAGATGATCGCGTTGTAGCCGGTCCACTGCCAGGTCATGAGCGTGGCGATGGCGACCTTGATGCCCCAGGGCGTGTTCAGCCACGCCACCTGGTCAAGACCGACCGCCTGCAACAGGGCGTTCATCAGGCCGAAGTTGGTGGAGAAGACCGAGCCGAAGATGATCGCGACCGCCACGATCGAGGTGACGTTCGGCAGGAAGAAAGCGAAGCGGTAGACGTTCTTGAAGCGGACCGCCGAGTTGAGCATCACGGCCGTGACCATCGCCAGGAAGATCATGGGGATGGTGGCCAGTGCCCAGATGACGAGCGTGTTCCCGATCGAGTTCCAGAACTGGGTGTCGGAGATCAGATAGCGGTACTGCGAAAGACCGGCGAACTCCATTGAGCCCAGGCCGTCCCAGCGGTGGAACGACAGGTAGAGCGAGAAGCCGACCGGGATCAGGCCGAAGGCCAGGAACAGCAGATAGAAGGGAGAGATGGCGGCGTACAGCCGCCAGTGGCTCAGGATGCCCTTCTTGGGCGGCCCCGCGGGTGGCTCGGCCACGGGCGGCGAGGAAGTCTCCAGCACAGGTGCGGTAGCCATGTCAGTAGCTCACCCCCAGGTGGTCGGCGATGCGCCGGCACTTGCTCATGGCGTCCTTCCAAGCCTTCTCCGGGTTCTTGCCGAGGACGGAGAAGTTCTTCAGCTCGTCGTCGATCGGCGTCTTCAGAGCGACGTCGTACGGGCTGTTGTAGGCGATCGGGATCTTCTCCGCCGCCGGACCGAAGACGTTCATGGTGATCTGGTCGCCGAAGAACGGGTCCGGCTCCTGCAGCTTCTTCAGGTCGTACGAGGCCGGAGTCGACGGGAACAGCACCGAGTCGACGAAGCCCTGGGCCTGGTTCTCGGAGTTGAGCATCCAGGTGATCAGCTCGAAGGCCTTCTCCGGCTCCCGGCAGGCCTTGGTGATCGCCAGGAACGAGCCGCCGATGTTCGACGGGCCGCCCGGACAGCTCGCCACCCGCCACTTGCCCTTGGTCTTCGGCGTGTTGAGCTTGATGTCGCCGGCCGCCCAGGAGGCGTTCAGCTGACTGGGCAGCAGGCCCCGCTCCGTGGCCGAGATGTTGTCCGGCGTGCCGTTGATGATCTTCGAGACGAGTCCGCGGCGGGTGGCCTCGACGGCCCGGTCCCAGGCGACGCGTACATGCTCCTGGTCGCCGATGAAGTTGCGGTCCTTGTCGACGAACCGCTTGGTCGACTGGTTGACCGAGATGCCGTAGATGCTGAGGGCGTCCGTGAGGATGAACGAACCGGGGACCCGCTTCTTGAGCTGCTCGCCGGCCGCCAGGAACTTCTCCCAGGTGTCCAGTTCCCTGGAGACGTCCTCGGGCTCGTACGGCAGTCCCGCCTTCTCGAAGGTGGCCGGCTGGTAGTAGTGCGCGACCGGACCGCAGTCGATGGGGAAACCCACCATCGAGCCGTCATCGGCGATGCCCTCGTCCCACTTCCACGGCAGGTACTGGTCCTTGAGCTTGTCGGCACCGAGTGTGCGCAGGTCCACGAACTGGTCGGCGTTCGGCAGGTACTGGGCCATGTCCTCGCCCTTGAGCCCGGCGATGTCCGGGATGTGGGCGCGCCCGGTCATCGTGGTCATCAGCTTCGAGCGGTAGTAGCCGCCGATCTGGATGGCCTGAAGATTCACCGCGCTGTCGTAGCGGGCCCTGGCGTCCTGAACGACTTTGGGGCTCAGCCCGCCGCTCCAGTACCACAGCACCATGTTCCGCCCGGTCGAGCCGGTCGGAACGCCGCAGCCGGAGGCCAGTCCGCCGAGCGCCGTGGCGGCCGTACCGGCCAGGCCGGCGCGGAGCAGGCCCCTTCGTGAGAGCCGCACAGCTCCCACCGCCTTTCGCATGTGTTCGCTCTTTCGCGTGGGGATGTCAGACGTGGGGGATGTCAGAACTGCCCGGTCGGGGCGGGCG
>NZ_JAAKZX010000221.1 GCF_011045025.1 Streptomyces ureilyticus
GTGGTTCGGGTGCCGGGGCGGGCGTGGTGACCTGCCAGTCCACCCGCGGCTGCTGCTCGGCGGAGCGGGCGCCGGGCTGTTGCGTGTCCTCCTGCGGCGGCTTCGCCATGAACGTCACCGGGAGTTCCGCCAGGTGCCGGGAGGAGATGGATCCCGTCCAGCGCAACTCATGCTCCTCGCAGGCGAGTTGGACGTCCGGCAGTCGCATCAGGAGCGCGTCGACGCCGACGTCGGCGATGGCGCGGCCGATGTCCTGGCCCGGGCATTCGTGCGGACCGCCACTGAAGGAGAGGTGCGAGCGGTTGCCCTGCATGTTCGCCGTGAGGTCCGGGCGGACGCGCGGGTCGACGTTGCCGGGTGCCATTGCGAGCAGCAGCCCGTCACCCTTGCGGATGCGCTGACCGCCCAACTCGGTTTCCTGCTTGGCGAAGTAGCCCAGGACGGCGCTGAACGGCGGATCGTCCCACAGGGACTGCTCGACCGCCTCGGGCACCGTCATCTGGCCGCCGTTGAGCTGGGCCCGGAAACGCGGGTCGGTGAGCACCATACGCAGCACGTTGGCGATGAGGTTGGCGGTGGTCTCGTACGCGGCGATCAGTACGAGACGCAGATGCTGCGCCACCTCGTCGTCGGTGAGCCCTGCCGGATGCCTGATGAGGTGGCTGGTGAAGTCCTCCTGGAGCTGGGCACGACGGCGGAGGGTGAGCCGGTTCAGGGTGCCCATGATGTACTCGTTGCTGGCGATCGCGGTCTCGGTGCCCTTGATCATGTCGCGGGCGGCCTGCACGATGCGCTCGTTGTACTCCTCGGGCATGCCGAGGATCTCGCAGAGCACGGCCATCGGGAGGTGCTCGGCGAACTGGCTCACCAGGTCGGCGCTGCCCTCCTCGCAGAAGCGGTTGACCAGGCTCTGTGTGGCGCGGTTGATGTAGCGGCGGATGCCGCGATGGTCGATGGTCGACATGGCGCCCACCACCGCCCCGCGCAGCCGCAGATGCTCGTCGCCCTCGGCCATGGCGCAGATGGGCTGCCAGGCGAAGAGGGGCATGAGCGGGTGGTCCGGGCCCGCCGAGCCGTCCCGGACGGCGTTCCAGATGCGGCTGTCGCGGGTGTACTGCGAGGGGGTGCGGACCATGTGCAGGTTCTCGGTGTGGCCGAGCACCACCCAGATCGGCACGTCCTGGTGGAGCAGCGCGGGGGCGACGTTGCCGTGTTCGGCGCGGAGTTTCTCGTACAGGGCTCCCATGTCCTCCGCCTCGGGGCCGTACAGGCGGCGCAGTCCGCCGGGGCCCATGCCGTGGGCGGGGCAGCCCGGCGGCGGGGAGGACGTGGGGTCGTCCGTACCGGTTCGGTAGGGGGATTCAGACGTCACGGTGGTGCTCCGAAACTGAGGTGTGTGAGGTGGTCAGGCGGACGCGGAGGCCATGGCGATCGAGTGCAGGAAGCGCATCAGGGTCATCAGCACGTCACGGCTGGAGGCCCTGCGGCGCGCGTCGCACTTCACGATGGGGATCTCCTCGGGGAGGTCGAGCGCGGCGCGCAGGTCCTCCATGGGGTAACGGGGCGCGTCCGGGAAGTCGTTGACGGCGACGACGAACGGCACCCCGCGCTCCTCCAGGCGGCCGATGACGTCGAAGCTGACTTCCAGGCGCCGGGTGTCGATCAGTACGACCGCGCCCAGGGCGCCCTCGAACAGCCCGTTCCACAGGAACCAGAAGCGCTCCTGCCCGGGGGTGCCGAACAGGTACAGCACCAGCTGTTCGGTGATGCTGATGCGGCCGAAGTCCATGGCCACGGTGGTGGCCGTCTTGCTCTCCGAGCCGTAGTTGTCGTCGACTCCGACGCCGGCCTGCGTCATGGTCTCCTCCGTGGTCAGCGGCCTGATCTCGCTGACGGAGCCCACCATGGTCGTCTTGCCGACGCCGAAGCCACCCACGATCACGATCTTCACAGCGGCCTGCGCCGTATGCGGAAGATGGTCCTCGGCGCGAGGGCCCGTGACCGTGTCAGAGCTTTTGAAGTCCATGCATCACCGCTTCGAGGAGGGAACGGTCGGGCAGCTCCGAGCGGACGATCGGGGCGCGCGCGTGTACCAGTTCAGCCGTCAGCAGCTCGGTCAGCAGTACGGTCACCACGCTGAACGGCAGATTGAGATAGGCCGAGACCTCGGCCACGGACAGAGGGGTCCGGCAGAGCCGGAGCAGGGCCGCCTGTTCCGGCTGGGCGGTGGGCGGCGGCGCGTCGTCGTTCGCCACGATCAGGGTCACCAGGTCCAGTGCGGCCCGATCGCCGTCCTCGACCTGGCCGGTGAGGATGTACAGCCTCCCCGGCTGGTTCCCCTCGCCCTGCCCCTCGCTTGGCTGCGGTGCCCGCGCCGCGTCCGGGATCCTCGGGGGACTGTGCTCCGGCGGTTCCTTGGGGAAGCGCCGCCGTCGTTGCGGAGGAGTCATACGGCCGTCCCGTTCCGCCGGGGCGGACTCGTCAGGTGGGCACCGATCCGTACGACGAGGTCGCGCATGCGGTTGCTCATGAGCCCGGCGTCGACGGTCTCGTCGGCGAGGACGGCGAGATAGGCGCCCGGGCCGGCGGCCATCATGTAGAAGTAGCCGCCGTGGATCTCGATGATCACCATCCGCATCCGGCCGTCGGTGTCGGGGATCTCGGTGGCGACGGCCGCGGCCAGGCTCTGCAGTCCGGCGCAGGCCGCGGCGACGCGGTCGGCGGCGTCGGGATCACCGCCGTACCGGGCGATGCGCAGGCCGTCGGCGGAGAGCACCACGACCTGCCGGGTCCCGGGCACCCCGTCGGACAGCTCCTTGAGCATCCAGTCGAAGTTGGCTCGCTGCTGGATCACTTGAGGTCCCCCTCGTCTTCGGCCTCGGCAGGGGCCGGAGTGTTCGTCTCGCCTGGTGTCTTGTCCTGGCCGTCCTTGGCGTCCTGGTCAGTGGGATCGCCCTTGAGTCCGGCCATGAACGCCTCGACCCACAGGCCGGGTTCGGGTTCGTCCTTCTTCGGCTCGGGCTGCGTCTGGGTGGAGGAGCGGGTCCAGTCGATGACGGGGCGGCCTTCCTTGCGCGCGGCCTCCGCCTCCGCCTCGGCCGCCCGGGCCTCGGCGACCCGCTGGCTGAACGGGATCTTGACGCGGCTGCGGCGCTGCGGCAGACCGTTCGCCGTCCACTCGGTCACCTCGGGGACGTCGTCCTCCATCGCGGCCACCGAGTCGGGGATACGGGGTCCGGTGGTGGGACGGCGCTTCTTGGGCTTGCGCTCCGGTCCCTCGACACCGCCGAAGTCCACCTTGGGTACGGAGGAGGCGCCGATGCCGTGAGCCAGGCCGGGGGCGAACTCCTCGGTGAGCATGTCGCGGGGCACGACGATCACGGCGCGGACACCGCCGTACGCGGACTGCCGCAGCGAGACCTGCAGCTTGTACATCTGCGTCAGCCGGCCCACGACGGCCATGCCGAGCCGGGGGCTGTCGCCGAGGTCGTTGAGGTCGATGCCGATCTGGGCCTTCTCGAGCATGCCCTCGGCCCGGCGGCGGGCCTCCTCGCTGAGGCTGACTCCGGCGTCCTCGATCTCGATGGCGACACCGGTCTGCACCTCGACGGCGGTGACGTGCACCTTGGTCTGCGGCGGCGAGTAGCGCGTGGCGTTGTCGAGGAGTTCGGCGGCGGCGTGGATGACCGGCTCGACCGACGGGCCGGTGACGTTGACCTTGGCGATGGAGTGCAGCTCGATGCGCCGGTACTCCAGGATCCGGGACATGGCACCGCGCAGCACGCTGTACAGCGGTACGGGCTTGGGCCATACGCGGCCCGGGCGGGAGCCGCCGAGCACGGCGATGGAGTCGGCGAGTCGACCGATCAGCGCGGTGCCGTGGTCGATGCGCAGCAGGTCGTCGAAGACCTCGGGGTTGCGCCCGTGGTCCTCCTCCATCTCGCGCAGTTCCTTGTTCTGCTGGTGGACGATCGCCTGGACACGCCGGGCGATATTGACGAAGGCGCGCTGCGAGGAGTCGCGCATCGCTTCCTCGTGGTCCACGATGCGCAGCAGGGCGAGCAGCAACTCGCGCTGGGATTCGGGGAGTTCCCGGACGCGCGGATCCGCATCGGCGGTTTTACGGATCGCCACTTCGGGGGAGTCTCCACAGCGCAGCCGGTACAGCGCGGCGGGCAGCAGCTCCTTGCCGAGGTGGAAGATCTCGTCGTCCTGGGCGGCGATGCGCTGTTCCAGGTAGGCCGTACGGCGCGCGAGTTCGGCGCGGACGGCTCGGACGACGCGGCCGCGGCGGACCGCTTCGGCGACGGTCGCGATCATCAGGAGCGTCGCGACGCCTCCGCACCAGCCGACGGCGACCCGGGCCGGTTCCGTGACGACGGCGACGGCGGCTCCGGATGCCGCGGCCATCAGTATGGCCGGGAGCAACAGCACTCGGGCGTAAGGAAGTTCACGGCCAACGGGAGGCGATTGAACACTCACCATGTATGCCCTCTAAGACAAATCGACTGGGGATCTGGGGGGAGTTCTCTGGATCTTCAGAACATTGGGGAACAAGCGCACGAATACACCGCAACTCGGTGCGCCGCGGGCGAGCTTAGTCCGACCGGATCATCGCCAAGTCATATTCGGCAAGCGCCTGAAATCGCCCGCGCGAGAGGAGTACGCTCGGCCCATTTACACGCTCCGCCGCTATTCGAACACGATGCGTAACGGTGTACGGGCACACGAAAACCCCTCATCAGAAGGGGTGAAGCCCAGCTCGCGGAGGCAGATTCCGCCCGTCAACTACTCACGCCGGGCGCCCAGTTGGAACGTACGATCTGGGCGCCCCGAAGCCCGCCGTCATCGGCGGGGTGATCGTCGTCGCTCACCCCACCGACGAGTAAGCGACGACCCCCCGCAGCAGCCCGTCCACAGCCTTCCGCGCGTTCTTCGCCACGGTGGACCCCTTGGTGCCGGACACCGGCGCCGCCGCCGATATCTGGCCGAGTACGTCGATGACCTGCTTGCACCAGCGCACAAAGTCACCGGCGGGCATCTCGGCCTCGCGGAGCACCTCGTCGAGCCCCTTGCCAGAGGCCCATTCGTACGCGGCCCAGGCGAAGCCCAGGTCCGGCTCGCGCTGGCCGACGCCCTCGGTCTGGCTGATCCGGAACTCCTCCTCCAGGGCGTCCAGGCGACCCCAGATGCGGACCATCTCGCCGAGTGCGGCCTTGGCCTTACCGGACGGCAGCTTCGGTGCCAGCGCGTCGTCGCCGACCCTGGCCTCGTACACCAATGCCGAGACGCACCCGGCCAGTTCGGCCGGGCCGAGGCCTTCCCAGACCCCGGCGCGCAGGCACTCGCTGGCGAGCAGGTCCAGCTCTCCGTAGAGCCGGGCGAGCCGCTTGCCGTGCTCGGTGACCTCGTCGCCGCGCAGATAGTCGAGCTCGGTCAGGAGCGCGACGATGCGGTCGAAGGTACGGGCGATGGTGTTCGTACGCCCTTCGATGCGCCGCTCCAACTGCGAGGTGTCGCGCAGCAGCCGGTGGTAGCGCTCGGCCCAACGGGCGTGGTCCTCGCGGTCGTTGCACCCATGGCAGGGATGTGCTTTCAGCGCGGTGCGCAGCCGGGCGATCTCCCGGTCGTCCACGGCCTCGGAGCGCCGCTTGCGGTGCCGGTCGGGAACGATGTGCCCGGCCTTGGTGCGCAGCGCGGAGGCGAGATCGCGGCGCGACTGCGGAGAGCGCGGGTTGAACGACTTCGGGATGCGCATCCGCTCCAGGGCCTCGACAGGCACCGGGAAGTCGATCGACGCGAGGCGCTTGACCTGCCGCTCGGCGGTGAGGACCAGGGGCCGCGGCCCGTCGTGGTGCTCGAAGCCGCGGTGGCCGTTGGACCGCCCGGCGGGCAGCCCCGGGTCCAGAACCAGCGCGAGTCCCGCGAACTTGCCGGTCGGCACGTGGATCACATCGCCGGGCTTGAGCTTCTCCAGCGCCACGGCCGCTTCCGCACGCCGCTGCGCCGCACCCTGCTTGGCCAGCTCGGTCTCGCGGTCCTTGAGTTCGCGACGCAGTCGCGCGTACTCGTCGAAGTCGCCCAGGTGGCAGGTCATGGAGGCCTTGTAGCCCTCAAGTCCCTCTTCGTTGCGCTGCACCTGGCGGGAGATCCCGACGACCGACTTGTCGGCCTGGAACTGTGCGAACGACGTCTCAAGGAGTTCGCGCGAGCGATGCCGGCCGAACTGCTCGACGAGGTTCACCGCCATGTTGTACGACGGCCTGAAGCTGGAGCGCAGCGGGTACGTGCGGGTGCCCGCGAGGCCGGCGAGATGCTCGGGGCTCATGCCGCGCTGCCACAGCACGACGGCGTGGCCCTCGACATCGATGCCACGGCGGCCTGCCCGGCCGGTCAGCTGGGTGTACTCGCCGGGGGTGATGTCGGCGTGCTGCTCGCCGTTCCACTTGACGAGCTTTTCCAACACCACCGAGCGGGCGGGCATGTTGATGCCGAGGGCGAGCGTCTCGGTGGCGAACACGGCCTTGACCAGGCCGCGTACGAACAGCTCCTCGACGACCTCCTTGAACGTCGGCAGCATGCCCGCGTGGTGGGCCGCGATGCCGCGCTCCAGGCCTTCCAGCCACTCGTAGTAGCCCAGGACGTGCAGGTCCTCGGCCGGTATCGAGGACGTACGTCCCTCGACGAGGGCGCGGACCTTGTGGCGTGCCTCGTCGTCGTTCAGCCTGAGGCCCGCGTACAGGCACTGCTGGACAGCGGCCTCGCAGGCGGCCCGGCTGAAGATGAACGTGATGGCGGGCAGCAACCCCTCGGAGTCGAGCCGTTCGATGACTTCAGGACGGCCCGGTGTCCATACGCGCGATCTCTGCCGCCGCTCGCGCTCCCGGTCGGCCTCGCGCATATTGCGGCCCCGTCTGCGGTCCTGGTACGAGGGCCGGGTCGCCTCCATACGGGCGAGGCGGGTGAGGTCGGGGTTGACGGCCTTCTTGTGGCCCTCGCCCTCCTCGAAGAGATCGTAGATGCGGCGTCCGGCCAGCACGTGCTGGAACAGCGGGACGGGACGGTGCTCGGAGACGATCACTTCGGTGTGGCCGCGGACGGTGTCGAGCCAGTCGCCGAACTCCTCGGCGTTCGACACCGTCGCCGAGAGCGACACCAGCGTCACCGACTCGGGGAGGTGGATGATCACTTCCTCCCAGACGGCGCCACGGAAGCGGTCGGAGAGGTAGTGCACCTCGTCCATGACGACATAGCCGAGGCCGAGGAGGGTCTGTGAGCCCGCGTAGAGCATGTTGCGCAGCACCTCGGTGGTCATCACGACCACCGGGGCGTCGGCGTTGACGCTGTTGTCGCCGGTGAGCAGGCCCACCTTCTCGGCGCCGTAACGCCGCGCCAGATCGGTGTACTTCTGGTTCGACAGCGCCTTGATGGGCGTCGTGTAGAAGCACTTCTTGCCCTGCTGGAGGGCGAGATGGACGGCGAACTCGCCAACGATCGTCTTGCCCGAACCGGTGGGCGCGGCCACCAGCACACCCTTGCCCGCCTCGAGGGCCTGACAGGCCTCGATCTGGAAGGGGTCGAGGCCGAAGTCGTACATCTCGCGGAAGGACGCGAGCGCCGTGGCCTGCTCGACAGCGCGCTGCCGCGCTGCCTCGTACCGCTCGGCCGGTGAGAGATCCTCTGTCATCGTGCTTTCGAGCGTACCGTCAGCCACTGACAACAGGACGATCAATATCCGGATCCGGCCCCGCGCATGGGGAGTCCACCCAGTTCAGGGGCGCGGGGCCGGTCCTGATGTGTGTCCGTCAGGTCACGTCGTCGTAGCCGTTGACCCGGTCCGGTTCGCGCTGGCGGTCGGTGTCCGTCTGCGCCTGAGCCGGGAGCGCGCGGGTGGTCGAGACGGATTCGATCTCGCCGATGTCCTCGGGTGTGAGGTCGAGTTCGGAGGCTTCGTCGTCGTCCGGGCCCATGGCCTCGCGGCGGGCACGGCGGCGGTCGTTCAGCAGTGAGAAGCCGGTCGCCAGGAAGTACAGGATCCAGATCGGCCCGGCCAGTGCCAGCATCGTCAGCGGGTCCGTGCTCGGGGTGGCGATCGCGGCGAACACCGTGATGCCCATGATCATGCCGCGCCACCAGCCGGCCATGCGCTTTCCGGAGATCGCTCCGGTCATGTTGAGCATCACCAGGAGCAGTGGCAGCTCGAAGGAGAGGCCGAAGACGAGCACCATGCGCAGGACGAGGTCGAGCAGGTCGTCCAAGGGCAGGAAGTTGTTGATGTTTTCCGGTGTGAAGCCGAGCAGCACCTCCGCCGTGGTGGGCAGCACCCGGTAGGCGAAGTAGGCACCGCCGAGGAAGAGCGGGGCGCCCGTGCCGACGAACGCGTAGGCGTACTTCTTCTCGTTCTTGTGCAGGCCCGGCGCGACGAAGGCCCAGAGCTGGTAGAGCCAGACCGGCGAGGCCAGCACGACACCGGCCATCAGGGACACCTTCAGGGCCAGCGTGAAGGCGGTGAGCAGACCGTTGATCGTGATCCGCGCACACTGTTCCTTGGACGAATTCGCCAGTTCCTCGAACGACTTCTCACAGCCGACCGAACTAAGGATCGGCTCGGTGATGAAGTTGATGATGTCGTTGTAGAAGAAGGCGGCGACGATCGTCACAAGGAAGATGGCCAGCAGGCCCTTCGCGAGCCGGTTGCGGAGCTCGCGAAGGTGTTCCACGAGGGGCATCCGCCCCTCGGGATCCTTCTCTTCCTTCTTGCGGGCAGGCTTCAGCAACCCACGTTCCCATCTCGTGCAGTGGGCCGGAGGTCACCGGCCCTGCGTCAGCGCTTGGTCGTGTCCGTCGGCTCAGTGACCGGGCGGGAGCTGGTCACATCGCCGGGCGCGGCCTGGATGGTGCGCTGGGCCGGGGGCTGCTGGTCGTCGTGCGGCGGACCTGCCGGGGTGGCGCTGTCGTCCTTGCCCTCGGTCTTCATCGCCTTGGCCTCGCTCTTGAGGATGCGAGCGGACTTGCCCAGCGAGCGAGCCATGTCCGGAAGCTTCTTCGCGCCGAACAGCAGGATGATGACGACGAGGATGAGAATGATCTCGGGAGCTCCGAGCCTTCCGAACATATGTCTTTACCTTCTCACCGAGGCGGCTGGGGCGGGGTTGCCGTCCGACCCGTCGGACACCTGTCCGAGGATCGTGCTGACAGCGATCGTAACGCGCAGGGGTGAACGCGAGGCAATCCCTGTGCGTACTCCCGGTCTGCGGCCCGCGCCTCGTTCTCGGGGCCGCGTCCAGCAGCGTACCTGGCGATGCTGGGAAGTTGACAGGTCAGAGTGACTCAAACCGCCCGGCAGGGACGGCTCACAGCGCATCCGCAGAGCGTGCCGCTGCCGCGGAGGCCCGTTCCAGGTCGTCTGCCGCGCGACTGATCCGACGTGCGGAGTCCGTAACCTGCCTGCCCAGGCGCTCGGCCTCCAGGAAGACCCGGACGGCGAGCACGCCCAGTACGGCGATTCCCAGGAAACCCACAGCGATCGCGAGCATCGGCCAGAACATGCGCCGAGCCTAGACGGTGGAGTGCAGCCGCAGGGTCCGCACTCCCCCGCCGGTGAGGAGTTCCACGATCCGCTCACCGGCCGGCTTGCGCACCGCCGCCTCGCACTCCGGGCAGGTGAAGGAGTAGAAGGTCGTCTTCGGTGTGGCGCCGATCGCCAGGCGCAGGGCGTTCGCGGAGAGTTCGAAGTGGGCACGGCAGTCGGGGCAGGCGGCCTTGAACACCACGGGATCCACTCTCGTCATGCCCGAGAACGCGGACGTCACAGACATTCCTTGCGTACCAGACATCACCGACCTGCTCACAGCTGTTGCTCCTGCCTGCCGTACAGCCCGTCCTGAACTCCGTGCGGCCCCTCGGGGAGGCCCTCCCCCACTCTCGGCTCCTCCCCCACGCTCGGCTTCGCTCGAGCGGCGGGACCCCCATCGCCCGCCGGCACGTCGTACGCCGCGAGCGCCTCGCGTGCCGCCCGCCGGGCGCTGTCCGCGAGCTCCCGCGGTGAGACGATCCGGCCGTCCCGCCCGAGCCGCAGCGCGAGTCGGCGCAACGAGGCGGGATCGGGGGCACGCAGAGTGATACGCAGCCCGCCGTCGGGGAGTTCATCGGCGCTGTCGTGCGGGTAGTACTCGGCGACCCAGCGCCCGCCCGGGCTGACCTCGACGACCACCTCGGGGTCCTCGGCGGCGGGCTGTACCAGCCCCTCGGAGAGGTCCCGCAGTTCGATCTCGGGCGGCGCGGACGGCTCGTCCAAGATGCGGATCTCCGCGACCCTGTCGAGCCGGAAGGTGCGCCGCGCCTCGGAGCGGCGGCACCAGGCCTCCACGTAGGTGTGGCCGACGCTGACCAGGCGAATCGGGTCGATCTCGCGCTCGGTGAGCTCGTCACGGCCGGGCGAGTAGTAGCGGATCCACAGCCGACGCCGCTCGGAGATCGCCCGGTCGACGTCCGCGAAGACCCCGCCCTCGGACTCGAACGTCACCGAAAGCCGGGCACTGGCGCCCGCCGCCTCGCCCGCCGCGGCCTCCACCTTGGCGGTGGCCCGCAGCAGCGCCTGCCGGTCGCCCTCCCGCAGCCCGGGCAGCGTCGCCACGGCCCGGGCGGCCACCAGCAGTGCGGTCGCCTCGTCGGCGGCGATCCGCAGCGGCTCGGCCGCTTCCGCGCCCAGGGCACCAGGGTTGCGCCACCAGATGCGGTCGCCGTCGGTGTCGATGTCCAGCAGATCGCCGCCGCGGAAGCTGGTCCCGCACAGCGGCAGCACATCGAGGTCGGAGATCAGCTCGTCCTCGGTGATCCCGAACGCCCGGGCGACATCACTGACGCGCGCACCGGGACGCTCCCGCAGATACGTCACCAGGGACAGCATCCGCCGCGTCTGGTCGATAGCGCTCACAGGCCTGACCGGTTTTCCCGCCACTTCTCCTACGCCCCCTCAGCCCTTGGCCACGGCGCGCAGCCGGTCCACGACATCGGCCCGCAGCTCGGCCGGCTCCAGGACCACCACATCGGGCCCGAACTCGACGAGCCAGGCGTCCAGGCCATGCCCGTACGGAATCTCCAACTCGTCCCAGCCGTCCCCCAGTTCCCGTACGGAGACGGCCTTGGCGCGCAGCGGATAGCCCGCTCCGCTGCGCAGCCGTATCAGCGCGGAGCGGTCGGCGGTCTCTCCGGCCCAGCTCGCGACGGTCTCCCGCACGGTGACGACATCGGGCACCTCGGCCGTGAACTTCCCGCTGCGGGTACGGACCTTGCCGGTGATCCGCGACAGCCTGAAGACGCGCTCGGCGCCCCGGTCGCGGTCCCAGCCGGCCAGGTACCAGTGGCCGCGCCAGCACTCCAGCGCCCACGGCTCGACGATGCGGGGCTCGGGGCGGGCGGCGGTGGCCTTGCGGTAGTCGAAGGCGACGGGGCGGCGGTCACGGCAGGCGAGCATCAGCGGTTCGAAGGCCGCCTCGTGCACGGGGATGTGCGGCTCCAGGGCGCCATGGGCCTCGTACGGGTCGACGTCCTCGGGCAGTCCGGCCGCGCGCAGCTTCTGCAGGGCGCCGCTGGCCGCGCCCGCGAGGCGGGCCTGCTGCCAGACCTTGGCGACCAGGCCCAGGGCGGCGGCCTCCTCGGCGTCGAGCGTGATGGGCGGCAGCCGGTTGCTGTCCCGGCGGGCGAGATAGCCGACCTCGCCGTCCAGGCTCTCCACCGTCTCGATGACCAGGCCGAGCTCGCGCAGATCGTCCTTGTCACGCTCGAACATCCGGTTGAAGGAGTCGTCCGAGCCGACCGCGCCACTACCCGGCCGGAAGGCATCGACGTAAGCCTCGATGGAATCGCGCAACTCGCGCTTGCTGAGCGGCCGCCGCGTCCCGAGCAGACACAGCGCCAGGTTCATCAGCCGCTCGGCCTTGGCAATGGCCATCGACGCCCTTCCCTATGGTGCTTCCGATCGATGACCGTACCGCTCCGGAGTGTCGTGGCAAAAGCCGAGGGCCCATGCCTGACAGGCATGGGCCCCACTTGATCGGGTCCGGTCGCACCGCGATCACACGGCGTACGAAGACCGGGCCGCGAGCCCTTCGCGGACGGACCCGCGAAGATCAGACCACGAGGATCAGTCCGCGAAGATCAGGCCTCGAGGCTCAGACCGCGACCAGGTCGCAGACGAAGATCAGCGTCTCGCCCGGCGCGATACGACCGCCACCGGCACCGCGATCGCCGTACGCGAGGTGGGCGGGGATGGTCAGCTGACGGCGCCCGCCGACCTTCATGCCCTGCACACCCTGGTCCCAGCCGGAGATGACCTGGCCGACGCCGAGCTGGAACTCCAGCGGCGTACCGCGGTTCCAGGAGGCGTCGAACTCCTCGCCGCTGGAGTAGGCCACGCCCACGTAGTGGACCTTGACGAAGTCGCCGGCCTTCGCGACCGGCCCCTCGCCCTCCCAGATCTCCTTGATCTCGAGGTCCGCGGGGGGCGGGCCTTCGGGGAAGTCGATCTCCGGCTTCTCGATGCTCACGTTTCGGCTCCTGCTGTGTGCGAAAGGCAACTGGGGACAACCCCGACAGTCTTACATCCCCGCACGCCTCACATCTTCGCGAGGATGTCGACCGAGAAGACCAGCACCGAGTCCTTCTTGATGGCGCTGCCCTGCGGCGGCTTGTCGCCGTATCCGAGCTTCGGCGGGACGACGATGAGTACGCGGCTGCCCACCTTCTTACCCGTCAGGCCCTGCGCCCAGCCCTTGACGACCTGCTGCAGCGAGAACGAGGTCAGCTGCTGCCTGCTGTACGAGGAGTCGAACTCCTTGCCGTCGGCCCAGAGCACCCCCTTGTACTGCACGAGGACACCATCGCTCGCCGCGACCTCCTCGCCGTCCCCCTCCAGGATGTAGTTCGCGACGAGCTTCGTCGGCGCGTCCTTCTTCGGCACCTCGATGGAGGGAGCCTTGCCGTCGGTGTTGGTGCCGACCTTCGGCAGGTCGATGTTCGACTGCGCGACCTCGGAGCCCTTGGCGGAGCTCTTCGCGTTGAAGGTGTCCTGGACGTCGAGGACACAGACCAGCGTGTCCGTGCCCTTGACGCCAGCCTGAGGGTTCCCCTGCGCACCGAAGCCCCAGGTCGGAGGCACGGCCATCAGAACGCGGCTGCCGGTCTTCTTGCCCATCAGGGCATAGCGCCAGCCGTCCATGACCTGGCCCTGGGCCAGCTGTACGACGATGGGCGCCTTGCGGTCGTAGGAGTTGTCGAAGACCTTCGCCGTGGTCCAGACCTGGGCCAGGTAGTTCAACTTCACGAAGTCGTTCTCGGCCAGCGTCTTACGGTTGCCCGCCACGACCGTCTTGACCGCGAGGTCCTTCGAGGGATCACCGCTGCCCTTGGCGACGGTCGGCTTCTCGTCGAACTTCGCACCGGCGGTGATGGCCGGCAGCGGCCCGTCGACGAGCTTCGGCGGAGGGGGCGCACTGGCCGACGGGGACGCCGAGGGGGACGTACTTTTACTGGCCTTGTCCTTGTCGGCCGTGTCGTCGCCACCGCAGCCGGCAAGCGTGAGCAGTCCGGCGGGAGCGGCAATGAGGAGTGAGCGTCGGCGCACGGTGGGGGCCTCGTATCGGTCGATCTTGCGGTGGGCGTGCGCGCAACTCTACGACTTGAGAAGGGCGCCGTACGAAGAACGTACGGCGCCCTGTGTCGCGTTCCGCAAAAGCGACCGGAACTGATCGGCCCGGACTGACAGCTCACATTCCGGCGATGAGCTTCTCCACCCGGTCGTCGACGGAACGGAACGGGTCCTTGCACAACACCGTGCGTTGTGCCTGGTCGTTCAGCTTGAGATGGACCCAGTCGACGGTGAAGTCCCGCCGCTGCTCCTGCGCCCGCCGGATGAAGTCGCCGCGCAACCGCGCCCGGGTGGTCTGCGGCGGCACCGACTTGCCCTCGAAGATCCTCAGGTCATTGCAGATCCGGGCGGCCTGCCCCTTCTTCTCCAGCAGGTAGTACAGCCCTCGACGACGGTGGATGTCGTGATACGCGAGGTCTATCTGCGCGACCCGCGGGTTCGACATGGTCATGTTGTGCTTGGCGCGGTACCGCTCGAGGAGCTTGTACTTCATCACCCAGTCGATCTCGGTACCGATCCGGTCGAGGTCCTCGGACTCGATCGAGTCCAGCGTGCGGCCCCACAGCTCCAGGACCTGCTCGACGGTGCCGGTGCGGATGCCGCGCCGCTCGCAGAAGTCCACGGCCTTCTCGTAGTACTCGCGCTGCACCTCCAGAGCGGACGCCTCGCGGCCGCTGGCCAGACGCACCTTGCGGCGGCCCGTGATGTCATGGCTGACCTCGCGGATCGCCCGGATCGGATTCTCCAGGGTCAGATCGCGCATCACCGTGCCCGCCTCGATCATGCGCAGTACGAGATCGGTGGCGCCGACCTTCAGCAGCATGGTCGTCTCGGACATGTTCGAGTCGCCCACGATGACGTGCAGACGACGGTAACGCTCGGCGTCCGCGTGGGGTTCGTCACGCGTGTTGATGATCGGCCGGGAACGCGTCGTCGCCGAGGAGACGCCCTCCCAGATGTGCTCGGCCCGCTGACTGACGCAGTACACCGCGCCACGCGGGGTCTGCAGCACCTTGCCGGCACCGCAGAGAAGCTGCCTGGTGACGAGGAACGGGATGAGGATGTCCGCGAGCCGGGAGAACTCCCCGTGGCGGGCCACCAGATAGTTCTCGTGGCAGCCGTAGGAGTTGCCCGCCGAGTCGGTGTTGTTCTTGAAGAGGTAGACGTCGCCCGCGATTCCTTCCTCGTGCAGGCGTCGTTCGGCGTCTACCAGGAGTCCTTCCAGAATGCGCTCGCCGGCCTTGTCGTGGGTGACCAGTTCT
The DNA here is from genome assembly GCF_011045025.1 of Streptomyces ureilyticus. Lineage (GTDB taxonomy): Bacteria > Actinomycetota > Actinomycetes > Streptomycetales > Streptomycetaceae > Streptomyces > Streptomyces ureilyticus. The sequence continues at coordinate 14,911 of NZ_JAAKZX010000221.1, forward strand.
GTCACGTTGTCACATTCCGGTGTGGCGTATTCCGGATGTGACCCCACGTCGAGATAGAGGCGGGCGCCGTTTCGCAGAAAGACATTGCTGCTGCGGCCCCATGACACGACACGGCGGAAGAGGTACCGCGCCACCTCGTCGGGAGACAGGCGGCGCTGTCCCCTGAACGTACACGTGACGCCGTACTCGTTCTCCAGCCCGAAAATGCGGCGGTCCATGACTGAACATTACGCCTGATGCCCTGTGCTGAAACGAGGTTCGGCTGCACCGTTTCGATCATTTTCCGATGCGACTTCAACCACCGCACCGCTGCCCGCAGCTGCGAGGACCCGCCCCGTGGCCAGCAGAACAAGCAGTGCCACGGCCCCCGCGGCACCCGGCTGGCGCGCTGGCCGAGCCGCAG
>NZ_JAAKZX010000222.1 GCF_011045025.1 Streptomyces ureilyticus
ACCCGGACCCGATCCTGGCGCTCAACCGCATGGGCAGCTTCGACTGGGACCTGGACACCGGGATCATGCAGATGGACCCCCAGGCCCACGAGATCTTCGACATGTCTCTCGACGAGTACGACGGTCGCCCCGAGACCCTCTCCGTGCGAGTGCCCCCGACCGAGTCCACCCGCCTGGACACCCATGTCTCCCAGGCCATCAAGGACGGCAGCGAGAACTATGGGGCGTACTTCCGCGTACGCCGCCGCGACGGCACCCTCCGCTGGACCCACACCCAGGGCTACATCCGGCGCGACGAGACGGGCCGGCCACGCCGCGTCATCGGCATCATCCGCGACGCCACCCAGGAACTGATCGAGAGCGAGGCCCAGCGCGAACAGGCGGCCCTCGACGAGTTCCGCCGCAGGCAGACGAACGTTGTGCAGATCGCCACCGCCGCGCTCGCGCACGCCCGCACCGTCCAGGACGTCATCGACGTCCTCACCGACACCCACGGACTCCCCCGCCTCGGTGCGACGAGCCTGGTCATGGGCCTGGTGGAGGCCGGCAGGATACGCCTCGTCGCGGAGGGGCCCACGGGCAGCTTCGTCCCCGGCACCCGGGTCACGCGCATAGACGAGCAGTACCCGATGAGCGAGGTCGTCCGCACCCTCACCCCGCGCTTCATCGAGTCACCGGAGGACTTCGCCGAGTCGTACCCCCTGCTGTGGCCGCACATCACCGACCTGCACATCACCTCGGCCGCCTATCTGCCGCTGATCGCGCAGGCCCGCCCCATCGGCGCGCTCGGCCTGCTCTACCACGACAAGCGGGGTTTCACGGACGAGGACCGTAACGTCCTCGTCGCCCTGGGCAGCAGCATCGCGCAGAGCCTCCAGCGGGCCATGCTCTACGAGCAGGAGAAAGACCTCGCCCAGGGTCTCCAGCAGGCCATGCTGCCGCGCTCCATCCCCAGCGTCCCCGGCGCCGACATCGCCGTCCGCTACCGCTCCGCCTCGCTGGGCCGGGACATAGGCGGCGACTGGTACGACGTCATCCCGCTGCCCGGCGGCCGGGTCGGCGCCGTCATCGGCGACGTCCAGGGCCACGACACCCACGCGGCAGCCGTCATGGGCCAGCTGCGCATCGTGCTGCGCGCCTACGCCGCCGAAGGCCACACGCCCGCCACCGTCATGGCCCGCGCCTCGGTGTTCCTCGACGAACTCGACACCGAACGCTTCGCGACCTGCACCTACGCGGAGGCCGACCTGTCCACCGGAGTGGTCCAGATCGTACGGGCCGGCCATATCGACCCACTGATACGCGACCCGGACGGCAGCTGCCACCGCCTGTTCATAGAAGGGGGACTGCCGCTCGGTCTGTCCGCCGAGTTCGGGCGGCTGCACTACCAGGTCGACACCTTCGAACTCGAGCCGGGCCAGAGCCTGCTGCTGTACACCGACGGGCTTGTCGAGCAGCCGGGAGTGGACCTCGACGAGGGCATGAAGACGCTCCAGGCGCTCGTGCACACGGGCCCCGACGACGTACGCGACCTCGCCGACCGGCTCATCGACGTGGCCGACGAACGCGGCGGCGAGGACGATGTCGCGCTGCTCCTGCTGCGCCGCCTCGGCCATGTCACGCAGCAGTCCGGCGGACGGCTCCAGCAGCACATCGGACCGGGCGATCCGGAGGCGCTCGCCGGGGCCCGGCACATGATCCGCGCCGCGGTGGTGGCCTGGGGCGCCGAGGACCGTGCCGACGAGGTCGAGCTGGTCGCCGACGAGGTGATCACCAACGCCCTGATGCACACCGAGGGCTCCGCGATCGTCACCTTGAGGGCCCTCACCGGCTCCGACCGCCGCCTGCGCGTCGAGGTCGAGGACGCCTCCAGCGCCCTGCCGCGCCGCCGCGAGGCGGGGGAGTCCGGGGTCTCCGGGCGCGGACTGCTGCTGGTGGACCGGCTCGCCGATGTGTGGGGCGTGGACGCACGCGGCGGCGGCAAGTGCGTGTGGTGCGAGTTCATCGTGCCGGAACGAAACTGACAACCGCCGCGCATGGCATTGTCAGCACCGGGTGGCACTCTGGACGTATGCCGGAACTTCCCGAGGTCGAGGCGCTCAAGGACTTCCTGACCGAGCACCTCGTCGGCCGCGAGATCGTGCGGGTCCTGCCTGTCGCGATCAGCGTCCTGAAGACGTACGATCCGCCGCTCGCCGCTCTCGAGGGCCGCGAGGTCACGGCCGTGCACCGGCACGGCAAGTTCCTGGACCTGTCGACGGACGGCGGCCCGCACTTCGTGACGCATCTGGCCCGAGCGGGCTGGCTCCAGTGGAAGGACCGCCTGCCCGACGGCCCGCCCCGCCCGGGCAAGGGCCCGCTGGCGATGCGGGTCGCCCTGGAGACCGGCGAGGGCTTCGACCTGACCGAGGCCGGCACTCAGAAGCGGCTGGCCGTGTACGTCGTACGGGATGCCGGTGAGGTCCCGGGAGTCGCCCGGCTCGGCCCGGATCCACTGGCCGGCGACTTCGACGAGAGACGCTTCGCCAAGCTGCTCGAGGGGGAGCGCCGCCAGTTGAAGGGCGCACTGCGCGACCAGAGCCTGATCGCGGGCATCGGCAACGCCTACAGCGACGAGATCCTGCACGCGGCCCGGATGTCCCCCTTCAAGCTGGCCGCCTCCCTGACCGCCGAGGAGACCCACCGCCTGTACGAGGCGCTGCGCATCACCCTCACCGAGGCGGTCGAGCGTTCGCGCGGGGTGGCCGCCGGACGGCTGAAGGCGGAGAAGAAGAGCGGTCTGCGGGTGCACGGCCGCACCGGGGAGCCGTGCCCGGTGTGCGGCGAGACGATCCGCGAGGTCTCCTTCAGCGACTCGTCCCTGCAGTACTGCCCGACCTGCCAGACGGGCGGCAAGCCGCTTGCGGACCGCAGGTTGTCCAAGTTCCTGAAGTAGCCCCGGAGATCAGGGAGATCAGGGGGCCTTGAGTTTCACGAGCGTCTCGTCGCCCGTGCGCACCTCGTACTCGACGATCTCGTCGGTGTGCATGGATGCTGAGGCCTGCATGGGGGTGGGTTTCCCGCCGCCGCCCGCCTGCCAGTTCATCAAGGTCTCCTCCGAGCCGTCGCTGCCGATGGCGACGAACTGGCAGGGCTGGGGCTTGGAGATGCCCTTGACCATGAAGTCCACGTCGCTGCCCCAGGCACGGTCACGGCTGGTGACCTCGGCCCACACACCCGTACCGGGGTCGGTCGCGGCGACCCGCTGTCCGTCCGCGTCGGATCCGCCGGAGAGTACCGCCACCGCGGGCCCGCCCACCGCGATCACCACCGCGGCGGCGACGGCGAACAGCCAGCGTGTACGCCCTTTCTGGCGCTTCTTGACCACATCCTCGAGCAACCGGTCGAGAAGCGCCGGGCCGGGCCTGGTCATGGGATTCACGGTGCGCGGAGTCGCCTCGGCGTATGCCCGCAGGGACCGTGTCGTGGGGGCGAGTTCGCGTATCTGCATCGCGCACTGAGGGCACTCCATGAGGTGGTCCTCGAAGCGGAATGCGTCCGCAGCGTCCAGCACGCCGAGCGCATAGGCGCCGACGTCGCGATGGCGTTCCAGGGACCTCATACCTCATCCTCGTGGCGATGGTGAGAGCTAAGTAGCTGCTTGCCCATCGGTACGCAGGAGAACGCCGAATCACTCAAGCCCCGCAGGAAACCAACCAGGAGATTCGGAGCCGTAGCGCCCGCGGATTGGTCCGGAACCAAAAAAAGTCGCGGATCAGAAAAGTTCGGAGTACGGAAAGATCACGGATCAGAAAAGGTGGATCGCGAGGTGCCCCAGCGGCAGGCCAAGGCGCCAGGCCGGCGTCCACACCTTCGGGCCGTCGTCCTCGCCGATCACCGGGCCTCCGCCCGGCACCGCGTCCAGGTCGGGCGCGAGGAGCTCGGTCTCCTCCAGCCAGCGCCAGGCCGCCGTCGCCAGCTCCAGGTCCGGCGCCGGGCCGCCCGATTCGACCGCCTCGGCCGCCTGCGCCGCAAGCCGCTCGCACACCCAGTCCTGCCACGGCTGGTCGTACGCCGTCAGCGAAAGCCAGGTCTCCATCTGCGAGACGACACGGATGCCGGAGAGCTCACCGCTCGTGTCCGACAGGAAGATGGTCAGCGCCAGCGCGTCGCGCCCGGCGCGGAACTCGAATGATGTCGGCGGCATCAGGTCCCCGGTACGCAACAGCTCGTCGGCGATGTACTCGGCGTACAACCACGCCATGGGAACGACGAGTTCCCCGCCGCCGGTGCCGTCCGTGCTCTCGTGGCCTCTGTGCAGCATCCTTTCCTGCCTTCCTCCGGTACGTGCGCGTCGCCCGACCCCGGGCCCCATTCCGGAACACGGATGAGGACAGCCGATTACTCAACAGAGGGTCTCGGCAAGGCGCTTTACGGAGGTTTGACTCGACCGTTGGTTTCACCGCAGGTCGGGCGCGTATCCCGGAAGTACCCGGCGCAGGGCGCGCAGCGCGTAGTACGCGCGCGACTTCACGGTACCGGGCGGGATGCCGAGCTCCGCGGCGGCTTCCGCAACACTCGCACCGCGGAAATACACCTGCACCAGAACTTCCCGGTGCTCGGGAGTGAGTGTCTTCACAGCCTCCCGCACATCGAGCGTGGCCGCTGACCTTTCCGCGTGATCGGCGCAGACCCGCGCGCTCTCCAGTACGGCGTCCCCGACCTCGGCGGGCCGCGCCTGACGGGCCCGGCGCGCGTCGATGGCGAGCCGCCGCCCGACGGTCAGCAGCCAGGGCCGTACGGATTCGAAGTTGTCGGCCCGCAGCGCCTCGGGGTGCTGCCAGGCGCGTACGAGTGTTTCCTGCACCAGATCCTCGGCGCGCTGCCGGTCTCCGTCCGAGAGCCTCAGCAACAGGGCGAAGAGCGGTGCGCCGTGCTCCCGCTGCAACTCGGCCAGCTCGTGCTCGGCGGTCGTCCTGCTCGTGATGGTCGTGGCGGCCGTCATGGCCGTATGTCAGCGCAGGTCGCTCCGCCGGGACAGGCCATGGACGCGGATCGTCGGCGGACGGTCGAAGCTGTCGACGAACGGTGCGATGAACGGTCGATCGGGAGTGGCCGGTGGCCGACTCCCCAGCCATGCGGCTGGCCGGAACGGCTCGCTCGCGGGGGCCGTTTCAGCGACCTGGCCGGAATGGCTTCTTGATCACTGTGTCACTTCTGTGTGGATTCGTAGCTATTAATACTCAAATACGACCACCTGGGAGTCGACTTGAAGACCACACGCAGGCGACGCACGACACTGGCCCTGACGGTCCTGCTCCTCACGGCAGCTCTCGGATGTCAGGAGCAGGAGCGGGAGCAGAAGCCGGAGCCGCCCGCGCGGACCGGGGATCCCGCGCCGCAGGGCCGAGACGCCCGTTTCACGCTCGTCGCCTCCGGCGACGTCCTGCCGCACAGCTCGGTCATCCGCCAGGCGAACGCGGACGCGGGCGGCAGAGGCTACGACTTCCGGCCCATGCTCGCGGGCGTCGAACCCGTCGTGGGCCGGGCCGACCTGGCGATCTGCCACATGGAGACGGTGTACGGCGCGGACGGCGACTACTCCGGCTACCCCCTCTTCAGGTCGCCGCCCGAGGTGGCCGCGGGCCTCGCCGCCACCGGCTACGACGCCTGCTCCACCGCCTCGAACCACACCCTCGACGCCGGCGCCGCGGGCATCCAACGCACGCTCGACGCACTCGACCGGGCGGGCGTACGGCACGCCGGCTCCGCCCGCACCGCCACCGAGGCGAAAACGCCCACGCTCCTGCGGGCGGGCCCCGCGAAGGTCGCCCACCTCTCGTACACGTACGGCACGAACGGCATCCCGTTGCCTGAAGACGGGCCCTGGTCGGTGAACCTGATCGACCGTGACCGGATCCTCGCGGACGCCCGGGCCGCCCGTAAGGCGGGCGCCGACGTCGTGGTCCTCTCCCTGCACTGGGGCAGCGAATGGCAGGACGCCCCCGACGCACAGCAGTTGCGGCTCAGCCAAGAGCTCACCGCGGCCCGCACGGACGGGCGCCCCGCCATCGACCTGATCCTCGGCACCCACGCCCATGTCCCGCAGGCCTACGAGAAGGTCAACGGCACCTGGGTCGTCTACGGCATGGGCGACCAGATCGCCGGATCGATGGTCAACCACAGCGGCGTCCACGACCCGCGCGGCAACGAGAGCACCATCGGCCGCTTCACCTTCGCACCGCCCGCCGAACCCGGCGGCCGGTGGAAGGTCGAGAAGGCCGAGTTCGTACCGCAGTGGTTCGACACCGGCTCTCATCGCGTCGTGAACCTGAACGAGAGGCAGGACCAGAGCGTCGTACGCGACCGGATCCGTCAGGTCGTGCTCAGCCGGGGCGCGGCCGAGGACGGGCTCGTCATGGGGAAGTAGCGGTGACGGAAGGGGCTACGCGTCGGTTACGGCACGACCGTCACGGGCCATCTGCCGGCCTTCACGAGGCGGACGGCCACCGAGCCGATGAAGCGGTGCCCCGACTGCTCGGACGCCCCCACCACGACGGCGTCCGCCTTGAGTTGATCCGCCGCGGTCACCAGCCCGCTGTACGCGTCGCCGCGGAAGGTGTGGAACTCCCAGCGGATGTCGAATATGTCCTTGACCTGCTCGGCCGCCTCGCGCATGTCCCGGACGAGTCCCTGGGCGATCTCGTCGGTCGTGTCGGCGACCGGGGCCCCGGCGGCGATGCCCGCCGCCAGCACCGGCTGGACGTACACCACGGCGAGCAGCGCCCGCTGCCGCCGGGCCAGACCCGCGGCGTAGGCCACGGCGCGCAACGAGGAGTCGGAACCGTCCACGCCGGCCACGATGACCTTCGGCCCGTCCGTGCCCCGCTCGAACCCTTGTGAGTGCCCTGTTGAGTGCTGTTCCGTCACGGCGCCGAGGTTATCGGAGTGCGCCGGTCCGGCCACGGTCGGGGAACCTGCCGAGTGCAAGCGCTGACGGTGCGTGAGAAGCGTTGCCCGTTTGCGCTCGTGTGCCGTAGCCAAGAGGGTCCCAACGGGTGCTTTTGTGCGGCCGTACCGGTGTCTGTGTGCGGTTCAGGACGTCGGCCGGGTGACTGATTAGTCATGAAAAAGGATCAAATGCTCTCCCGGCGCAAGGCGTTGCTCGTCGGCAGCGCCGCCGTACTGGGGGCGGCGGGAGCGGCCGGTACGGCTCGCCTCCTCGCCGCAGATCCGGCCCCGCCACCGGGCGGACCCTCCCCGAACCCCGCCGCGGGCGCCCCGCAGACCGGAGCCCTGCGGCCCTCCGCCTACCGGCTCCGGCCCATCGCCGGACACGGCCCCGTACGCGGCACGGCGGCGCGGACCCTCGTACGGCACGAACCGTTCCTGCGTATCGCGGGACGCGGCCCCACCATGGTGCTGACCTTCGACGACGGCCCCGACCCCCGTTACACCCCCGACGTCCTGCGCACCCTCAAGACCCACGACGTCCGTGCGATGTTCTTCGTGTGCGGCGCGATGGTCGCCGAAAGCGCCGAGAACAGGGACATGGTCCGGGAGATGGCCGACGAGGGACACATCGTCGGCAACCACACGTGGTCCCACCCGCTGCTGACCAGGCTGCGCCGCTCCGCGATCCGCTCCGAGATGGAACGCACCAGCGAGATCATCGAGAAGACTTACGGGGAACGGCCCGGCTGGTTCCGCGCACCGTACGGGGCCTGGAACCGGGCCGTCTTCGAGTTCGGTGCCGAACTCGGCATGGAACCGCTCGCCTGGACCCTCGACACCCTCGACTGGCAGGAACCCGGTGCCCGCACCATTGAGCGCCGGGTCATGAGGGGCGCGGCCCCGGGTGTCGTGGTCCTCGCGCACGACGCGGGCGGCGACCGTTCACAGAGCGTCCGGGCCTTGCGCGACTATCTGCCGCGACTGCTGGACTCGGGCTATCACCTCACCGTGCCCTGGCGGCAGTTCACGTGACCCGATGAGGTCCGCGCAGCCGCGGACCCGAGAACCTGTTGAATCCGCGGATTCGGATGAGAATCCGCGGATTCAACGGGCGGGCCGGCGGAATTCCACGGGGATTTTGCCCGCTCTGTCGGGGAACGCTCAGCGAACTTCGACCAGGCGGGCGAACGCGACGACGTTCCCGTCGTAGCCGTTCTGCTCGGAGAAACCGCCTCCGCAGGTGATGACGCGCAATTCGGGAACTCCGGTGTCGCCGTAGACCCGGTCGCCGGGGAAGTTGTTCTTGTCGAAGACTTCGACTCCGTAGATCTCGAACACGGCGAGCTTCCCGTCCTTGCGCGTGACTTCCACGCGATGTCCCTGATTGAGGGACCCGAGACCGTAAAAGACGGCGGGGCCCTGCTTGTTGTCCACATGACCGACCATGACGGCCGTGCCCTTTTCGCCGGGCGAGACCGCGCCGGTGAACCAGCCCGCGAGATTCGGGTCCTCGGGCGGGGGCGCGTCCACCCAGCCCGCCACGTCAAGACCCACCGGCATGACGGGGGCGTCGACCTGGATCGCGGGGATGCTGATGCGGTCGGCCACGGAGAACGGCAGGGGAGCCGGTCCGGTAGAGCGGGAGATCGAGGGGGGCCGGCTCTTCGCGGCCGCTGCCGTCGCGGGCTGCGGAGGACCCACGTCGAATTCTCCCGAACCATTTCGAATGAGCGCGAGACCGGTCAGCAGAACAAGTGCCAGCACGCCCCAGGGAGCGCGCTTCCTCTGCCGCTCCTCCTCTTCGGCCAGCTTGGACGCAGACATTCGCAAACCCCTCTCGACGCGGCCGTCGCCGTGTCACTCGCGCGTACGAGAACGCTAAGTCCAAGGTTCCCGGCAGGCGACGGGAGACGCGCGAACGGGTGGCCGTTCGGCAGCCCGTGCCCCATACGGGTCTCCGCCGTTCAGAAATTTCTGACGGTCCGTGACCTGCGGCAATATCCGAATGTGAGCCCTGTCCGTGGCGTTTCCCCTCACCAGGACGGACCATTCTCGAAATGCGCACCCGCACACGGCATCTGAGGGTTCGTCTGGGAGGCGCTTTTCTCGCCGATTCGACCCGGAGACGGTTCCGGGGGCGCCTTCCGCGGAGGATCACATGCGTACCACTCGTGCCCTGGCGGTCTCTGCGACAGCCCTCGCCGCCCTCGGGCTCGCCGCCCCCTCGGCCGCGGCCCGGGATGGCTTTGACCACCCAAGCAACATCGTTGCCCACCCCAGCACCGTCGCCCCGGGTGGGCAATTGACGGTCACAGTCGACGATTGCCCCAAGGGCGGCCACATGACGTCGGACGCGTTCCCGAGGACGGAACTCAGGCCGCTCCACCACAGCAGCGACACGTCCAAGGGGGTTGCGACCATCCACCGGAACGCCAGGCCCGGTGGTCACCACATCACTGTCGACTGCGACGGAAAGACGCTCACCAAGGACAACGCCTTCACCGTCATGGGTCCCGCCGCCGGCGGTATCGGCGGCAGCAGCTCCAGCGGTGCCACGCCGACCGACATGGCGATCGGCGGCGGCCTGATGGGCCTCGCAGTCGTGGGCGGCGCGGTGTTCTGGATGCGCCGCCGCTCCGAGAGCAACGCCTGACGGAGTACACACCTCACACCTTCCAGCGCTTCGCCCCGGACCGTACGTACGGTCCGGGGCGAAGCGCTGGAAGGTGTGTCCGGGTCAGTTGTGATCTTCGGCGGTGCGGCGATGTGACCAGTGGTACGCAGCGCCGACCGACCCCGCGACGAGGGCGAGGCCGAGGCCGATGTCGCCCACGTCGAAGCCGGCGAAGGTGCCACCGGCGCCGGCCTGGACGCCATATTGGGTGTACGTGGGCCTCTGGTTCTGGACCTGCTGCCCATTGTGGGTGTACGTGGGCGACTGGTCGTGGTCCGGCTGCCCTGCCTCGATGGTGAGGTCCTTGTTACTGGACTCCGCCCCGCACTGGAAGGTCACCTTTTGCTTGCCGGGCTCGGCGCCCCAGCCCACCGTGACCGTGGCCGAGTGCTGGCCTTTGGGGATCACCACGGGATTGAAGACAGCCGAGAACACCTTGGCCTCGGTTTCGCAGCCCCAGACCGACAGCGTGACGTCGTCGCCCGCGGCGACAGTCGTGGGTGAGACATCGGAACCGAAAGAGGCGGTACCGCGTTCGCCGGCATCCCCGGCGACGGCCGCGGGTGCGGCAAGGGCCAGGGCAGCGCCGGCGCCCAGCAGTGCGGCCGAAGCGATGTGTATTGCGCGCATGGTGAATCCTCCGAGTCCCGAGGAGCAGCCGCGGACCTTCTCCGCTTGCGCCGTATATGCACCTCGATGGTCGAAACGCTAAAAAGGTCCGTGCGGGGGCGCGATCGCAGTGGCCCGAACGGGGCAGCGGCCGCCGTCACGGGGGTGAGGGAGCGGCGAGAACAAGCCATTCCGAGAGTGGCGAGCTACCGGCGCGTCACATACGGCGCAAGGTGCACAGGCGTCACCGAAAGAATCTTGTAAGCCGGTTGAACGCTCTCCCCGTCCTCACCCGTACCTAGGGCCATACGCGGCGCAGTGGTGCGCCGCAACAGCTGAGTGATTAGCGGGGAGTTACCCAACATGAAGACCTCCTGGCGGAGCGCCTCCCTCGTAGCGGTCGCTGCGGCCCTGGCGCTGACGACTGCGTGCGGCTCGGACACCCCCTCGGGAAGCCAGAACGTGGGGGCGGCGCCTGCCGCCAACGGGGTTGGCAATGACTACGGGGCCGGTACGAGCACGCCCACCCCCGGTGCTGGGCAGGCCGGTGCCGGTGCGCAGGCGCAGACCGCCGGCCAGCTTGCCGTGAAGAAGAACAAGGCCCTCGGCGAAGTGGTCACGGACAGCTCCGGTATGACGCTCTACCGTTTCGACAAGGACACCGCCTCACCGCCGAAGACGAACTGTGAAGGCGACTGTGCCACGGCCTGGCCGCCGGTCCCGGCCTCGGACGCGACCGCCGCGGCGGGCATGGACAAGACGCTGCTCGGTGAGGTCACCCGTGCCGACGGTACGAAGCAGCTGACCCTCGACGGCTGGCCGCTCTACCGGTACGCGAAGGACACCAAGGCCGGTGACACCAAGGGCCAGGGTGTGCAAGGCACTTGGTACGCGTCGGCCCCCAACGGCAAGAAGGCGGCCGCGGACGCGGCGGAGGCCGGAGCCGGTGACGAAGCCGGGGCTGGGGCCGAGGCCGGTGACCTGCCCGGTCTCTCGACCCGACAGGACCCCAAGCTGGGTGAGGTCGTCGTCGACAAGAACGGTATGACGGTCTACCGCTTCGAGAAGGACGTCCAGTGGCCGATGAAGTCGAACTGCGTCGGTGAGTGCCTGGAGAAGTGGCCGGTCGTCGAGCCCGTCGACGCCGCCGACACCAAGGGCATCGACACCGAGGTGGACGGCCGGCGGGGCTACGTCATCAACCCGCGTGCAGACGGACTCAAGCAGCAGAGCATCGACTGCTGGCCCATGTACACCTTCGCGGGCGACAAGAAGCCCGGCGACACCAACGGCCAGGGTGTGGGCGGCACTTGGTACGCCATGGCCCCCGACGGCAAGGCGATCAAGAAGTAGAAAGCAACCCGGCACGACAGACCACGCAGCACGCGACCCACGGAAGGGAGTGATCGCCAGGAAGCTGACAACTGACACGCCGCGAGGAACTGAGCAACCGCTCAACCCCCGGTCCACCCCCTCCGCACCGCACGGAGGGGGTTGGCCGTTTTTCACCGCTCTCAGGGCTTCGGCGCGATTGCGTGCGACATCACATGCGCATGTGCCCCAGGCAGTGACCGGGAACGGATGGTCAATTTCCGTTTCCGCTCGCCCTGTTGGCGGGCGATCAGTAGCCTCAGCTCGAACACCGGATCGCCTACGCCTTGGAGAGATAGATGGAGCGTCCCGCCTGGGCCCCACGTGGCATCGACATCTCGGTGCCCAGCGTGAGCCGCATCTACGACTACTACCTGGGCGGATCGCACAACTTCGATGTCGACCGGCAAGCCGCCCGCAAGGCGATGGAGTTCATGCCGGGACTTCCGAAGATCATGCAGGCGAACCGGGCCTTCCTGCGCCGGGCCGTCCGTTTCGCGGTGGACGAGGGCATCACCCAGTTCCTCGACATCGGCTCCGGCATCCCCACCTACGGCAACGTCCACGAGGTGGCCCAGAGCGCCAGCCCCGGAGCGCGCGTTCTGTACGTCGACAACGACCCGGTCGCCGTCGCCCACAGCGAGGCCGTCCTGGCGGGCAACGAGGACGCGGACGTGGTCGCCGCCGATCTGCGCAAGCCCCAGGAGATCCTGGCGAGTTCTCAGTTTGAGCGTCTGATCGACCAGAATCGGCCAGTAGCGCTCCTCCTCGTTGCCATACTTCACTTCGTGGAGGACGAGGACGACCCGTACGAGGCGGTGGCACAGCTGCGCGACGCGCTCGCGCCGGGCAGCCTGCTCGTCGTCACGCACGCCTCCTTCGAGGGCATCCCACTTCCCCCAGAGCGGGCCGAAGGGACCGTCGACGTCTACAAGAACATTCGCAATCCGCTGATCATGCGCTCGCGCGACAACATCGCGCGGTTCTTCGAGGGGTACGACATGGTGGAACCCGGACTGGTGCCGATGCCGGAATGGCGGCCCGACACGGCACTCGAGGACGAGGATCCGTATTCCTATTCCGGGTTCGCCGGCGTGGGGCGCACGGCGTGACCGCGGAGCCGGACGGGCCGGAGGACAGACTCCGCAGATTCGCCACGATCTGGAGCCGGGCGGTCTTCCCGCACACGGCGACATCGCTGACCCGCCCCGAGCTCGAGCGGGAACTGCTGCCGCTCGCCCGGCGGTTGAGCGAGGCGCTGCGGGCCAGGACGTTCGACGGGGCCGAGGGCCGGGCGGTCGGCGCCGCGCTGATCGACGCCCACTGCACCGAACCGGAGGCGCTCAGCCGCGCACTCGACTGCGTGGACGCCTACCTGGTGCTCTACTGCGGCGGGGACGGACCCCGGGAGGACCTGCGCAGCCGCTCGGCGCGGTTGCAGCATGCCATGGCCGCCGGGTTCGCCGCGGCACTGCGGGAGCGGACGCTGGCCGAACAGGAAGCCATCGCGCGAGCGGCCCTCCAGGCTCAGGGGGTGGTCGCTCAGGCGCTGCACGCGACCGAGGCGCGGCTCCGCGCGGTGTTCGAGGGCGCGGCCATCGGTATCGGCATCGCGGACCTCGACGGCAACATCCTGCAAGTGAACAAGGCCCTGCTGCGGATGTTCGGCGGTACAGAGGAGGGGATGCGCGGCCGAAACGTGGTCGACTGGACGCACCCCGACGACGCTCCTCAAGTCTGGCGTCTGTACGAGGAGTTGGTGCTCGGCGAGCGTGAGCACTACCACGTGGAGAAGGCCTTCTACCGGCCTGACGGAACGGTTCTGTGGACCAATCTGACGGTCTCCCTGCTGCGTGACGCCGACGGGGAGCCCCAGTACCAGCTCGCCCTCATGGAGGACACCACCGAACGCCGGCTGCTCAACCTGCGTCTCCGGTACGAGGCGACCCATGACGCCCTCACCGGATTGCCCAACCGCACCCTGTTCTTCGAGCGGCTCGAGAAGGCACTCTCCGCGGGCGAGGGCATGCGCTTCGGACTCTGCTATCTCGACATCGACGGCTTCAAGACCATCAACGACAGCCTCGGGCACGCCGCAGGTGACCGGCTGCTCGTCGAGGTCGCCGACCGGCTGCAGTCCTGTGCGACCGCGCCCGGCGAGATGGTCGCCCGGCTCGGCGGCGACGAGTTCGTGGCGCTGACCACCGGGCCCGACACCCAGACCGAGGTCGACGCGCTCGCCGACCGCATCATGAACGCCCTCGTCACCCCGGTCCGTATCGACGGCCGGGAACTGACCGTCCGCGGCAGTATCGGCATCGTCGAGGGCCCGGCCGGCGAACGCGGCCCCGCGGAGGTGCTGCGCAGCGCCGACATCACGATGTACCGCGCCAAGTCGGCGGGCGGCAACCGCTACGAGCTCGCCGACCCCGAGGCCGACGCCCGCGCCATCACCCGCCACGGACTCACCACGGCACTGCCCGCGGCCCTGGACCGGGGCGAGTTCTTCATCGAGTACCAGCCGCTCGTGCACCTCGGCGACGACAGCGTACGAGGCGCCGAGGCCCTCGTCCGCTGGCTGCACCCGCAGCACGGTGTGCTGGGCCCCGACCGGTTCATCCCGCTCGCCGAGCACACCGGCCTCATCGTCCCGCTCGGCCGCTGGGTGCTGGAGCAGTCGGTCCGCCAGGCCCGCGACTGGCAGGAACGTCACGGCGAACAGGCGGGCCCGTTCCGTATCAACGTGAACCTCTCGCCGTGCCAGCTGACCCACCCGGGCCTGGTCGCCGACACGGTCGACATCCTGGAGCGCGCAGGGCTCGAACCGAACTCCCTCTGCCTGGAAGTCACCGAGTCCGCCCTGATCGGCGCCGACGACGACCTCCTCAAGCCGCTGCGCCGCCTGGCCGAGATGGGCGTGGAGATCGCCCTCGACGACTTCGGCACCGGCTACTCCAACCTGGCCAACCTCCGCCGCCTCCCGGTCAGCATCCTCAAACTGGACCGCTCCTTCACCCGGAGCATGCAGCAGTTCCCGGCGGACCCGGTAGACCTGAAGATCGTCGACGGAATCGTCTCCCTGGCCCACAGCCTCGACCTCACGGTCACGGTAGAGGGCGTGGAAACGGGCGCCCAGGCAGAGCAACTGAAGATCCTGGGCTGCGACACGGCCCAGGGCTGGTACTACGCCCGCCCGGGTCCGCCGGACCGCTTGCACGAGTTGGCGCTGGTGGACGCGACGGGCTGACCGCCGGGTGGGGGTCGGGTTGTTCCGCCCCCGCCGCCCCTACCCATTCCCGTCACTTCCTCGGGGGGCTCCGCCCCCGCCCGCTCCTCAAACTCCCCAGCTACCGCTGGGGGTGCCCCCAGAGGCGCCCCAAGGGGCTGATTTTTCAGCCCGTCCGGCGTTTGAGGACGAGGCCGTTCAGGCCGATACGGGGGTCTGGG
>NZ_JAAKZX010000223.1 GCF_011045025.1 Streptomyces ureilyticus
CTGACCAACCGCCTCACCCCCGCCGCCACTCCCCCGCTGCTCGGCTCACCCGCCTGAGCACACCCCGGCTTCCGTGCCCCGCGGCCCCACTCCGGCCGCGGGGCACGCTGCTGCGCGCAGTGATGTACTGGCGACGCAGCGCAGACCCGGCCCATTCTGACTAGACCTATCCGACCATTGCGAACCACCCGAAAAGACAGCCCAGTTCGAATGAACCATCCGCACGAGTGGTGCGTCATCAACCTGTGAGGAGCGCTGACGCAAAATCCCTGCGGATTGACGCCCGTGGGGCAACACTGGGTTCCGTACCGACTGACAAACGGGGGGCGGCCATGAACACCACATCGAGCCGCAGCACAGACAACAAGCCGATCACCGACCTCACCACCCAGCGAAAGATCCCACCAATGTGCCAGCACCAGCCACCGTGTCCGACAGCCGACTCCGCCGACCGGGAAGCAGCGCTCCTCGTGGCGCACCACCCGGAGCAGGGATGGAGCCTGCTGTGCAACGGCGTTCTCCTCTTCGAGGACACCGGTGAGCTTCTGCCGGACGGCCGGATCATCGCCCCGCACCGACCGCTGGCCGGCGCACAGGTGATGACCGCCGCCTGAGCCGCGCGGGCGCACTGCGGGCAACGCCAGACACACTGCTCAGACATATAGCCCTGAAAGCTCGGACATACGAGGGGCCGGCCCGGGACATCCCGGAACCGGCCCCGACGCGTGTCCGCACGCGATCACACGTCCACTCGCCTACTCCTCGTAAGCGTCCAGCGGCGGGCAGGAGCAGACCAGGTTCCGGTCGCCGTACGCCTGGTCGATCCGCCGGACCGGCGGCCAGTACTTGTCCGCGGCCGACACCCCAGCCGGGAAGACGGCCTCCTCACGGCTGTACGCGTGCTCCCACGCGCCGCCGAGCACGGCCGCCGTGTGCGGGGCGTTCCGCAGCGGGTTGTCGTCCGTCGGCCACTCCCCCGAGCCGACCCGCTCGATCTCCGCACGAATGGCGATCATCGCCTCGCAGAACCGGTCGAGTTCGGCCAGATCCTCGCTCTCGGTCGGCTCGATCATCAGCGTTCCGGCCACCGGGAAGGACATCGTCGGCGCGTGGAACCCAAAGTCGATCAGTCGCTTGGCGATGTCGTCGACGCTCACGCCGGTCGCCTTGGTCAGCGGCCGCAGATCGATGATGCACTCGTGCGCCACGAGCCCGCCGGGACCGGCGTAGAGCACGGGGTAGTGCGGTTCAAGCCGCTTGGCCACGTAGTTCGCGCTCAGCACGGCGACCTGCGTGGCCTGCTTGAGTCCCTCGCCGCCCATGAGGCGTACGTACGCCCAGGAGATCGGCAGGATCCCGGCCGAGCCCCAGGGGGCGGCCGAGATCGGACCGACACCGGTCTCCGGGCCCGCGGCGGGCTGCAGGGGGTGGTTCGGCAGATACGGCGCCAGATGCGCGCGTACACCGACCGGGCCGACGCCCGGACCGCCGCCGCCGTGCGGGATGCAGAACGTCTTGTGCAGGTTGAGGTGCGAGACGTCACCGCCGAAGCGACCCGGCTTGGCGAGGCCCACCAGCGCGTTCAGGTTGGCGCCGTCCACGTACACCTGACCGCCCGCGTCATGCACCTGCGCGCAGATGTCGGCGACGTGCTCCTCGAAGACGCCGTGCGTCGAGGGATACGTGATCATCAGCACCGCCAGCTCGTCGCGGTGCTGCTCGATCTTGGCGCGCAGGTCCTCGACGTCGACCTCGCCGTCATCGGCGGTGGCAACGACCACGACCTTCATGCCGGCCATGACGGCACTCGCCGCGTTCGTGCCGTGCGCGGAGGACGGGATGAGGCAGACGGTGCGCTGCTCGTCGCCGTTCGCGCGGTGGTAGCCCCGTACGGCGAGCAGGCCGGCCAGCTCACCCTGCGAACCGGCGTTGGGCTGGAGCGACACCTTGTCGTAACCGGTGACCTCGGCGAGCTGCTCCTCCAGCTCACGGATGAGCGTGAGGTAGCCCTGTGCCTGTTCGGCGGGCGCGAAGGGGTGCAGCTGCCCGAACTCCGGCCAGGTGACCGGCTCCATCTCGGTGGTGCCGTTGAGCTTCATGGTGCAGGAGCCGAGCGGGATCATGCCGCGGTCGAGCGCGTAGTCACGGTCGGCGAGGCGGCGCAGATAGCGCAGCATCGCGGTCTCGGAGCGGTGCTGGTGGAACACCGGGTGCGTGAGGTAGTCGTCGGTGCGCAGCAGCGCGGTGGGCAACGTGTCCTCGGCGGAGGCGTCCAGCGCCTCGATGTCACCCTCGACGCCGAACGCGGTCCAGACGGCGCCCAGTTGGGTCCGCGTGGTCGTCTCGTCGCAGGCGATGGACAGCTGGTCGGCGTCGACGAGACGCAGGTTGACCCCACCCTCGCGCGCGGCCGCGACGACCTCGGCGGCCCTGCCCGGCACCCGGACAGTGAGCGTGTCGAAGTACGCCTCGTTTACGACCTCCACGCCGCCCGCCTTCAGACCGGTGGCGAGGATCGTGGCGTACCGGTGGGTGCGCTGCGCGATCGACCTGAGGCCCTGCGGGCCGTGGTAGACGGCGTACATCCCGGCCATCACGGCGAGCAGCACCTGAGCCGTACAGATGTTGCTGGTCGCCTTCTGCCGGCGGATGTGCTGCTCCCGCGTCTGCAAGGCGAGCCGGTACGCCTGGTTGCCGTCCACGTCCAGCGAGACACCGACGAGACGGCCCGGCAGGTTGCGGGCGAACTTCTCGCGCACCGCCATGTACCCGGCGTGCGGCCCGCCGAAGCCCATCGGTACGCCGAAGCGCTGCGTCGTGCCGACCGCGATGTCGGCGCCGAGCTCGCCCGGCGAGGCAAGCAGCGTCAACGCCAGCAGATCGGCGGCGACGGTGACGATCGCGCCCAGCTCGTGCGCCTGCTCGATGACGGGCTTGATGTCCCGTACGGCACCGGAGGCGCCCGGGTACTGGATGAGCACGCCGGTCACACCGCGCTCGGCGACCTCGGCCGGAATGCCCTCGCCGAGATCCGCGACGACGACCTCGACACCGATCGGCTCGGCACGCGTCTCGATGACGGCGATGGTCTGCGGCAGCGCGTCGGCGTCGACGAGGAAGACACCGTTCTTGACCTTGCCCACGCGCCGCGACAGCGCCATGGCCTCGGCGGCGGCGGTGCCTTCGTCGAGCAGCGAGGCACCCGACGTCGGCAGACCCGTGAGGTCGGCGACCATGGTCTGGAAGTTCAGCAGCGCCTCCAGACGGCCCTGCGAGATCTCCGGCTGGTACGGGGTGTACGCGGTGTACCAGGCCGGGTTCTCCATGACGTTGCGCAGGATCACCGGCGGCGTGAACGTGCCGTAGTAACCGAGCCCGATCATCGAGTCGAGGACTTCGTTACGGTCCGCGAGGGAGCGCAGCTCGGCGAGGACCTCGGCCTCGGAGCGCGCGGCCGGCAGCGCGAGCGCCTCGGCGTCCTTGATCACATCCGGCACCGCGGCGGCCGTCAGCTCATCGAGCGAGCCATACCCCACCTGCGCGAGCATCTTGGCCCGGGCCTCGGTGTCGGGCCCGATGTGGCGCTGCTCGAAGGGGATTCCCCGTTCGAGCTCGGAAAGCGGAATGCGATGGGCGGTCATTTACGGAGGCCTCCTGGTCTGACACGACCTTCGAGGGCACCACGGAGCGGTGCCCGGACGGCCTCCCCCTCTGTCATCTCAACCTGAGAGCTTCACCGGGCCGCCTGCTGTACGGCGTCCCGGCTTTCACCGTCGGTGAGAGCGGAAGCCGTCAAACACCCGCTCTGCTTTCCAGAGTGGCCTCGTCCGCGCGGTACGTGGGCCTGAGAGATTCCGGGGAGGATTTGCTCCTTCGGCGCCTCCGATGAAGCCTTGGAGGACTCTCCCGCACGGGGTCAGCGGCCGTTGACAGCGTACCAGCGGGCATCCCCCGAGTGGCCGCCCGCCGCAAAGTGCCCTTTCGTAGTGCTTATGGATGCGTACTGCTGACGGATGGGTTGCGACCAGCTGGAGGGCCCGTGCAGACCGACATCGACCCGCGCAACTTGATCGGCCGCAAGGCCTTCGACCGCGACGGCCACAAGATCGGCACCGTCGACGAGGTCTATCTCGACGACGCGACCGGTACGCCGGAGTGGGCGGCCATACGCACCGGCCTGTTCGGCAGGGACGCCTTCGTGCCCCTGGAGCCCAGCGAACTGGTCGAGGGCGCCCTGCGGATCCCCTTCGACCGCGCCCTGATCAAGGACGCCCCCGACTTCGGCGTCGGCCGCCACCTCTCCCCGGAACAAGAACTCCAGCTGTACCACCACTACGGCCTCGACGTGACACCCCCGCCTCCACCACCGGACCGCGACTTCGGCCACTTGGCAGGCTCGGACGAGTCCTGAAGCTCCGCTCCACTGGGAGGCCGGTTCGTACTGCGGGCTCAGAGCGCTTACGAGGCCTCCTTGGGTCTTCGTCGCACCAGCGGGAGCGGTTCCGCCGGCTCCAGCTCCGGATCGTCGACCCGGAAGGTGCGTACCCGCCCGGGCTCCGAGTCGGGCGTCTCGAACCGCACCGTGACCCGCCCGATGCCACTGCCCTGCACCCACCCGTGCCCGAACTCGGCATGTCTCACGTCATGCCCCGCGGCCCAACGCCGCACGGCGGGCGCCTCCTGCTCCTCTGCCGACTCCTGCGGCTCGTCCTGCGACGGATGCTCCAGCTCCCCCTCGTGAGCCCGTGCCTCGGCCTGCGCCTGAACCTGCGCGAAGAGATCCTCCTGTGTGTAGTCGGCGAGCCCCGACACCCCGACTCCCAGCAGCCGTACGCCTCCGGTGGTGTCCACGGACTCCAGCAGCCGCGCCGCCGCCTCCCGCACCACCGCGGGGTCGTCCGTCGGACCACGCAGCGTCTCGGAACGGGTCAGCGTCGAGAAGTCGTACCGCCGCACCTTGAGGACGATGGTCCGCCCCGACAGATGCGCGCCGCGCAGCCGCCGCACACACCGGTCGGCGAGCCGCTGCACCTCCATCCGCACCCGTACCCGGTCATGGATGTCCACGTCGTATGTGTCCTCGACAGACACGGACTTGGTGTCCCGCTCGGCCACCACGGCCCGCTCGTCGTGCGCCAGCGACATGGCGTACAGCGCGGTTCCGTGGGCCTTCCCGAGGAGCCGTACGACCTCGTCCGAACCCGCCTCGGCGATCTCCCCGACAGTCGTGATCCCGGCCCGCCGCAGATGGTCCCCGGTGGCCGGCCCCACCCCGGGCAATATGCGCACCGACATGGGAGCGAGCAGTTCGCGCTCCGTCCCCGGCTCTATCACCACCAGACCGTCCGGCTTGGCCTGCTCGGAGGCAATCTTTGCGAGCATCTTGGAGGCCGCGAGCCCCGCCGACCCGGTCAGCCCGGTGACGGCCCGGATATCCGCGCGCAGCTTCACCCCCGCCAGCCGCGCCGAAGCCTCGTCCCAGGCCGCTCCCCCGGCCTCCAGATCGACGAACGCCTCGTCCAGGCTCAGCGGCTCCACCAGCGGCGACAGCTCCCGCAGCAGCCCCATCACCTGCTCGCTGATCTCCCGATAGAACCCGAACCGGGGCACCAGATACGCGGCGTTGGGCGCCAGCCGTCGTGCCTGCGCCATGGGCATCGCGGAATGGACCCCGAAGACCCGCGCCTCGTACGAGCAGGTCGCGACCACACCTCGCGGCCCGAGCCCACCCACGATGACCGCTTTCCCGCGCAGGCTCGGCTTGGCCGCCTGCTCCGCCGAGGCGAAGAAGGCATCCATGTCGAGATGCAGGATCGTGGGCGCGGTTCTCACATCTCCGATGCTGCCCTACGCCACTGACAACGCCCCCGGACAATGCCCCCGTACGCAAGAGCCTTCGCCCCTCGATGCGTAGGCCCTGGGCCCGCGATGTGCACGGCCGTCCTCTGACCGCTCGCTCAGACCGCGCGGTTGCGGCGCCTGGCCAGTTCGTCGGCGGGATGATGCCCGACGAGCGTCTCGCCCGTGTCGATGCGCTCCCCGTGCAGCTGCGAGAGCGCGCTCTCCACGTCCCGCCAGACCACTCCCACGGCGATTCCGAAGATGCCCTGCCCACCCTGGAGCAGCGCGTGGACTTCGTCGGGCGAGGAGCACTCGTAGACCGTGGCGCCGTCGCTCATCAGCGTCATGCGCTCGAGGTCACGGAATCCGCGCTCCCGCAGGTGCTGGACCGCGGTACGGATGTTCTGCAACGACACACCCGTGTCGAGAAACCGCTTGACGATCTTCAGGACGACGACGTCCCGGAAGCTGTACAGCCGCTGCGTCCCCGACCCGTAGGCGGGCCGCACACTCGGCTCGACGAGGCCCGTCCGGGCCCAGTAGTCCAGTTGCCGGTAGGTGATGCCCGCGGCCGCGCAGGCTGTGGGGCCGCGGTAGCCGATCTCCTCGGACGTCACCCCGCCATCGCCCGTCACCGGCGCCGACCGCTGCTGCGGAGCATGATCGGCCACGCCGCCCTGCTGGGGATACCCCCTGCCCGAGGGGAGCCGAGAGCTTGGGGGAGGGTACGGGCCGCTCTCCACCGGACTGCGTCCGGGGGCGCCCCCAGCCGTACCGTCGCCGCTGCTTCTCACGCCGACCTCCGTCCTTGACCTGCCTTCTCGACGGTAGGCAGTCACCGGGGGTGCGTCAACGACCACCGCGCTCGGCACGCCGAGTGATAATCACCCTAAGAGTGGTTTCCCGTGCTTCACCGCGGGGAAAGGCTAGCCGAATGCTCTCGGCGCGACCGCCGTACGCCCTGTCTTCCGGCGGTCCCGGAGGGTCACGGGATATTCGTGCCGAAGCCCAGGCCCTGGTGGTGAGGGCCAGGCCGGATCACTGGCTGTTGGTGCCGAAGTCCTCGGGCGAGATCTGGTCGAGGAACTCGCGGAACTTCTCCACCTCGTCCTCTTGCTCGTCCGGAATCGCGATCCCCGCGTCGTCCAGCACCCCGTCACTGCCGTAGATCGGCGTTCCGGTGCGCAGCGCCAGCGCTATGGCGTCGGACGGCCGGGCGCTGACCTCGACCCCGCTGGCGAACACCAGCTCCGCGTAGAACACACCGTCCCGCAGGTCCGTGATGCGTACCTCGGTGAGCTCCTGGCCGACGGCCTCCAGCACGTCCTTGAACAGGTCGTGGGTCAGCGGTCGCGCGGGAGCCATGCCCTGCTGTGCGAAGGCGATCGCCGTCGCCTCCCCCGGCCCGATCCAGATGGGGAGGTAACGGTCGCCTCCCACTTCACGCAGGAGCACGATCGGTTGGTTGGAGGGCATTTCGACCCGGACACCTACGACGTCGAGCTCGTTCACACAGCAACCCTAGGCCGTGCTCGGCATCTTTGGGTAGTCGAGCACGGAACGGGCGGCCGATCCGGGCTCGGCACAGGCCTCGGGTTCAAGGCAGCCGGACGCCGAGCGCGGACTGCACCAGCGCGGCGTGCAGCTTCACCGCGAGCCCCGCCAGCTCCTTGGTGCGCGCCTCCGCGTGTGCCCTGGTCTGCGGATTACGGTGCAGGCGTAGCGGCGCTACGACCTGGTCGACGAGTCCTGCCTCACGGTCGGCCGCGGCCTTCACGGCACGCAGATGCCGCGGCTCGATCCCGAAGCGCCCGAGTTCCACGACAATGCCGGCCACGGTCACCGCCTCGGCGTCGTAACCTCCGTCCGGCAGCGGCGTGATGAGGCCGTACGACTCCCACTCGTCGAGCTCCTGCTCACCGATCCCGGCGGCGGCCAGCAGCTCGGCCCGCCCGATCCGCGCCGCGGTCGGCCCCTCCGCCTCGTCGCCAGGCTCGCCGTCACGCTGCCGTCCCAGCGACGGCAGCTGCACCGCCTCACCGCGCTCCACGGCGTCCAGATGTTCGCGGATCACCTTCAGGGGCAGATAGTGGTCCCGCTGCATCCTCAGTACATGGCCCAGGCGCTCGACGTCTTCCGGGCTGAACTTCCGGTACCCCGATGGGGTCCGCTGCGGCTCGATGAGCCCTTCCGACTCCAGGAAACGGATCTTGGAGATGGTGACTTCGGGGAACTCCTCGCGCAGCACGTTCAGCACCGCGCCGATACTCATCAGCCCACTGGCGGCGGCGCCGTTCCCGGCACCGCCGCTCGGTGTTCGAAGCATGGCCCTTCCCTGGGGTCCCCCGGACGGATTCTGGGGGAGGGTCAGATTCCTCGCTGGCTCGCGTAGAAGACCAGCCGGTACTTGCCGATCTGCACCTCGTCGCCGTTCGACAGCGGGACGGAGTCGATCCGCTCCCGATTGACATACGTGCCATTCAGGCTGCCGACGTCCGCCACGGTGAACGTGCCGTCCGGCTGCCGACGGAACTCCACATGGCGGCGCGACACGGTCACGTCGTCCAGGAAGATGTCGCTCTGCGGGTGCCGACCCGCCGTGGTCAGGTCGCTGTCCAGCAGGAAGCGGCTGCCCGAGTTGGGGCCGCGGCGTACCACCAGGAGCGCCGAGCCGAGCGGCAGTGCGTCCACGGCCGCCTGTGCCTCGGGAGAGAGCATCGGCATCTGTGTCTGGCCGGTGGCCTCGGCGTCATAGGCTTCGATGCCCGAGATGGAGATCGTCGAGGTGGTCTCCGACGGGCGCTCGGCTGCCGCTCCGCCCCGCAGGGGCGCGCCGCAGTTGGAGCAGAACCGGCTGTTCTCCGCGTTGCGATTCCCGCACCTCGTGCACACCAGGGCCGACATGGACGGATCCTCCTGCCGCGGCTGTCCTGCCTGGGCATTGGACGCGTACGGATCGGGGGAGAACCCTCCACCCGCACTTGAGGTTGACGGTTCCCCGAAACCTATGCGGCCGGACTGGGCAGGGTCAACAGACGGCGCGCCCTGACCACCCGAAACGTCACCGCCCTGGCCACCGAGCTGATCTCGGAACAGCGGGCGGTCCCCCTGCCCTTCGGCATCTTCATGGCGCGATGCGCGATGCCGGGCAGTGGCACTGTCGCTGCCCTCTTTCGCGCCCTTGCCAAACCACTTCGCAAACAACTTCACGGGCGATTCCCCTTGACCGAAATAGACCCGCCCGTGGGGCAGGACGAACCCTGATCACACACACCTGTCGAGCCGGACATCTTCACAACGTCGGCATCCACCAGACAGTTTCCACCACGCACCACCCATTCGGTGCGTCGACCCCCCGCAACGTCATGCCCTCGACGAGCGGCCCGCATGCGCCCCCGCCTCACTGGGAGGACGACCGAGCGTAGTCAGGCTGCTTCGCTGGTCGCAAGGCATCAACGATGATCTTGTCGGAGCGTTCCACCGTGACAGTGGCCCGCTCCTTCTCCAGAGTCTGCACCACTCCGCCGGGGATGTTGAGTGCCGGTTCGAGGTCCTGTGGCTTGCCGATGACCTTGAAACGATAGGGCGCGCTGATCTTGTTCCCATCGACACTCACTGCGCCTCCGCTCGCGTCCGTCAGGTAGGTGCTGGCGACGACCCGTACGCCATTGACCTGGATCGCCTCCGATCCGGCTGCACGCAGTTCCTGGATGGCGTCGAGCAGCATGTCGGCCTCGACCGTCCCCTTCGTGTCGTCGATGGTCAGCGTGATGCCGGGCCCCTGCGCCGCGACCGTGCCCGCGAGTATGCCGAGCTGTTTCTCTTTCTCGATCGTCTGCTTGCGGGCCTCCTCGGCCTGGTCCGAGCTGGTCTCCAGCTCGGTGCGCTGATCTTCGAGACCCTGCTTCTCCTCTTCCAGACGCTGAGTACGGTCATCCAGTTCATCGAGGATGCGTACGAGATCTTCCTGACGCGCGCCGCGCAGCGCGCCGTCACCGTCGCTGTTGGACGCCACCTGAACAGCCAGGCCGAAGCCAAGACCGAACAGTAGGAGAGCGACGATGAACTGCGCACGGGACAGACGTGGCGGCCACAGACCGTTCACCAGCCGCTGACGACCGGACAGGGGAGGCTCGGGCTGCTCCGGCTCTGTCTCCGGTGGCTCGGAGGCTTCGGCTTTCGGCGCCTGACTCGGCAGCTGAGGAGCGTCGGATTTCGGCGTCTCCTGGGTCTCAGCCGGCACC
The DNA here is from genome assembly GCF_011045025.1 of Streptomyces ureilyticus. Taxonomy (GTDB): domain Bacteria; phylum Actinomycetota; class Actinomycetes; order Streptomycetales; family Streptomycetaceae; genus Streptomyces; species Streptomyces ureilyticus. The sequence goes on from NZ_JAAKZX010000223.1 coordinate 10,086, forward strand.
TCTTCGGGAAGCTTCTTGCGCAGCGGGTTCTCGGAGGCCGCCTTGGGCGCCTTCTCCGTGGTTTCGTCCTGGTTGCTCATCGGCCTCACGCCCGAAATACGTGCCGGCGGATCGCCGCGGCGTTGGAGAAGATGCGGATGCCGAGGACGACCACGACGCCCGTGGACAGCTGAGCGCCGACGCCGAGCTTGTCGCCCAAGAAGACGATCAGCGCGGCCACCACGACATTGGAGAGGAAGGACACCACGAAGACCTTGTCGTCGAAGATGCCGTCGAGCATGGCGCGCAGCCCGCCGAACACCGCGTCGAGCGCCGCGACCACGGCGATCGGGAGGTACGGCTCGACCACCGCCGGAACTTCGGGACGGACCAGCAATCCAGCCACGACTCCCACGACGAGGCCCAGTACGGCGATCACGATGTGCCCTTCTCTGTGCTCGGTTGTGCTGTTCGTACGATCACGCTCGGCGCGGCGGGCAGCCGGACGTCGTCCTCGACGGAAAGGGCGGTCCGGATCCCGTAGCCCTCGTGCAGCGCCTCCAGATACAGCCCGTCGGCACTGCTCTCGAATGCGCTCTTCAGCCCTTGGCCGTCGCCCACCGCAAGCACCGTGTACGGCGGCACCAGCGGCTTGTTGTCGGCCAATATCGCGTCGCCCGCCGCCCTGATCGCGGACAACGCCGTCAGCCGCTGCCCATTGATCGAGACGGCTTCGGCGCCCGATGCCCACAGCCCGTTGACCACCTGCTGCAGATCGCGGTCCTTTACGCGCCCCGTGTCGGAGAAGCCCGACGTCTCACGCGCGTCTCCGTCACCGCTCTGATCGGCTGCCTGCGCGTCGTCCACGACGAGCTTCACGCCGGGACCGTGCACTTCGACCGCTCCCGACAGAATTCCGACCAGCTCGCCCCGGTCACCGCCGTGCTTCTTCAGCGCCTCACGCTGCCGAGCGCTCACGTCGTCCCGCAACTCGTCGACATCGTCCTCGAGCTTGTCGGCCACCGCGTTCTCATGGTCGATGCGGTCGATGAGTTCCTCGCGCTCCTTCGCAACGACCGGAGCCTCGATCCGCGCCTGCGCCGCCCCCACGGTGACCACCAGGGCCGCCAGTACCAGTCCGACCGCGAGACCGACCTTGGCCCGCAGGGTCTTCGGCATGCCGCCGGCGTTCTCGGCCTTCTTCCGGGCTGCCGCCTCCGCATACCCCTCGTCCAGGCTGTGATCCATGACGTTGGTGAGGAGCGACATGGAGGCGTCCGGCCGCGGAGGGCGCGTGGGGGTGCTCCGAACGGGGGGGTGCTGCGGCATGCCGCACATCGTCGCACGTCGCGACCGCCACCTCCGAATGACCCCACCGACGTGCCGAACGGGCCCCATTAGAGGCGCCGTTCGGCACGCGCGTCCTCAGCGCCCGGCGCTGTCCACCACGGACGACCACTCATCGAGCAAGGCCTGGGCGGACGCGTCGTCGGGCCCCTCGGCCCACAGATGCGTGGCCGCTTCCGCAGGGTCGGGCAGCACCATCACCCAGCGCCCGTCCGTCTCCACAACCCGTACGCCGTCAGTCGTATCGACAAAGCGATCTCCGGCGGCCTCCACGACCCGGCGCATCACCAGGCCCTTGACGGCCCAGGGAGTCGCAAGATCGCGCCTGAGTACGTGCGCCCGCGGAATCCGCGCGTCGATCTGGCTGAGCGTGAGCTGAGTGCGCGCCACCAGACCGATGAGCCGTACGAACGCCGCCGTACCGTCGAAGACGCTGCTGAACTCCGGCACGATGAACCCACCGCGCCCATCGCCCCCGAAGATCGTCAAGTCGTCGCGCCCGACCCGTGTCAGATCGTCCGGCGAGGTAGTCGTCCAGTCGACCTGCGTCCCGTGGTACGCGGCCACCTGCTCGGCAATCCTCGTGGTGGTCACCGGCAGTGCCACCCGCCCACTGCGCCGCTCGGCGGCAACCAGGTCGAGCATCACCAGCAGCGCGCGGTCGTCCTCGACGATCCGCCCCTTCTCGTCGACGAGCGAGAGCCGCTCACCGACCGGGTCGAACCGCACCCCGAACGCGGCCCGCGCCGAGGCCACGATCTCCCCGAGCCGCACCAGCCCCGACCTGCGCGCATCCGCCGTCTCCGTCGGCCTCGACTCGTCAAGACCTGGATTGATGGTCAACGAGTCGACACCGAGCTTGCCCAGCAAGCTGGGCAGAACCAGCCCAGCGCTCCCGTTCGAGGCATCCACGACCACCTTCAGTCCGGATTCGGCAATCCCGGTGGTGTCGACATTCCTGAGCAGGGAGCCGGTGTACGAGTCGAAGACGCTGGCCGGAAAGTGCAGGTCCCCGATCTCGCCCGGGAACGCACGCCGGTACTCCTGCCGCGCGAAAACCCGGTCCAGCTTGCGCTGACTCGCCTGCGACAGATCCGCCCCACGACCGTCGAAGAACATGATGTCGACCGAGTCCGGAACCCCCGGCGTCGTCCGGATCATGATCCCGCCGGCACTGCCCCGAGCGGTCTGCTGCCGCGCCACCGGCAGCGGTACGTTCTCCAGATCGCGTACGTCGATGGCGCTGGCCTGCAGTGCCGAAATCACCGCCCGCTTCAGCGCACGAGCACCCCTGGAGTGGTCGCGGGCCGTGGTGACCGTCGAACCCTTCTTGAGCGTCGTCGCGTAGGCCCCCGCGAGGCGCACGGCGAGCTCCGGAGTGATCTCCACATTGAGAATCCCGGACACCCCGCGGGCACCGAAGAGATGTGCCTGACCGCGGGACTCCCAAATGACCGAGGTATTGACGAAGGCGCCGGCCTCGATGGTCTTGAACGGGTAGACGCGTACGTTCCCCTGCACGATCGATTCTTCGCCGACGAGGCACTCGTCGCCGATGACAGCGCCGTCCTCGATACGCGCGGCACGCATGATGTCGGTGTTCTTTCCGACGACGCAGCCGCGCAGATTGCTGTGCTGACCGATGTACACGTTGTCATGAAGAACGGCCTTGTGGAGAAAGGCCCCGCTCTTCACCACGACGTTCGAGCCGACGACGGTGTGCTCACGGATCTCGACGTCGGCCTCGACCTTGGCATAGTCCCCGATGTACAACGGCCCCCGCAGCACTGCATCGGGATGCACCTCGGCGCCCTCCGCCACCCACACGCCGGGCGAGATCTCGAAGCCGTCGAGCTCGACATCGACCTTGCCCTCCAGGACATCGGCCTGTGCCTTCACATAACTCTCGTGCGTACCGACGTCCTCCCAATACCCCTCGGCGATATAGCCGTAGATCGGCTTGCCCTCCTTCATCAGCTGCGGGAAGACATCGCCGGACCAGTCGACGGGAACATCAGCCTCGACATAGTCGAAGACTTCGGGCTCCATCACATAGATGCCCGTATTCACGGTGTCCGAGAAAACCTGGCCCCAGGTCGGCTTCTCGAGGAAGCGCTCAACCTTGCCCTCTTCGTCGACGATGGTAATGCCGAATTCCAGCGGGTTGGGGACCCTCGTCAGACAGACGGTGACGAGCGCACCCTTTTCCTTGTGGAAATTGATCAACTCGGTGAGATCGAAATCGGTCAGAGCATCACCGGAGATCACAAGAAAAGCATCGTCCTTCAACGCCTCTTCGGCGTTCTTGACGCTGCCGGCAGTACCGAGTGGCTTCTCCTCATTGGCATAGGTGAGCTCCATTCCGAGCTCTTCCCCGTCACCGAAGTAGTTCTTGACGAGCGAGGCCAAGAACTGGACGGTTACGACGGTCTCATTGAGTCCATGCCGCTTGAGCAGCCGCAGCACATGCTCCATGATCGGGCGATTGGCCACGGGCAGAAGCGGCTTGGGCATGCTCGAGGTCATAGGACGAAGGCGTGTGCCTTCGCCTCCGGCCATCACGACGGCCTTCATGTCGGAAGCGTCCTCCTTGAAGAGATGACGGTCTAGCCGACTTCACCCGTCCCAGATTGTCCCGCACATTCGGTCTGCGGGCCATCAGAGGCCACTACGACTGCCCATTCGGCGAGCTCAATCGGCCATGGCGTCCGCGCGGACAAGGCGGCGGACCTGAACCACGTAGAGGATCCCTGCCCACCAGTAGAGCGTTGTACCCCATCCTGCGAACGCCCATCCGAAAATAGCAGCGAGTGACGCGATCCATCCACTTCCGTCACTGAGCAACAGCAACGGGAAGGCATACATCAAGTTGAACGTAGCTGCCTTCCCAAGGAAGTTCACCTGCGGCGGCGGATAGCCATGGCGCCTGAGGATGCCCACCATCACCAACAGAACCAGCTCTCGCGCCAACAGGACGGCCGTCAACCAGAGTGGCAGAATCTCGCGCCACGTGAGACCGACCAAAGTCGACAGAATGTAGAGCCGGTCGGCTGCGGGATCCAGGAGCCGGCCGAGACTGCTGATCTGGTTCCAGCGCCGGGCGAGCTTGCCGTCCAAATAATCGCTGATACCGCTCAGCATGAGCACCAGAAGCGCCCAGCCGTCGCTCTTGGGCCCGCCGAACTCAGGCCGGAGGATCAACCACAGGAAGACGGGTACGCCAACAAGACGCGCCATGCTGAGGATGTTCGGGATGGTGAGGACCCGGTCTGTCTGGACGCGGGTCTCCTGGACCTCCACCCGGGGGCCTCCTGTGGGAGCGTGCCAACGTTGCCACCTGACCTTACCCGCAGGCATCTCCTCGCGGCGCGGAGGGGGTTCGGGTAGCACCCTGGAAACAAAAGAGCTCCGGTCCTTGGACTTATCGTCCAAGGACCGGAGCTCTAAAGGGAGTTCGGCGGTGTCCTACTCTCCCACAGGGTCCCCCCTGCAGTACCATCGGCGCTGTAAGGCTTAGCTTCCGGGTTCGGAATGTAACCGGGCGTTTCCCTCACGCTATGACCACCGAAACACTATGAA
>NZ_JAAKZX010000224.1 GCF_011045025.1 Streptomyces ureilyticus
GAGGAGCTCGCCGTGCTGGAGGGGGCGAGGGAGCGGGCCCGCGCCGGGCAGCCGCAGCGGGTGCTGGTGGAGGGCCCGGAGGGCATCGGCAAGACCGCGCTCGTACGGCGTTTCCTCGCGGGAGTGCCGGATGTCCTGTACGCGGAGGGCGAGGACGTCGGGACCGGGCCGGCCTTCGGTGTACTGGAGCAGCTCATCGGTCCCGGGCGCTGGGCGGATCCGGGTTCCGCCGGCGCCGCGCTGGTGGACGCGCTCCAGAAGACGCTCCGGAAGGGCGGGGGTGTCGGCGAGGACGCGGTGACCGTCGTGGTGGACGACGCCCAGTGGGCCGGGTCGGCCTCGCTGCGTGCGCTCGGTTTCACGGTGCGCAGGCTGCGTGCCGTACGGGTCCTGGTCGTCGTGGTGACCAGGGATATCGCCGACCCTCGTATCCCGGAGGGCCTGCGCCGGCTCTTCACGGCCGACGCCGCCGTCCGGATCCGGCTCGAAGGGCTGGAACCCGCCGCGCTCCGCGCTCTCGGTGACACCCTGGGCCCCGTCCGGCTCACCGCCCGCGCCGCCGGCAGGCTGTGCGAGCACACCGGCGGCAACCCGCTGTACGCGCGGGCCCTGCTGGAGCAGGAGGGGCCAGGACTGGTCGAGGCCCTGGAACGCACCGACATCACCCCGCCTGCCCCCAAGTCGTGCGTCGAGCTCGCCCTGGCGCGGCTCGCCTCCTGCACCGCTGAGGCGGAGGCGCTGGTGGCCGCGGCGAGCGCCCTCGGCCGGTGCTGCACTCTCGCCGAAGCCGCCCTCCTGGCCGATCTCGCCGATCCGCTGCCCGCGCTCGAACAGGCCGTACGCACCGGGCTGTTGACCGAGCGGCAGGGCGACCCCGTCGTCCGCTTCCCGCACCCGATCGTGCAGGCCGCCGTCTACCACGGGCTCGGTCCGGCCCGCCGCCGCGCCCTGCACCGCCGGGCCGCCTCGCTCACCGGTGACGAGGAGACCGCCCTGCACCACCGGGCCTGCGTCGCGACCGGCCCCGCCCCGCAGCTCGCCGCCGAACTCGCGGCGCACGGACGCCGGGCGGCCGCCAAGGAGCGGTGGGAAAGGGCCGCACGTCAGCTGTCCGCGGCGGCCAGATTGGCGCCCGACCGGGCGGCGTACGAGCAGTACACGCTGGAGTCCGTGGAGTGCAGGCTGCTCGCGGGGGACGTACCGGACAGCGCCGAACTCACCGAACGCATCGGGGAGTTCGCCGAGAGCGGCTGGCGCAGCTATCTGCTGGGACGGCTCTGCCCGGCCGACCCGGACCGCGCCGAGGTGCTGCTGCGGGACGCCTGGCGGCGCTGCGATCCGGATGCCGACCGGGGCGACCGGGTGCTCGCGGCCCGGATCGCGGGCCGGTTCGCGGCCCTGTACGGGAGCGTCGCGCGCGGCACGGAAGCCGCCAACTGGGCGCGCCTGGCCCTGCGCCTCGCACCGGAGGCGACCGCCACCGACACCATCCGCTACCTGGCGCTCAGCGGTATGGCGACGAGCGGCGGGGCGGCCCGTGCCCTCGGCGAACTGAGCCCGCTGCCCGACCCGGCCGTGGCGTCACCCGCACAGCTCCAGGAACTCATGGGCCGCGGCACCCTAAGGGTGTTCACCGGCGACCTCACCGGTGCCCTGCGTGATCTGACCGGGGTCTTCACGGCGACGCAGGACCGGAAGCCGGCGCGGGCGGCTGTTGCGCCGACGGCACCGGCGAGGCCGCCCGTCGACGGCCGGACGTACTCGGCGTCCTTCCGTATCACCGCCGCGGGCGCGCTCGCCGCCGCCGAGTACCTGGCGGGCCGCTGGGACGACGTGCTCGCCCACTGCGAACTGGCCGTCTCGCTCGCCGACGACAGCGGCCGGCCGCATTCCGCGCCGTACTGCCGGATGCTCGCTGCCCTCACCCACGCCGCCCGCGGCTCCTTCGCCGAGGCACACGCCCAGGTGCGCGGGATGCGCGCGGACGCCGGCCCGTTCGTGTGGACGGCGCTCGCCGAGGCCCACCTGGCGCGGACGCTCGGTCGTCCCGAGGACGTCGTCGGCGCCCTGGCCCCGCTGCTCCCGCCGAGCGAACAGGACACCTCCGGCTCCTTCGACGAGCCGGGCGCCGTGCCCTGGCCGGACCTCCTCGCCGACGCGTGGACCGAACTCGGGGACCACCGGCGGGCGGCTCAACTCCTCGGCCAATACGAGGCTTTGGCCGTACGACGCGACCATCCGGCCGCGCTGATGCGGGCGGCCCGGATCCGGGGCACCCTGGCGGCGGCCCGCGGGGACCCGGCCGCCGCCGAGAGCGCCTTCCGCTCGGCGCTGCGGCACGCCCACCGCGCCCAGGAGCCGTTCGGCCGTGCGCTGGTGCACCTCGCGTACGGGCAGTTCCTGCGCCGGGTTGCCAGGCGAACTCCGGCCGCGGAGCAGTTGCGTACGGCCCGTGGCCTCCTCGTACGCCTCGATGCCCGGTCCGATCTGGAGTGCTGCGAACGGGAGTTGGCGGCCTGCGGCCTGGACACCCCCATGCGCGGGACGGACGTCGCTCCCCTCAAGGCGGATGCCGCGCCGCTCACCGCGCAGGAACTGGTGGTCGCCCGAAGGGTGGCGGCCGGGCTGACCAACCGCCAGGTGGCGCGGGAGCTGGTGATCAGTCCCAAGACCGTCGAGTTCCACCTGGGGCGGATCTACGCCAAGCTCGGCGTCGCCTCGCGCACCCGGCTCGCCGTGCTGCTGGCGGCGGGGAACGAGGCGGCGCTGCCGGGGCAGAACTGAGGCAGCGCCGCCAGATCACGCCGGGCCTGCTTCAAGCTGCGCCCGCTTCACAGGGCGCCCGATCCAGGCGGCGCCTGATCACGCTGCGCCCAGTCAGGCGCGCCCCTGCAGGGGCGCGGGGCTGTGACATGTGCGGCTCCGCCGTGATGGGGGTCCCCCCGCTCATGGGGGTCCCCCTGCTCGAGCGAAGCCGAGAGTGGGGGAGCGACCAGGCACAACCAATCCGCAGCCGCAACACTGCCGTACGCACCCGCCCCTAATGCGACTCCCTACCCGGCGGCAGCCAAGTCACAAGCCTGCCCCCGCAACGCCCGCGCAAGATCGTCCCGAGCCTCCAGTACAAGCCGCCGCAGCGCAGGAGCAGCCGCCCCGTGCTCGGAGAGCCACGCATCCGCCGCAGCCAGCGTCGCCTCCGAGTCCTGCAAGGACGGGAACAGTCCCTTGACCACATCCATCGCGATCTGAATAGACCGCTCCTCCCAGACGCGCTCGATCGCCTCGAAGTATTTGGCGACATAAGGAGCCCCAAGCCCCCGCTGCGACGGCTGCGCAAACCCCGCGATCGTCGCCTCCACCAGCGCATTGGACAGCGTGTCCGACTCGACGACGGCCGCCCAAGCCTGGGCCTTCACCGCGGCGGAGGGCCGCGCCGCAAGGCGCCGAACCTGATGCCGCTTCCCCGAAGCCGTGTCGTCGCGAGCGAGCTCGGCCGCAAGCACGCCCTCGTCAGCGACCCCGTGCGAGGCCAGCGGTTCCAGGAACGCCCAACGCAGCTCCTGGTCCACCTCAAGCCCGTCGATCTTGGCCGTCCCCTCCAACAGGTCCCGCAAGAGCCCCAGTTCGGCCTCACTCGACGCGACCGCCGCGAAGAATCGGGCCCACGTCAGCTGATGCTGGCTGCTCGCCTCGGCCCCCCGCAGCTCCCGCAGCGCACCCTCCGCGAGCAACCGCCCGCCGGCGTCCCGCCACTCGGGCGCCGCGTAGTGCGTGAGCGCGGAGTTCGCCCACGCGTGCAACATCTGGAGCACGCCGATGTCGGACTCGCGGCCGGCGAAACGCAGGACGAGGTCGATGAAGTCCCGGGCCGGCATCAGGGCGTCCCGCGTCAGGTTCCACAGCGCCGACCAGCACAGCGCCCGGGCCAGCGGGTCGCTGATCTCGCCGAGCCGCTCCCGCAGCATCGCCAGCGAGCCCTCGTCGAAACGGATCTTGCAGTACGTCAGGTCGTCGTCGTTCACCAGCACCAGCTCGGGAGCCTCGGCCCCGGCCAGCTCCGCCACGACCGTACGCGGCCCGTCGACGTCCACCTCCGCGCGCGCGTACCGCTCCAGCGCACCCTCGGAAGACCGCCGGTACAGGCCCACCGCCACCCGGTGCGGCCGCAGTTCAGGATGTGACTCGGCGGCCTCCTGGAGGATCGCGAGCTCGTCGATCTGCCCCTCGGAGCCCAACAGCACCTGCGGCGTAAGGGAGTTGACCCCGGCGGTCTGCAGCCAGGCCCGCGACCAGGCGGCCATGTCACGCCCGCTCGTCTCCTCCAGGACCGACAACAGATCCCCGAGCCGCGTGTTCCCGTACGCGTTCCGCTTGAAGTAGCGGCGCGCGCCCTCCAGGAAGGCGTCCCGCCCGACGTACGCCACCAACTGCTTCAGAACAGAAGCCCCCTTGGCGTACGTGATCCCGTCGAAGTTCAGCTTCGCGTCCTCCAGGTCACGGATGTCGGCCGTGATCGGGTGCGTGGAGGGCAGCTGATCGGCGCGGTACGCCCAGGACTTGCGGTTGTTGGCGAAGGTGATCCAGGCGTTGGAGAAGCGGGTCGCCTCGGCCGACGAGAACGTCCCCATGAAGTCCGCGAAGGACTCCTTGAGCCACAGGTCGTCCCACCACTCCATGGTGACGAGGTCGCCGAACCACATATGCGCCATCTCGTGCAGGATGACGTCCGCCCGCCGCTCGTACGACGCCCGTGTCACCTTGCCGCGGAAGATGAACTCCTCGCGGAAGGTCACACAGCCCGGGTTCTCCATCGCGCCGAGGTTGTACTCCGGCACGAACGCCTGGTCGTACTTCCCGAACGGGTACGGGTAGTCGAAGTGGTCGTGGAAGAAGTCAAGACCCTGCTTGGTCACCAGGAACACGTCGTCGGCGTCGAAGTGCCTGGCGAGGCCCTTGCGGCACAGGGCGCCGAGGGGGATCTCCAGCGTCGTACCGTCGTCGAACGTGCGGGAGTAGTGGTCCGTCACATAGTGGTACGGGCCCGCGACGATCGCCGTGATGTACGTCGAGATGGGCTTCGTCTCGGCGAACCGCCATACCCCGTCGTGCAGTTCACCCACGCCGTTGCTCCACGCGACCCAGCCCTCGGGGGCCCGGACCTCGAACCGGAAGGGGGCCTTGAGGTCCGGCTGCTCGAAGTTCGCGAAGACGCGGCGGGAGTCGGCCGGTTCGTACTGCGTGTAGAGGTAGACCTCGCCGTCCTCGGGGTCTACGAAGCGGTGCAGGCCCTCACCGGTGCGGCTGTAGGCGCACTGCGCGTCGACCATGAGTTCGTTGTCGTCGCCGAGGTCTTCCAGGAGGATGCGGGAGCCGTCGAAGACGGCGCCCGGGTCGAGATCCTTGCCGTTGAGGGAGACGGCGGTGACGCTCGGCGCGATCAGGTCCGCGAAGCTCGTGGCGCCCGGCTCGGCACAGCGGAAGCGGATGGTCGTCACCGAACGGAACGTCCGCGGCCCGGCGTCCGTGCCGCCCACGGCGGAGCGCAGGTCGAGCGACACCTCGTACCCGTCGACGGACAGCAGGGCGGCCCGCTCTCGGGCCTCGTCGCGGGACAGATTCTCACCGGGCACAGGCGGCACTCCCTCGTGACTGCATGACTGGCGGCATGACTCCTTCGAAGTGCCTTGATCCTCGCATGGGGCACTGACAACAGGCATCAGGGAATAGGACGGCGAAGGGTGTGGTTGCGCGTTCAAGAACAGCCGTGGCTGCCACCTGTCACCTGTCATGACCCCGTTTTCGAGGAGAACCATGTCCGAGGCCGCAACGAGCTCCGCCAAGACCCCCGTCGACTTCTGGTTCGACCCGCTGTGCCCCTGGGCGTGGATGACCTCGCGTTGGGTCCTGGAGGTGGAGAAGGTCCGGGACATCGAGGTCCGCTGGCACATCATGAGTCTCGCGGTGCTGAACGAGGACAAGATCGACCAGCTGCCCGAGGAATACCGCGAGATGCTCGCGACCAAGGCGTGGAAGCCGGTACGCGTGGTGACCGCTGCCTGGCAGAAGCACGGCGCGGACGTCCTCGGCCCGCTCTACACCGCCCTCGGCACCCGCATCCACAACAACGACGAGGGTCCGACCGTCGAGGCCATCGCCGGCGCGCTCGCCGACGTCGGCCTGCCCGCCGACCTGATCGAGTACGCCGACCAGGAGGACTTCGAGTTCGACGCCGAGCTGCGCGCCTCCCACAAGGAGGGCATCGACAAGGTCGGTCAGGAGGTCGGCACCCCGGTCATCGCCGTCCCCGGCTCCGACGGCGAGCAGATCGCCTTCTTCGGCCCGGTCGTCACCCCCGCCCCCAAGGGTGAGGAGGCCGCTCGCCTCTGGGACGGCACCCTCGCCGTCGCCTCGGTCCCCGGCTTCTACGAGATCAAGCGCACGCGGACGAAGGGCCCGGACTTCAGCAACCTCTGAGGCTCACCAGTCGGATTAGCGATCCGTAGTAATCCTGTGGCAGAGTGTGACGCGCACGCCCGGCGCCCAGGCGACGTCGGGCACCCTCTTCGGTGAGGTCGTGAGACCTCACCGACCAGTGTCCGGAGGGACGTGCCACGCGGGCTGACGGCTCCCACCGGCCAGTACCAGGGCACGAAGGCGATTGGCTCACGTCCCTGATTAACACTGGGGATCGCTAAGCCAATCAGAGACGCTTGAGATCCCCTTCGGGGTTGAGCGCCCCCCCGAGTCACGTCCTCGCGGGGGTCGCCCGTATCCGGCGTCCGTCTACGAGAGCGTTCGCAGCTCCGCTGCTACGACGGCCTCCGTAGCAGCCCCCGCTCCATCGCCACCACCACCGCCCGAGTCCGGTCGTTCACGTCCAGCTTGGCGAAGAGGCGCAGGAGGTGCGTCTTGACCGTGGCCTCGGCGATGACCAGCCGTGAGCCGATCTCGGCGTTGGTGAGGCCGTCGGCGACGGCGTTGAGGACGTCTCGCTCGCGGGCGGTGAGCGGAGCGTGGGCGGGGCGGCGCATACGGGCGACCAGTTTTTCCGCGACCCGAGGGGCGAGGACCGTTTCGCCGCGCGACGCCGCGTGGATGGCGTCGACCAGCTGCTCCCGGGTGGCGTCCTTCAGGAGGTAGCCGATGGCGCCCGCCTCGACCCCGCGCTCGATCTCCGCGTCGGTGTCATAGGTGGTGAGGATCAGCACCCGGGTGCGAGGGTGCGCGGCCACGATCTCCGTGGTCGTCGCGACCCCGTCCAGTACGGGCATCCGCAGATCCACCAGGGCCACATCGGGCTCGTACGCGGCGACGAGTTCCAGCGCCGCCCGGCCGTCGCCCGCCTCGCCGACGATCTCGATACTGGGCTCGGCGGCCAGCAGGGCCACCACACCGGCCCGCATCACCGTGTGATCGTCCACCACGATGATCCGCAGTTTTCCACCGCCCGCCGTCATGCCATCTCCTCGTCTTCCCCGGGACCGGGCTCGCCGTCCATCGGAATCGTCGCCAGCACGCGCGTACCGTCCCCCACCGAACTCGTCACCCTGAGCTCCCCGCCCAGCTCCGCCAGCCGCTTGCGCATCCCGTCGAGCCCGAACCCCGCCGAGTCCCCCACGACGAATCCGGTCCCGTCGTCCGTGATCTCCAGCTCGACCCCGTACGGCTGCCGGGCCAGTACGACTCCGACCGTGGACGCCCGCGCGTGCTTGCGCACATTGGCCAGCGACTCCTGCGTACAGCGCAGCAGCGCGATCCGGGTCGGCTGGTCGCACTCGATGTCCGCCAGCTCCGCGTCGACCGCGAGCCCGGTGTCCTCCGCGAAACGGTCCAGCGTCCGGCGCAGCGTGTGTGCCACCGAACCCGCCGCCACCTGCCCGCCGCGCTGCGCGGAGCCGACCAGCTCCCGCGCCTCGGCGAGGTTCTCGCGCGCGGTGGACTCGATCGACCTCAACTGCTGTGCGCTGCGCGCCGGATCACTGTCGAGCCCGGCCCGCGCCGCCTCCGCGAGTGCGATGATCGAGGCAAAGCCCTGCGCGAGCGTGTCATGGATGTCGCGTGCCATCCGTTCCCTCTCATCGGCCGCCCCCTGACGCTGGTGCGCCTCGGACAGTTCGGCCTGTGCCTGTTCCAACTCGAGGATCAGTCGCGCCCGTTCATGACTCTGGGCGACGACGGAGTGCACCCACAGACCGATCAGCCCCCCGACGGCCACCACGATCACGACCGGCACCAGCGTCTCCCCGAAGAACTTCGGGGAGTTCCCGAGCCGCTGCCAACTCCCGGTCAGCGTCGACCCGGTGGCGAGCCCCAGGAAGAGGAGCGAGGCCCGGGGCGTACGGCTGAACATCCAGAAGTGCGGCAGCGTCACCATGAACAGCGACCCGAAGGAGTTGCGCATGTACGCGAACACCCCGAGCACGGCGACCAGCACCAGCAGATAGGTGTGCGGACGCAGTACGGGGTTGTGCGGGAACCGGTCGACCACCGCGTAGCACAGCATCAGGAATCCGAGCAGCCCGAGCGCCCAGTACTTGCTTCCGCCGGGCCGGTCCATCGCGGCCAGCCCGACCGCCATCGCGGCGAACAGCACCCAGCACACCGCGTTCCAGCGACGGAGCGTGGCGGCCCAAAAGGGGTCGGTGGCCTGCCCGACGGAAGTGGTCATACGGATCAACGTACGTCCGCCACCGGCGTCCTGGCGGCCTCTCGGCGTTCGCGGACGGGCCGCCGGACCCCGCGCGAAGGCCACCAGCTCGCCTCACCGAGCAGCAGCATCGCCGCCGGCAGGATCAGCACCCGGATGACGAAGGCGTCCAGTAGCACGGCCGCCGCGAGGACGAAGCCGATCTGCTTCATCTCGATGATGTGGAGAAAGACGAAGCTCACGAAGACCGTCATCATGACCACCGCCGCACTGGTCACCACACCCGCCGAGCTGCGAATTCCGTCCAGAACCGCCTGCCGCGTCGGTACGCCCGCGAGTGCAGCCTCCCTGATCCGGCTCACCACGAACACCTGGTAGTCCATGGACAGCCCGAAGAGGATCACGAACAGGAACAGCGGCACCCGCGACCCGATCGACCCGGTGGACTCGAAGTTCAGCAGCCCCTCGGCCCAACTGCCCTGGAAGACCAGGACGAGCAGCCCGAGCGCCGCCGCGGCCGACAGCAGGTTCAGTACGACACCGAGCAGGCCGAGCACCACCGAACGGAACGCGTACAGCGTCATCGCGAAGGTCACCAGGAGCAATGCGCCCAGGACCAGGGGCAGTTTGCTGTTCTGGTGCGCGGGATAGTCGGCGTAGCGGGCGACGTCGCCGCTCACACCGGAGTCGGCGCCCGCGATCCGGCCGATCGTCGCGGGCACGTACTCGTCCCGCAGATGGTCGAGCGAGTCGTACGCCTCGTCCGAGTTGCCGAGGTGCGGCACGTTCAGCTCCAGCACGCTGATCCGCCGGCCGTCGGAGGTCTCGTCGGAGGTACGTATCCGGGACTCGCCGGTGAACAGCGGGTCCGCGTCGGCGAGTTGAGCCAGTTCCTCCAGGGATGCGGTCACCTCGCCGGAGCGTGCGGCATCGGCGCGTACGACGATGTCGTGGGTCACCCGCTGCTCGGGGAAGGCCTCGTTGAGCCGGTCGTACACCTGCATGGCGGGGATCTCCCGCGAGTGGGTGTCACGGCTCATCTCGGTGATCTTCAGCCCGCCCAGTGGTGCGGCGAGGGCCAGCATGGCGAGCACCGAGACGCAGAGGGTGGCCACCGGATGCCGGGTCGCGGGGCGCAGCAGCGCGGCCCACACCCTGCCGCCGCCCTCGCCCCGCATCCGCCGCGCGGGCTTGCCGCGTTCGGCACGGCGCAGCGCCCTGCGCTCGGACCGCTTGCCGAGTTTGACCAGCAGCGCGGGCAGTACGGTCAGGGAACTGAGCACCGCCACCAGGACGACCACGATGGTGCCGGTGGCCAGTGAGGAGAAGATCACGTCGGAGGCCAGGAACAGCGTCGCCGTGGACACCACGACCGCCAGCCCCGACACCACGACTGCCCGCCCCGAGGTCGCCGTGGCCAGCTCCACCAGCGCCTCGGAACTCAGCCGCCCGCCGGACCGCGCCCGTTCCTCCCGCTCCCGCTTGAGGTAGAAGAGCGTGTAGTCGACGCCCACCGCGAGCCCGATCATCAGGATGATGTTGGTCCCGACCCCGGTGTCGGGGGAGAGGTGCGAGACCACCATCGAAAGGCCGACGGCGGCCGCGATCGACGACAGCGCGAGCAGCAGCGGCACCCCGGCCATGGTCACCGAACCGAACACGATCAGCAGCGTGATCAGCGTGACCGGCAGGGTGATCGCCTCGGAGAGCGCCAGATCCTCGCCGCGCTGCTTGTCGACTCCCTTGCTGATGGACGGACTTCCGGTCTCCTCCAGGAGCAGTGCGGGGTTCGCCTTCTGTACGGCCTCGGTCTGCGCGACCAGCGCGTCGACCTTGTCCTTCGCATCGCGCTCCTCGCCCTTCACGGCCACCTCGACCATGAGGATCCGGCCGTCCTTCGACAGCAGCGGATCGGCGACGCTCTCGACCTCGGGCAGCCGCTCCATCCGGGCGGTGAGATCCGCCGCGGCGGCTTTCGCGGAGGCTTCGGCCGTGCCCCCGTCGAGACCGGCGCCGGACCGGGCGGAGATCATCACCTGCTCGGTGGACCTGCGTTCCAACTGCCCCTCGGCGGCCATCGCCTCAGCCCGGCCGGCCTCGCCCACCCGATAATCCGCGGTCTTCGCGCTGTTGAGCCCGACAGCACTGCCGGCGCCCAGGCACAACACCACGAACACCAGCCATCCGATGATCGCCCGCCATGGGTGCAGGGCACTCCAGCGAGCCATGCGCACAGTGAATGAGTTCATGCCCAAAAGCGTTGCTGAGCAGGGCAGTTGGCAGACAGAGGTGCTCGGTGGAACTTGCCGTCCACCGATCGGTGGACGCGAGAACGGAGGGTAGCCCCCGGACTGACCCGCCCACCCCGGCCCCAAAGAATCTTGAAGTGGCAAAGACGCTGGCCAAGGCCGCTATCAGCGTCAACTACGCGGCTGTATACGAACTTTGCAGGCATGAGCTCCGCGACATCGGATAGCGATCTGCAGAGCATGACTCCCGATGACTGAAGGAGTTTCCATCATCGTGCAACCGGCTCAAGAGTTCGGCGACAACCCTGTCGAAGTACGCGAAACCGGTCACTACACAGAGGAATACGTTCCCAGCTTTGTCGAGAAATGGGACTCGCTCATCGACTGGGAAAAACGGGCGGAAAGCGAAGGAAACTTCTTCATCGACCTGCTGCGCAAGTGGGGCGTGAAGAGCGTGCTCGACGTCGCGACGGGCACCGGATTTCACTCCGTACGGCTCCTGGCGGCCGGATTCGACACCGTGAGCGCGGACGGCAGCGCGGACATGCTGGCGATGGCCTTCGAGAACGGCACCAAGCAGGGCGGGCACATCCTGCGCGTCGTCCAGGCCGACTGGCGGTGGCTCAACAGAGACGTCCACGGTGAGTACGACGCCATCGTCTGCCTCGGCAACTCCTTCACGCATCTCTTCTCGGAACGCGACCGGCGCAAGGCGCTCGCCGAGTTCTACGCGATGCTCAAACACGACGGAATTCTCGTCCTCGACCAGCGCAATTACGACGCGGTCCTGGACGACGGCTACACCAGCAAGCACACGTACTACTACTGCGGTGAGGACGTCACCGTGGAGCCGGAGTACGTCGACGAGGGCCTGTGCCGCATGCGGTACCACTTCCCCGACGACTCCGTGTACCACCTCAACATGTTCCCGCTGCGCAAGGACTACACCCGCCGGCTGATGTCCGAGGTGGGTTTCCAGCGCGTCCAGACCTACGGCGACTTCCAGCACACCTACCGCGGCGAACAGCCGGACTTCTTCGTGCATGTGGCGGAGAAGGAGTACCGGATGGACGACCAGAAGGAGCCGGAGGGCCGGTACACGGGCGCGGTCAGCACCGCCCGCAGCTACTACAACTCACCCGACGCCGACACCTTCTACGCCACGGTGTGGGGCGGCGAGGACATCCACATCGGCGTCTACGAAAACCCCGCGGAACCCATCGCGGGCGCCAGCCGGCGCACCGTCGAGCGGATGGCGTCGAAGCTGGAGCTGACCCGGGACTCCGTGGTGCTCGACCTCGGCTCGGGGTACGGTGGCTCGGCACGGTACCTGGCCGGGACGTACGACTGCCGGGTGGTCGCCCTCAACCTCAGCGAGGTCGAGAACCAGCGCCACAAGGAGCTGAACGCGGCACGCGCGCTCTCCGACCGGATCGAGGTCGTGGACGGGTCCTTCGAGGACATCCCGTATCCGGACGGCCAGGTCGACGTCGTCTGGTCCCAGGACGCCTTCCTGCACAGCGGAAACCGCGTCCAGGTCCTCGAGGAGATCGCGCGCGTCCTGCGCCCCGGCGGCCACCTCATCTTCACCGACCCGATGGCGACAGCGGACGGCGGCTCCGCCGACGTGCTGCAGCCGATCCTCGACCGGATCCACCTGGACGACATGGGCTCGCCGGCTTTCTACATGCGCGAGCTGAACCGGCTCGGATTCACCCCGGTCGACGGTGGCTTCGACGAGCACCGCGAACAGCTGGTGAACCACTACACACGGGTCCTCGAGGAGACCGCACGCCAAGAGACCGAAGGACTGGCCAGAAAGATCAGCCACGACTACCTCGCCCAGATGAAGAAGGGCCTCGGCCACTGGATCGACGGCGGCCGCGAGGGCCACCTCACCTGGGGCATCTTCCACTTCAGGCTGGACACCGAAGACTGAACCACCCGATGGTGCGCAAGGAAGACCCCCGCGAGTCACGTCCTCGCGGGGGCCTTCTTCTTTACCGCCCGCCCGCGTGAAAGGTGAGAAGACGATCACGAGGCAGGACGCTTCGGAGTGCTTTCAGGGGGCGAGCAACAACACATCCGTACGGGACTTCGCGGCGGCGTAACGCCGCGCCACGTCCTGCCAGTTGACGACCTGCCACATGGCCTCGATGAAGTCGACCTTCTGGTTTTTGTACTGGAGGTAGAAGGCGTGCTCCCAGGCGTCGAAGACCAGGATCGGCGTGGAGCCCTGGCCGACATTGCCCTGATGGTCGTAGACCTGCTCGACGACGAGGCGTCCGCTGAGCGGCTCGTACGCGAGGACGCCCCAGCCGGAGCCCTGCGTGGTCGCGGCGGCCTTGGTCAACTGGGCCTTGAACCCGGCGAAGGATCCGAACGACTCGGTGATCGCGTCGGCGAGCTCGCCCACGCCGTCCACGGCGAGCGGCTCGCCACCGCCCTCACCGGTCATGTTGTGCCAGTAGATGCTGTGCAGAACATGGCCGGAGAGATGGAAGGCCAGGTTCTTCTCCAGCCCGTTGATCGAGCCCCATGACTCCTTTTCCCGCGCCTCCGCGAGCTGTTCCAGGGTGTCGTTCGCTCCCTTCACATACGCCGCGTGGTGCTTGTCGTGGTGCAGCTCGATGATCTCGGGGCTGATCACGGGCGCGAGCGCGGAGTAGTCGTACGGCAGCTCAGGGAGCGTGTAGACGGGCATGGCGGTTCGTCCCCTCCGAAATCTTATTGCAAGTATCTTGCAAGTGCAGATTAACAGCAAGAGGGATCAAGGGGAGGGGGCGCGAGAGGGATTGGGGAGATCCAACAGTTCGCGCCGGTCCCGTCCTTGTGGGTAAGGCCGCCGTACCTCAGTGACCAGGGTCACGCCGTCCCGGGTGTACCAATCTCTCTTTGTATGGAGCGCACCAAGCGTGCGCTCCGTGGTTTGTCGAGCGCTGCTGGTGATCGGGCCGAGGGGGTTGGGATAGCGTCGCGGTGTTCGGAACCGCCCGCTCCCTTACCGCCGGAGTCCCCATGAGCACCGCTGCCGCCTCCGCTCTCCCGGGCAAGGTCCTCGCCGACCTGCTCCCCGCGTCCCGCGTCCGCGACATCGCTCTCGTGGCCGGTGGTGCGGCGCTCACCGGGATCGCCGCCCAGATCGCCGTGCCCGTACCGGGGTCGCCGGTGCCGGTGACCGGGCAGACCTTCGCGGCCCTCCTCGTCGGCACCGCGCTCGGTGCGGGGCGCGGCTTCCTCTCGCTCGCCCTGTACGCGCTCGTCGGCCTGGCCGGTGTCCCGTGGTTCGCGGAGGGCAGCCACGGCCTCTCCCCGACCTTCGGCTACATCGTCGGCATGATGCTGGCGGCCGCACTCGTCGGCGCCCTGGCCCGCCGCGGCGCCGACCGCTCCGTGGTGCGCATGGCCGGCACAATGCTGCTCGGTTCGGCCGTCATCTACGCGATCGGCGTCCCCTACCTCTCCGCCGCCACGCTGTTGAGCCCCACGGAGGCCATTGCCGCCGGGTTCACGCCCTTCCTCATCGGCGACGCCGTCAAGGCGGCCCTGGCGATGGGGCTGCTTCCCGCAGCGTGGAAGCTCGTGAACCGGTAAGAGCGACGTCGCAGCCTCAGCTCCGGCTTCAGCCCCAACTTCCGCCTTCGCGCCCGTAATGGGTGCGGGGGCTGCTTGATTTCCGGTCTCGTGTCATTGGCCCGGAATGTGCTGTCATGGAAGGAGGTTGGGGGTTGGGCACTGTTGCCGGTGGACTGGGCGGGAGTGCCTTTTGGTGAGTGTGAGTGAGTGCCGGGGCCGGATTTGGCTGGCTGCCGCCGGGCGCCTGCGCGGGGACGGTCTTCCTTGCCATGGGGTGGGTTCTCGGTCTGCACTCTTCGGGAGGGGAACGGGGGTTCTTGGGTCGAATGGGTGACCTTTGTGGGTGGTGCTCGTTGACTGCCGTGACGGGATCTTCGACCGGGTGGGGGTGCACGGG
>NZ_JAAKZX010000225.1 GCF_011045025.1 Streptomyces ureilyticus
GGCTTGGGGGCAGGATGCTGACCGGGATTGTGATCGACGCGCTATGTCACGCGTATGGACCGCTTCTGGCTGGACGCGACGCGGGGCCTGACGGGCGGCCTGCAGTTGCGGTTCGTGCCGACTGCGAAGCCGAAGGCGGAGCTCAAGAACCGGCTCCACCTCGACCTGGCAGGGGGGCCGGACTGGGAGGCCGAGGTGGCGCGCCTGCTCACACTCGGTGCGACACGTCCTTGAGGAAGCACTTCCGGAGGAACTCGTCGTCCGCCGTGTAGTTGAAGATACCGCTCGTGTGGTTTTGAGCCCGTCGCCCCGCTCTCCCGGTTCCCCGGAACTACCCCTTGCTCAGGACCAGTTCCGTGTTCCGGTCCCCCGGATCGCCCGAGAGGGTCGAGCGGGAGCCCGGGGCGTTGAAGGACAACTCGCGGTACAGGGCCGCGAGGCCCGTCTGGGTGAGGTCGGCGAAATCCGTGCGGTGCGGGGCCGCGGATTCGATGAGGGTGGTGAAGAGGGAGATCGTGCCGTCGTGGTTGTCGACTACCTCGATGACGCGGGCCAGTTGGGGGAAGTCGATGTGGGAGGCCGTGGAGATCTCCCAGAAGGAACGGTTGCCGGGGGCGGGGTGCGGGGTGATGTTGTTCTTGTGGCTGTGGCCGTTCACCCAGGCCAGGGTGGAGCGGTAGCTGCCGAGGAGGGCGAGGACCTCGTCGCCGCCGTGGCGGCGCTCGCCGGGGTGGTTGGGGTCCTCGCGGAGGTTGCGCATCGACTTGCTGGTGTGGTGGCTGAAGACGATGACGTGTTCCTTGTTCTGCTCGGCCGCCTTCAAGGTCCGCTCCAGCCACCGCAGTTGGGCCGTGCCCAGCGAGCCCTCGTAGTGGCCGCCGGGGTCGGTGCTGTCGAGGCTGACGCCGAGCAGGTCTTCCGCGATGCGGAAGGTGTAGTACTGGGTCTTCGCGGCGAGGTTGGCCTGCGAGTAGCCGTGCCCGATGGGGCCGGGACCCGTGTGCGCCGGGTCGAGGTGCGCCTGGAGGTACTCGGCGGCCGTGAAGGGCGCCCGCCCCTCGTCCGGAGTGACCGAACGCATCTTCCGTGCCTGCGACTTGAGCATGTCCTTGAAGGCCGAGCCCTTGGGATCGCCGCCCTTCTTGACGTTCTTCCAGATGGCGGCGCCGATCGTCTCGTCCAGCGACATCAGCTTCTTGCCGCCGACGGCGTACTCGGCGAAGAAGGGGTCGCCGGGCGCGTAGCAGCCGCCGGGCAGGGAGTCGTGGTTGCCCACCGTGGAGTACCAGGGCAGGTTGAGGCCGGGGCTCCGCAGTTCGCGTACGGCGGCGGCGAGGAAGCCGTCGATCTTCGGGAAGCCGAGTTGCTTGTCGCCGTCGCGGACGTCCGCGTCGGGCTGCCAGTACAGCTTGAGTCCGCTGTTCTGGACGCCCTCGTAGCCCTTCGGGTCACCGGAGTTGGGGGTGATACGGCCGCCGCTCATCGCCTTCAGGAACCAGTCCAGCTCCGTCTTGGCGTTGTTGTCGGTGTTGTCGCCGGTGGTCATCACGAAGTGCAGCGGGGAACCGGTGACCGGAGCGCCGCGCAGCGCGTTGACCCGCTCGACGAGCGAGACCGCGCCGGCCACCGACAGCGACTCCTGCGGACGCCAGGCGCTGGCGGTCTGGGCGCGCAGGTACTCGTACCGCAGCGGATGCTGTACGTCGACGATGTGCAGGTCGGTGAACTGCACGAACGCGGCCAGCGCGGTGCGGCGTTCGCCGCGGCCCGCCTTGGGCGCGGCCAGGTCGCCGCGGACGACGCGCTGCCAGGCGGGGCCGTCACCGAGCCGCCGGAAGCCGGTGGAGTTGAGCGGCGCCGCGACCGAGGCGAGTGAGGTGCCGCGGGTGTACGGCATGAGGGGCGCGGCGGGTGCCTGCCGGGACGACAGGGCAACGGCCTGCCCCTCGCCGGCGGCGGGGACGGTGCTCCCGCCGCGGTCCGGGCGGAGCGCGAGGCCGATACCCGCGGAGAGTGACACCGCCCCGGTGGCGGCCAGGAAGGCGCGGCGGTCACGAACGGATGTGGCGACAGAGCGTATGCGCGACATGGCGCGGTCTCCCTGAGTGCGAACGCGTCAGCAGTGGTCGCGGGAGGTTCGCTGACGCGAACTGCCCGCTCACAATGGATCGTTGGCACCGGGAGTGACCTGCGCGTTAACTGAGCGGCAACGGGCAACGCCGATCACCGTACGTGGATCTTGGTTACCCTCCGCGTCCACCGGCCCCTCGTCGAACGGAGGGGAGGCGGTCACTCCGTGTTCACTTTCCTGGGTACGGAACCTATTTCTCGGACACCGGCAGCCCCGCCGTACGCCCTACCGCCGGCCGCTCCCGCCAGAGCGCGAGCCCCACATCGACGAGCCCGACCCGCTCCAGATCAGGCACCTTGTCTGGGGGTCCCCCCACGCCCTTCAGGCAGTGGGGGAGGATGCCAGGCCGCCATATCCGTTGACCCGCCGGTCTCGTGGCGGAGTTCGCCTCCGGTGACGCGGGCCTCATAGACGATCCGCAGGCCCTGGAAGTCGGCGGCCGTGCCGAGCCGGCGCGGATAGCTGCGGCGGATGGAGTCGACGCCGAGCAGCGCGACGGGCTCGACCGCGTACCCGGTCTCCTCCTCGGCCTCCCGGATCACGGTGTCGTACGGATCCTCCCCGTGATCCATTCCGCCACCGGGCAGCGTCCACCGCTTGCTCCCGTCCGCCGCCACAAAGCGCGCGAGCAGCACCCGCCCGTCCCGCACGCATACGGCGTAGGCCGCCACCCTCAACTCCTTGTGCATGTACTGACGTTACGGGAGAGAGGGGATGGGGGCACCTCCCGCTCGAGCGGAGCCGAGAGTGAGGGACGGTGAGTATTCGGCGGCCGACCAGCTGTGCGCAACCAAGTCAAATGCGACGCGTACCCTTATGACGCCCTATCAACTCCATGGCGCATGGCGGGATTACGCCAACTTACTCTCGCGTACCTGTCAACTCTCCCCAAACATGCATCTCTTACGTAAAGCTGAGCGGTCATCCGGGTTCACATACCGGACTCATGCTCGTCCTTTACCTAACAGGGATGCTGATGACCCCCACTCCCGAGCCTCAGCGCACTCCGATCAGAGGCGCGAGACACGTGGCCAGAATTGCAGTGGCCGCAGGCCTGGTAGCTGCCCTCTCCGCGGCAGGGCCGATACCCATGGCCTTCTCCGCGGACGACCCGGCCGCCCGTGCGACCACCGACCCAGCCCTCAAGTCCGCGGAGGACAAGCTCGGTTCGGCCGATGCCGACCTGCTCGCCGAGGCCAAGGCCGACGGCGAGAAGAACGTCACGATGATGATCGCCACCGCGCCCGGTGAGACCGAGAAGGTCGCCGACCAGCTGGACGCGGTCAAGGGCGGCTCCGTTGGCCGCACCTACGACAAACTCGGCTACGTCCGCGCCACCGTGCCCACGGCCAGGGCCGAGGCCGCCGTCGACGCCGCCGCGAAGCTCCGCTCCGTGCACGGCATCGACCTGCGGCACGAGATCGCCCTCGAGGACCCGACTCCGGGCATCTCGGGCGCCAAGGCCGAGGCCACGGCGAAGAGTTACCCGGCCCCGGGCAAGAACACCCCGGCGGAGAACCCGTACAACCCGTCCTTCGAGACGGGCGCCGTCGACTTCGTGAAGAAGAACCCGAAGGCTGACGGGCGCGGCGTCACCATCGGTGTGCTCGACACGGGTGTCGACCTCGGCCACCCGGCGCTGCAGAAGACGACCACCGGCGAGCGCAAGATCGTCGACTGGGTGACCGCGACCGACCCGCTCGTGGACGGGGACGCGACCTGGCGCCCGATGGTGAACGCGGTCTCTGGCCCGGTCTTCACCTGGGACGGCGAGACCTGGCAGGCCCCGGCGGGCGAGTACAAGGTCAGCCGCTTCCGCGAGTCCGCCACCGCCGGCGGCGACGCGAACGGCGACGTCAACCGCGACGGTGACAAGACGGACAGTTGGGGCGTGCTGTACGACGCCGCGTCCGGAACCGCGCGCGTCGACCTGAACGACAACAACGACTTCTCCGACGACGCCGCCATGAAGCCGTACAAGGACGGTTTCCAGATCGGCTACTTCGGCAAGGACGACCCGGCGACCGCTGTCGCCGAGCGCCAGCCGTTCGTCGTGGAGATCCGCAAGGACGTCCCGATGGACCCGCTGGGCGGGGACTGGGTCGGCAAGAAGGCCGACTTCGTCAACATCGGCATCATCGAGTCCGAGCACGGCACGCACGTCGCGGGCATCACCGCCGCCCACAAGATGTTCGGCGGCAAGATGAACGGCGCGGCGCCCGGCGCCAAGGTCGTCTCCTCGCGTGCCTGCATCTTCGGTGCCGGCTGCACGAACGTCGCGCTCACCGAGGGCATGATCGACCTCGTGACGAAGCGCGGCGTCGACATCGTCAACATGTCGATCGGCGGCCTGCCCGCGCTCAACGACGGCAACAACGCGCGCGCCGAGCTGTACACGCGTCTGATCGACGAGTACGGCGTCCAGCTGGTGATCTCCGCGGGCAACTCGGGACCCGGCGCCAACACCATCGGCGACCCCGGCCTCGCGAACAAGGTCATCTCGGTCGGTGCGGCCGTCTCCAAGGAGACCTGGGCGTCCAACTACGGTTCGGCCGTGGAAAAGAAGTACGCCATGTTCCCCTTCTCCTCGCGCGGCCCGCGTGAGGACGGCGGCTTCACGCCGACCCTGGTCGCGCCCGGCGCCGCGGTGAACACCGCGCAGACCTGGCTGCCGGGCGTCATAGCCCCCGAGGCGGGCTACACCCTGCCTCCCGGCTACCAGATGCTCAACGGCACCTCGATGTCCTCCCCGCAGGCCGCCGGCGCCTCGGCGCTGCTGCTGTCCGCCGCGAAGCAGAAGGGCGTCGACCTGACGCCCGCGAAACTGCGCACCGCGCTGACGTCGACCGCCGACCACATCAAGGGTGTCCAGGCGTACACCGAGGGCGTGGGCCGGATCAACATCGTCGACGCGTGGAAGTCGATCCAGAAGGGCGCCACGGCGCACGAGTACACGGTCAAGGCCCCGGTCGACACCGCCCTCGACGAGGCGCTCAAGACCCCGGGCTTCGGCACCGGCCTCTACGACCGTGAGGGCGGGCTCAAGTCCGGCCAGAAGAAGACGTACGACATCACCATCACGCGTACGTCCGGCCCGGACCGCGCGCTGCGGCACGAGCTGCACCTGGAGAACAACAGCGGCAAGACGTTCCGCATCGAGAGCTCCGACGAGGTGTCGCTGGAGCTGAACAAGCCGGTGACGGTGAAGGTCTCCGCGAAGCCGTCCTCGGCCGGCATCAAGAGCGCGATCCTCGAGGTCGACGACCCGCGCACCGAGGGCATCGACCACCAGGTCATGTCGACGGTCGTGGTCTCGGCCCCGCTGAAGTACGACTACTCGGCCTCGGGTTCGGTGCAGCGCAACAGCAACGACTCGTACTTCGTGACCGTCCCCGAGGGCGCCAAGACCCTCGAGGTCCGGATGAGCGGGCTGAAGGACAAGAGCCAGACCCGGTTCCTGTCCATCCACCCGTACGGCGTGCAGATCGAGTCGTCGTCCTCGCTCGACTGCTACAACAACTTCACCAGCCCGGACAGCAAGCCCTGCCGCCCCGACCTGCGCTCGTACACCGATCCGCAGCCGGGCGTCTGGGAGATCGAGGTCGAGTCGCGCCGTACGTCGCCGCTGCTCGACAACCCGTACAAGCTGGACGTCGCCGTCCTGGGCGCGAGCTTCGACCCGGAGCTCGTGACCATCCCCGAGGCCAAGGTCGGCACCCCGGCCGATGTCTCCTGGAAGGTGACGAACAAGCTCGAGCCGGTCGAGGGCAAGCTCGCGGGCGGCCCGCTCGGCTCCTCGAAGAGCGAGCGGCCGGCCATCGCCGAGGGCGCCAAGCAGACCACCACGGTCGAGGTGCCCGCGGGCGCCGAGTCGCTGGACGTGTCCATCGGCAACGTGTCGGTCGCGAACGCCGACCTCGACCTGAACGTGTACGACGCGGAGGGCAACGAGGTGGGCAGCTCGGCCGACGGCGACTCGGAGGAGTCCGTCTCGATCCCCAAGCCCGCCGCCGGCAAGTACACCGTGGAGGTCCTGGGCTATGCGGTCCCGGGCGGCTCCACGGAGTACGACTACCGTGACGTGTTCTTCTCGGCCGCACTCGGCACGATCGAGGCCGACGACAAGCAGGTGTCGCTCGGCACGGGCGAGTCGGCGACGTTCTCCGGCAAGGTCACCGCGGCTGCCGCGGCGCCCGAGGGCCGCGAGTTCTTCGGCCAGGCACAGCTCGTGAACGCCCGCGGCACGGTCGCGGGCACGGGCAGCGTGGTGATCGAGAAGGTCACGCCGTAGTAGTGGCGTAGTAGTTCGGTGTATGGCTGCGGTCTCTGACTGCGGTTTCTGTACGACTGTGGGCGGGCGTCCGGTGTGTACCGGGCGCCCGCCCCTTTTGACCTCCCTCGGTCACTCCTCCGGCGGCGGGCACTTCAGACCGTGTGCCCCGGGCAGCGCGTCGACGAGTTCATCGCGGGCGTCGGCGGCCTCGGGGCCGACCTTCCACTCCTGCGGTTCCTGCGTGTGGATCGGCACCCGCACCAGGGCGTCGACGCCCACCTTCAGGTCCGCGCGCGCACTGTCGTACAGGTTGACGGCGATGGTCGGGTGTTCGGCCACGGTCCGCTCGGGCCGGAGGTAGCGCTTCACCTCCAGTACGACCCGTACGTCTCCGTCGTCACGACGCGTGACGCTCAGTACGGTCCCTTGGACGAGGACCTTCGAGCAGGCGATGTACGGCTCGGGGGCGAACGGCTTCTCGCCCTGCTCGTTCCTGGCGGTGTCCTCGCCGCTGCTGCTTTCGGCCTTGCCGGCGGCGGAGTCGGAGCTGACGCCGGCGTCACCCCCGCCACTGTTCTGTACGCCGAGCCATACGAGCCCGCCGAGCAGCGTGGTGCCCATGGCGATCACGAGGGCGCCCACGGCCAGGCCCGCGTAGCGCCGGGGCTGCCATGATCGCGCGGGCTTGGCGGGCTTCGGCGTCGTGACCGGCACGGTATCCGCCGGGGACCGCTCGCTCTCCGCGGCCAGCGCCTCCCCCATGACCATCAGCTGCTCGCGCAGCGCCGCCACGTCAGCCACCGCCGACCGGTGTTCCGCCATGAACTCCGGGTCGTCCAGGGCCTCTTGGGACAGCGGTTCATCGGTGATCGCGGCCAGCAGTGCGTCGGTTCGCGCATCGCCTTCGGCCTCGTATCCGGCCACGTCACACCACCTCGTCCTCGTGCAGGCGGGCGCGCAGCGCGCGGACCGCCGTGTGCAGCCTGCTCTTGACCGTGCCCTCCGGGATGCCGAGCTCCTCGGCGATGCCGCGGACCGGCAGATCGGCGTAGAAGCGCAGGACGAGGATCTGCCGCTGGGCGTCGGGCAGCTCGTCCAGGCCCTGGGCGACGGCGAGGGAGAGCACCTTCGTGTCGTCGCCCGAGACGTCGACGGGCTCCAGGTGGCGCAGTGCGGCGAGGCGTTCCCCGACGCGTTCCTGGCGGCGCCTGGCCCGGTGCCAGTCCATCGCCAGGTTCGACGCCACGACCGCCGCCCACGCGGACACGTCGCGCGGTGCCTCGGCCCCGCTCGCGGCCCGCTCCAGGAGCCGCAGCCGGACCTGCTGCACCCCGTCCGGCAGGTCCGACTGCGGTACGCCGCCGAGCGCGAGCACCGCACGCACCCGGCGTTCCTGGGCCGCGTCCAGCGGATCGTCCGCCGGAGCGTGGCTCCTCTGGCTGCCGCTCCCCTGGCCGCGGCGGCTTTTTCTGCGCAGCACAGCCACCCCTCCCCTCGCCCTGCCTCTACGACGCCGGTGCGGGCCAAAACGTTCGACCGAGACGTACGTCACGTCGTGCGGGCGCACACCGTCCCACTCCTCGGGCAGGAGCACAAAGGATTGGACAGCCGGGCCGGGGTGGGACGCATGATGGAATGCCGCCCATTTCGCGCAGCCACGCACAGGTAGAGGGAGTCGCCGTGAAGGTAGGAATCGTCGGAGCCACCGGTCAGGTCGGCACGGTCATGCGCAGGATCCTGGTGGAGCGGGACTTCCCGGTCTCGGAGCTGCGCCTGTTCGCCTCGGCCCGCTCGGCCGGGTCGGTACTCGACGGTGTGACGGTGGAAGACGCTTCCACGGCGGACTACTCCGGCCTGGACATCGTGCTCTTCTCGGCGGGCGGCGCGACCTCGCGGGCGCTGGCCGAGAAGGTCGCCTCGCAGGGCCCGGTCGTGATCGACAACTCCTCCGCCTGGCGCAAGGACCCGGACGTACCCCTGGTGGTGTCCGAGGTGAACCCGCACGCGATCGTGAACCGCCCCAAGGGGATCATCGCGAACCCGAACTGCACGACCATGGCCGCGATGCCGGTGCTGAAGCCGTTGCACGAGGAGGCGGGGCTTGAGGCGCTGGTCGTCGCGACGTACCAGGCGGTGTCGGGCTCCGGCCTCTCGGGCGTGGCCGAGCTGCACGGCCAGGCGCAGAAGGTGATCGCTGACGCGGACAAGCTGACGCATGACGGTTCGGCGGTGGACTTCCCCGAGCCGCAGGTCTACGAGCGCCCCATCGCCTTCAACGTGCTCCCCCTGGCGGGCTCGATCGTCGACGACGGCCTGAACGAGACGGACGAGGAGCAGAAGCTCCGCAACGAGTCCCGCAAGATCCTCGAGATCCCGGCGCTGAAGGTCTCCGGCACGTGTGTCCGCGTCCCGGTCTTCTCCGGCCACTCCCTCCAGGTAAACGCCCGCTTCACGCGCCCGCTGTCGGCGGAGCGCGCGACGGAACTGCTGGCAGGCGCCCCGGGCGTCGCCCTGTCCGACATCCCGACCCCTCTCCAGGCCGCCGGCCAGGACCCGTCCTACGTAGGCCGCATCCGCACGGACGAGACGGTGGAGAACGGCCTGGCCCTGTTCGTTTCGAGCGACAACCTCCGCAAGGGCGCGGCGCTGAACGCTGTGCAGATCGCTGAGCTGGTGGCGGCGGAACTGAGCGGCTGACGCCTGTCGGTACGAGAACGGGGCGGTCACCCAACGGTGACCGCCCCGTTCCTCATTCCTCGCGCTGGCTCACCACGTAATCCCGAATGCGAGCCAAGCTCTCGGCCCACATCCTGGCGCGGTCAAGCCGAGCCTGGGCGGAATCCAGCTCCGGATGGCGCTCGAACGCCTCGGCACGTACCTCGCGCCAGGATCGCCCCCTGTTCACTCCGCCGCCGTCCGGCTTTGCCGAACCACTCATCGCGGCGGCTTCGGCGGATAGATCTTGAACTGCCTGGTGTCCAGGCTGAAGCCGAACGGATCCGGGAGCTCGATGGAGTCGCCGAAGCTGAACGGGTCCGATGTGCGGTAGCGGAGCTTGTGCGGATCCGGATCGGAGCACAGCTCCATGGTGCCGTCATTCGGATCGACGAGCAGGTAGAGCGGGATCTCGCTCATCGCGTACCACATGCGCTTCTTGATGTAATCGCTGTCCTTGTCCGTCGAGACCACCTCGACGACCAACTCGGCACGGTCGGCGGGCAGCGGGTTCCGGTTGTCCGCGATCTTCTCGAAGGTCGTGACGGTCAGGTCGGCCTTCGGCTCGAAGCTGGAGATGTCGGAGATCAGCGCCTGCTCGGCCAGGACCTCCCAGCCCTTCTCATCGAGCTGTGTGGTCAGCTTGGCCACGATGCGGTTGTGGAACGGCGCTGCGGATGCCTGCATGACGATTTTTCCGTCGATGAGCTCGATCTTGAGCTGGTCGAGCTCAGGGAGCGTTTCCAGAAAGCGCAGCAGTTCGTGTCCGGTCTCGCCTCGCACGGTGTCCTCGGCTGTCTCGTGATGCATCAGTGTCATCGCGGCGCCTCCCTCCAGGCCGGAGCGTAGGGGCGGCGGCGTCCCGCTGATCCACGGTAACCGCAAGAACGCACTATCGGGTGAACGCGCCGCGGCGTGGAAAGGCGACGGAACCCGCTGCGCATTCAGTCCCGGCGCACCTCATAGAGGAAGCAGCCGTACTCCACCGCCCTGATGTGGACGAGCACCACCGCCGGGTCCGTGAACGCTTCCGCGAAGGCCTCGTCGAAGCTCTCCGCCGGCCCCACGAGCCGGCCGCCGAGAATGCGGCCCTCCGCCGAGTAGCGCCTCAGGACACGGTGGGCGCCCGTAAACGGGTAGCCGTCCGGCTCCGGCCCCCCGCACTCCTCCGCGTGGATGAAGACCGGCCCCTGTTCGTCGTACGCCCCCGGATCCGCACCCGTCTCCGCCGCCCAGCGGCGCAGCGGCGCGTACGAGACAAGGGCGATCCGCTCGCCGGGCTCGCTGCGGCGGAGGCAGCAGCGGACGGGGGCTCCGCCCTCGGGGTCCGCGTAGGGGGACGGCGGGCGGCCCGCGTCGTCCGTGGAGCGGAGTTCCTTCAGGGCGGCCGGTTCGATGGGGCGTGCGTGATGGCTGGTCATGCACGACAGACTGCACCCCGCCCGGCCAGGGCTCCGGCGGGAATCCGACATCGCCTTACGTGCAGCTCCCGTGGAAGGATGGCCGAACCCACACATACTCAGGTGTACCGAGGAGATGACCGCGTGCCTGGCACAAACCTGACCCGTGAAGAGGCGCAGCAGCGGGCGAAGCTGCTCACCGTTGACTCGTACGAGATCGATCTCGACCTCTCCGGCGCGCAGGAGGGAGGCACCTACCGGTCCGTGACGACGGTGCGCTTCGACGTCGAGGAGAACGGTGCGGAGTCCTTCATCGACCTGGTGGCTCCGGCCGTCCACGAGGTGACCCTCAACGGGGACCCGCTGGACCCCGACGAGGTGTTCAAGGACTCCCGGATCGCCCTGCCGGGCCTGCTCGAGGGCCGCAACATCCTGCGGGTCGTCGCCGACTGCGCGTACACCAACACCGGGGAGGGACTGCACCGGTTCGTCGACCCCGTCGACCAACAGGCCTACCTCTACACCCAGTTCGAGGTCCCGGACGCCCGCCGCGTGTTCGCGTCCTTCGAGCAGCCCGACCTGAAGGCCACCTTCCAGTTCACCGTGAAGGCCCCCACCGGCTGGACCGTCATCTCCAACTCGCCGACGCCCGAGCCCAAGGACGACACCTGGGTCTTCGAGCCGACGCCGAGGATGTCCACGTACATCACGGCGCTCATCGTCGGCCCGTACCACAGCGTCCACAGCGTCTACGAGAAGGACGGGCAGTCCGTCCCGCTCGGCATCTACTGCCGGCCCTCCCTCGCCGAGTACCTCGACTCGGACGCGATCTTCGAGGTGACGCGGCAGGGCTTCGAGTGGTTCCAGGAGAAGTTCGACTACGCGTACCCGTTCAAGAAGTACGACCAGCTGTTCGTGCCGGAGTTCAACGCGGGCGCGATGGAGAACGCGGGCGCGGTGACGATCCGCGACCAGTACGTGTTCCGCTCGAAGGTGACCGACGCCGCCTACGAGATGCGCGCCTCCACGATCCTGCACGAGCTGGCCCATATGTGGTTCGGCGACCTGGTCACCATGGAGTGGTGGAACGACCTGTGGCTGAACGAGTCGTTCGCCACCTACGCCGAGTCAGCCTGCCAGGCCTACGCCCCGCAGTCGCGCTGGCCGCACTCCTGGACGACGTTCGCCAACCAGATGAAGACCTGGGCCTACCGTCAGGACCAGCTCCCCTCCACGCACCCGATCATGGCGGAGATCCGCGACCTGGACGACGTGCTCGTCAACTTCGACGGGATCACCTACGCCAAGGGCGCCAGCGTGCTGAAGCAGCTCGTGGCGTACGTGGGCGAGGACGAGTTCTTCCGGGGGGTGCAGGCGTACTTCAAGCGCCACGCGTACGGCAACACGCGCCTGTCCGACCTGCTCGGCGCCCTGGAGGAGACCTCCGGCCGCGACCTGAAGACCTGGTCGCAGAAGTGGCTGGAGACGGCGGGCATCAACATCCTGCGCCCGGAGATCGAGACGGACGCCGCCGGCGTGATCACGTCCTTCGCGATCCGCCAGGAGGCCCCGGCACTGCCCGCCGGCGCGAAGGGCGAGCCGACCCTGCGCCCGCACCGCATCGCGGTGGGCCTCTACGACCTGGACGACGACAACGGCAAGCTGCTGCGCGACGAGCGCGTTGAGCTCGACGTGGACGGTGAACTGACCGCCGTACCGCAGCTGGTGGGCAAGCGCCGCCCCGACGTCGTACTCCTCAACGACGACGACCTCTCGTACGCGAAGGTCCGCCTCGACGAGCAGTCGCTGGCCTTCGTCACGCAGCACCTGGGCGACTTCGAGGCGTCCCTCCCCCGCGCCCTGTGCTGGGCCTCGTCCTGGGACATGACGCGCGACGCGGAGCTCGCCACGCGCGACTACGTCTCCCTGGTCCTGTCGGGCATCGGCAAGGAGTCCGACATCGGTGTCGTACAGTCGCTGCACCGCCAGGTGAAGCTGGCGATCGAGCTGTACGCGGACCCGGCCTGGCGGGAGACCGGCCTGACCCGCTGGACCGTGGCCGCGCTCGAGCACCTGCGCGCGGCCGAGCCCGGCAGCGACCACCAGCTGGCCTGGGCGCGCGCCTTCGCGGCGACGGCCCGTACGGCGGAGCAGCTGGACCTCCTGGAGGGGCTGCTCAGCGGCGGCGAGACCATCGAAGGGCTGGCCGTGGACACCGAGCTGCGCTGGTCGTTCGTGCAGCGGCTCGCGGCTGCGGGCCGGTTCGAAGCGGCGGAGATCACCGCCGAGTACGAGCGGGACAAGACGGCCGCCGGTGAGCGCCACGCGGCGACCGCGCGGGCCGCCCGTCCCACCGAGGAGGCGAAGGCGGAGGCCTGGGCCTCGGTCGTCGAGTCCGACAAGCTGCCGAACGCCGTGCAGGAAGCGGTGATCAGCGGCTTCGTCCAGACCGGCCAGCGCGAACTGCTCGCCCCGTACACGGAGAAGTTCTTCGCGGCGGTCAAGGACGTCTGGGACTCCCGCTCCCACGAGATGGCCCAGCAGGTCGCGGTCGGCCTCTACCCGTCCGTACAGGTCTCCCAGGACACCCTGGACCGCACGGACGCATGGCTCACCTCGGCCGAGCCCAGCGCGGCGCTGCGCCGGCTGGTCTCGGAGTCCCGCTCGGGCGTGGAACGCGCGCTGAAGGCGCAGGCTGCGGACGCGGCTTCCGAGCAGGAGTAGATCCGTACCAGTACGGAACTACTCCGTACGCGAGTGGGGGCGCCCGGTGTCGTACCGGGCGCCCCTTTCACGTATCCACGCGGGTCCTTTCACGTGCCCAGGAGCTGCTGGGCCAGCCTGTGCATCGTGCGGGTGTGCAGCGCGGTCTGCCGGTGGACCGGCACCCAGCGGGCGTCGAAGGTGGCGCCCAGCTCGCGGCTCCAGTCGCTCACCAGGGCATCGAGGGCGGGCGTACTGTCCGGCGTGCCCGAAACACCCGTCGTCGCATCACCGAAGGCGCCGCGCATCATCGCCGCCGCGCGCAGCGGGATGCGGCGGGCCGCGATGCCGAGGGAGACGGAGTTGCCGACGGTGGTGGCGAGTTCGGCATCGCCCAGGCCGCGAGCGTCGTGCGTGGTCCAGGTATCGACCACGCCGGGGCCGATGTCCATGAGTTCGCGGGCGGCCGTGTAGAACGGCAGCCGGGCGGGGTCACGGGGCGGCCGGTCGGCCAACGGGCCGAGTACTTCCTCCAGTTGCTTGGAACGGCTGAGCAGGATCTCCGAGGCACGGTCGATCTCCCGTCCGGGATCGGCGAGGCGGCTCGGGTCGCTCACGGCCGCCACGCTCCACAGGGGCGCCTCGACGACGGCCGACACGGTGCCGTGCCGCAACGGGTACGTCCAGGTGGAGCGGGAGGTGTAGCCGGACGGGTCGCGTTCGTCGGCCGGGCTGCCGTCGGGTCGTACGAGCACGCCGGGGCTGTCGACGAACCAGCCCATTCCATCGAACGGCCGGTATTCCAGGGGGATTTCGAGCTCCGCTGCCACCGCACGAAAGGCGTGCGGCGCGCCGGGCACGGGACGGGTGAGTTGCAGGAACGATCCGCCTGCTTCGACGCCGTGGAGGGAGAACTGCACGACGGGACTCAGCTCGTCGAGGAGCCGGGTGAGCGCACGGGACTCCGGCAGGGGCGGACGCGGATCGGCCTCGACCGGCGGGAACTCCGGCTGTCCGGCGAAGGCGGGCCGGTAGAAGCCCCGGTAGTACTCCTCCAGCGTGGGCCGCTCGGCGAACCGGCGCTCGGCGAGGGCGGCACCGTCCGGATCCAGGCACAACAGGAAGTGCCAGGTGCAGCCCCACACTTCGAGGACACCCGGGTCCCGTACGAACTCCTCGGCCAGGGCGAGCCCGGACACACCGCCGACGGGCTCATTGGCATGCGCCCCGGCCACGGTGAGCACCTGCCGCTCACCCCGCCCGATCGACAGCAGCCAGAGCGGCCGCCCGGCCCGCGACTCCCCGGCGCTCCTCAGCCGCACCACCCCAGGACGGGCCACCACCATCGCCCGCGCGGCACGTGTCAGCTCGTCGACAGTGAGGATCACGCCCCCAACTCCTCACTTCCGCACGGATATCGAGCGTTCATGACGGCCGATGGGGTCCGGTGGACCACCGCCTCGTCAAGGCTCGATGTGCCGCGTCAGGGAGTCAAGGGCGGGCATCGGATCGGTGCACTGCTGATCGGCCAGGCAGTGGAGGAGGCACGGCGTCGTGGCCTGCATCCGGTGCTCGACGTCGTCGCATCCGATACCGCGGCGGCAGCCCT
>NZ_JAAKZX010000226.1 GCF_011045025.1 Streptomyces ureilyticus
GTTGGGACCACACCCGAGCCGTATTGGGTCTCGTACGAGCTCGATGCCGACGACGGCTTTGTGACGCGGCGACTGGGAGTGACCGTCGAGACTGCGTCCGGCAGTCACTCGCTCGATCTGCGGCACGATGGGGCGGGGCTGTGGACCGCCGATGGAGATCGGGTGCCCGAAGTCGACGGTGCTCTCGATTGCGATCTGGGGCTTTGCCCGCTCACCAACACCATGCCGGTGTTGCGGCATGGGTTGCATCGCGCACCCGGTGAGCGGGACTTCCTGATGGCGTGGGTGTCGGTGCCGGACCTGACCGTGGAAACGTCGTCGCAAACGTACGCCCACCTCGCCCGGACCGATCACAGCGCCCGGGTCCGCTTCACTTCCGGTGACTTCCGAAGCGACCTGGAGTTCGATGCGGACGGGTTTGTCGTCGACTATCCGACGCTGGCGGTGCGTCTGGCCGCTCGCTAGCGTTCTGTCACTTTGCCACCGGCGACCTCCAGGCGGCGGGTCACGTGAATCGCGTCCAGCATGCGGCGGTCGTGGGTGACCAGGAGCAGTGTGCCCTCGTAGGAGTCGAGTGCTGATTCCAGTTGCTCGATGGCCGGCAGGTCGAGGTGGTTGGTGGGTTCGTCGAGGACCAGGAGGTTGACGCCTCGGCCTTGGAGGAGGGCCAGGGCGGCGCGGGTGCGTTCGCCGGGTGAGAGGGTGGCCGCCGGGCGCAGGACGTGGTGCGCTGTGAGGCCGAACTTGGCCAGGAGAGTGCGGACTTCGGCCGGTTCGGTGTCCGGGACCGCCGTGCAGAACGCGTCCAGCAGGGACTCGGAGCCGTAGAACAGCTCGCGGGCCTGGTCGACCTCGCCGACCAGGACGCCGGAGCCCAGGGAGGCGTGGCCGGCGTCCACGGGTACGCGTCCCAGCAGGGCGGCAAGGAGCGTGGACTTGCCCGCGCCGTTGGCGCCGGTGACGGCCACCCGGTCCGCCCAGTCGATCTGCAACGACACCGGGCCGAGTACGAAGTCGCCGCGTCGTACCTCCGCGTCGCGCAGGGTGGCGACCACGGCGCCCGAGCGCGGGGCCGCCGCGATCTCCATGCGCAGCTCCCACTCCTTGCGCGGCTCTTCGACGACGTCGAGCCGTTCGATCATGCGCTGGGTCTGCCGGGCCTTCGCGGCCTGCTTCTCACTGGCCTCGCTACGGAACTTGCGGCCGATCTTGTCGTTGTCGTTGCCCGCCTTGCGCCGGGCGTTCTTGACGCCCTTGTCCATCCAGGAGCGCTGCATCTGGGCCCGGTCCGCGAGTGCGGCGCGCTTGTCGGCGTACTCCTCGTAGTCCTCGCGGGCGTGCCGGCGCGTGACGTCCCGTTCCTCGAGATAGGCCTCGTATCCGCCGCCATACAGCCTGATCTGCTGCTGTGCGAGGTCGAGTTCGAGGACCTTGGTGACCGTGCGGGTGAGGAACTCGCGGTCGTGGCTGACGACGACCGTGCCCGCGCGCAGACCGGAGACGAAGCGTTCGAGACGTTCCAGCCCGTCCAGGTCGAGGTCGTTGGTGGGCTCGTCGAGGAGGAAGACGTCGTAGCGGGAGAGGAGGAGGGAGGCGAGTCCGGCTCGGGCCGCCTGGCCGCCGGAGAGCGAGGTCATGGGCTGGTTCAGGTCGACGCCGAGGCCGAGTGAGTCGGCGACCTGATCGGCTCGTTCGTCCAGGTCGGCGCCGCCGAGGCCGAGCCAGCGCTCCAGGCTCGTGGCGTACGCGTCGTCGGCGCCCGGTGCGCCGTCGACGAGCGCCTGCGTGGCCTCGTCCATCACGCGCTGGGCCTCTGCCACCCCGGTGCGGCGGGCGAGGAACTCCCGTACGGTCTCGCCCGGCCGGCGTTCCGGCTCCTGCGGCAGGTGCCCGACGGTGGCGTTCGGCGGGGACAGCCGCAGCTCGCCCTGCTCAGGCTTGAGCAGCCCGGCGAGCATGCGCAGCAGCGTGGACTTGCCCGCGCCGTTGGCACCGACCAGTCCGATCACATCGCCGGGCGCGACCACTAGGTCGAGCCCGGCGAAGAGCGAGCGGTCACCGTGACCGGCGGCGAGGTTCTTTGCGACGAGGGTGGTAGTCATCAGGCGCCGATCCTAATCGCCCGTCCAGAGGGCCAGCGCCCGGTTTTCCTGCGCCTCTCGCCCCAGGCGCGGGGGCGCAGCCCCTCAGCCCCCCATCGCCTCCACCAACACACTCCCCGAAGTCCGCGCCACGATGAAGGACTCCCCCTTCGTCGCCTTCGCGTCCAGCGTGAGCCGGTGCTCGCCTGCCTCCAGCACCCCGTCGAACAGCTCGTACGCGTGTGTGCGGTACAGCCGGTCCAGGCGGTACGCGGTCAGTTGGACTCGGCAGGGCGACGTGACCTCGATGCCCGCCTCGCCGTTCGCGGTGACCAGGCGGGTGAGGCGGCGCTGGTCCCGGGGGCTGCGGTCCAGGGCGTGTTCGATCTGGGCTACGAGGAGCGGGACGATCGGGGCGAGACCGTCGACGTACGCGACCTCGACGCCGGCGTGCTCGAAGGACTGGCGTACGGCGGCGCGTTCCTGCTCGGTGACGGCGCGGCCGAAGGCGACGGCGCCGTAGGTGCGCAGTTCGTCGGCGGGGATATCGGCGGCATCCTGGGTGGTCTCGGCGCCGATGCCGATGATGCGCAGGGCGGCGGCGAGCTTGGCGATGAC
The DNA here is from genome assembly GCF_011045025.1 of Streptomyces ureilyticus. Classification (GTDB taxonomy): domain Bacteria; phylum Actinomycetota; class Actinomycetes; order Streptomycetales; family Streptomycetaceae; genus Streptomyces; species Streptomyces ureilyticus. The sequence continues at coordinate 2,700 of NZ_JAAKZX010000226.1, forward strand.
GGCGGCTCGGGTGCCGATGAGCAGGACCCGGCGGCGCTCGCCACCGGCGGCGGTGAGCCCGGGGCTCGTCAGCAGCGAGCCCAGTGCGGCACGGTACTCGGTGCCACGGAAGCGGAACGGCCCGATCCCGTGGTACCCGTTGAGCTCCAGATCCGCCCGCTCGTCCGTCTGCCAGGCGAAGTCGCGCCACACAAAGTCGTCGCCGCGTCTCTCGATCACGGCGGTGACGGCACCGCAGGCGAGGTCCTCGCACTCGGGGCAGCCGTAGATGACGTACCGGCCGCCCGCCAAGGGGGCGTCCGCTTCCAGGAGGAGACTGCGCACCTGCGCGCTGAAGATCGCGGGAGGTATGTCGGAGGCGAGCGGGGAGACGGCGTCGAGGTCGGAGAGCTGGAACAGCAGCGGCCGCCCGTCGACGATGAAGTCCACGAAATCCCGGTGCACTCGGTAGTCACCGTTGGTGAGGACTCCACCGGCGCGCATGGCCGGTGCCAGGCCGAAGGTCGCGTACTCGGCAGACATGCTGTGAGTATCCCCAGACTGGCAGTGATGTGAGCACGGCATGACGGATTCCGTTAGCGTCCGGCTGTGAACAGTGAGCGGAACGATGACGTGATCGTGGTCGGCAGCGGTGTCATAGGACTCACGACGGCCGTCGTCCTCGCCGAGAGCGGCAGGCGGGTACGGGTCTGGACGCGGGAGCCCGCCGAGCGAACCACCTCGGCTGTTGCCGGCGCGTTGTGGTGGCCGTACCGGATCGAGCCGGAGGTGCTCGTCGGTGAGTGGGCGCTGCAATCCCTGTCCGTGTACGAGGAGTTGGCCGTGCGGCCCGAGGAGACGGGCGTACGCATGGTCGAGGGCGTACACGGTGAAACGGTGCTGGACGGGCTCGGGTCATGGGCCGCACGCGTGCCGGGGCTGCGGGCGGCGACGGCCGAAGAGTACGCCGGGGTGGGATTGTGGGCGCGCCTGCCACTGATCGACATGCCCGTGCATCTGGCCTGGCTGCGCGAGCGGTTCGCCAGGGCCGGCGGAACGGTCGAGCAGCGGCACGTCACGGATCTCGCGGAGGTCCCGGCCCCGGTCGTCGTCAACTGCACCGGCCTGGGCGCCCGGGAGCTCGTACCGGATCCGGGAATGTGGCCGGTGCGAGGGCAGTTGGTCGTCGTGGAGAACCCCGGGGTGGCCACGTGGCTGACCTCAGGGGAATCCGGCAACAAGGCGACGTATTACTTTCCGCAGCCGGGCGGACTGATCCTGGGCGGGACCACGGTGGACGGCGACTGGTCTCTCACGCCCGATCCGGCCGTGGCCCAAGCGATCGTACGGCGGTGCGCCGCGCTGCGGCCGGAGATCGCCGGTGCCCGGATCATCGACCACCGGGTGGGACTGCGGCCCGCACGCGACGCGGTGCGACTGGAGCGCCAACTCCTGCCCGACAGCCGGGTGTTGGTGCACAACTACGGTCACGGAGGCGCGGGCGTAACCGTGGCGTGGGGCTGCGCGCGGGAGGCGGCGGAGCTCGCCTCCCGCTGACACACAGATGCCGTCCTGAGCGGATGGTGCGGCGAGCGCCCCTTGAAGGAGGCCGCAGGCCTTCCCTTCAAGGGGCGCGGGGCTATGACATATGCGGCTCCGCCGCGGGGGACGACCAGCCACGACGAACCCGCAGCCGACAACCGACCGCAGTTCCCCTGCTCAACCAGCGGAGCTACCGGTGCTCGTGCCCGAGCGGATCTCCCTCCGTGTCGGTACCGGGCCCGGGACCGACCCGGATCCCGAAGTCCCCGTCGTACTGCTTGTGTCCCTCGATCACAGCGAGTTCGACCGCCTCGGAACCCATCGCACTGCGCACGATGACGGGGTCCTGGCGCAGATCACGCATCAGGGCGAAACACATCCCGATCATGACGAGGACAAACGGCGCGGCTGCGAGGATCGTCAGATCTCGTAGCCCGGTGAGCGCGTCGCCCTTGCCGCTGCCGACGAGCAGCATGATCGCGGCGACGGCTCCCGTCACGACGCCCCAGAAGATCACGACGAGACGGCCGGGTTCGAGGGAGCCCTTCTGGGAGAGCGTGCCCATCACGATGGAAGCGGCGTCGGCTCCCGAGACGAAGAAGATACCGACGAGGATCATCACGAGCAGGCTGGAGACGGTCGCGATGGGGTACTCCTGCAAGACGCCGAACAGCTGGCCCTCGGGCGTCGTCTCCTCGCCGAGCCGGCCGTCCTCCGCGAGCTTCATCGCCGAACCGCCGAAGACCGCGAACCAGACGAGAGAGACGGTGCTGGGTACGAGGATGACGCCGCCGACGAACTGCCGGATGGTCCGGCCGCGGCTGATGCGGGCGATGAACATGCCGACGAACGGCGTCCAGGAGATCCACCACGCCCAGTAGAAGACGGTCCAGCCGCTCAGCCAGTCCGCGACTCCCTCGCCGCCGCTGGCGTCGGTGCGGCCGGCGAGCTGCGGCAGGTCACCCACGAAGGAGAACACCGAGGTGGGCAGCAGATCCAGGACGATGACGGTCGGGCCTGCGATGAACACGAACACGGCGAGGATCAGCGCCAGCACCATGTTGATGTTGGACAGCCACTGGATGCCGCGCTCGACGCCCGAGACGGCCGAGGCGACGAAGGCCAGCGTCAGTACGGCGATGATGACGATGAGCAGTGCGGTGCTCACCTTGTTCATCCAGCCGACCTCCGTGAGTCCGGAGCCGATCTGGAGCGCGCCGAGGCCGAGTGAGGTCGCGGAGCCGAAGACGGTGGCGATGATCGCGAGACTGTCGATCGCCCGGCCCGCGTGGCCGTTGGCGTGCTTTTCACCGATGAGCGGGGTGAACACCGCGCTGATCGTCTGGCGCCGACGCTTGCGAAAGGTGCTGTAGGCGATGGCGAGGCCGACCACGGCGTAGATCGCCCATGGATGCAGGGTCCAGTGGAAGAGCGTGGTGGCCATCGCCGTCTCCATACGTTCCGCGGAGTCGGCGGGGCTGGTGCCCGGCGGGGGCGTGGCGTAGTGCGTCAGCGGTTCGCTCACGCCGTAGAACATCAGGCCGATGCCCATACCGGCGCTGAACATCATCGCGACCCAGGAAACGGTGCGGAACTCGGGCGCCTCACCCTCGGTGCCCAAGTGGATCCTGCCGTAGCGGCTGACCGCCAGCCAGAGCGCGAAGACGACAAAACCGGAGGCGGCCAGCACGAAGGCCCAGCCGCCGTTGTGCATCAGGCCGTCGAGCATCTTGCCCGAGGCGCTCTCCAGTGAGTCGGTGGCGACGGCGCCCCAGATAACGAAGGCCACGGTGAGCGCTGCGGTGACGCCGAACACCACACGGTCGGTTTCGTGGCCGGGGCCGCCTGGGATGTCCGCAGAACCTCCCAGGCCTCCCCTCTGCTTCAGGTCTTCTGTCATCGGCGGCACCTTCCCCTGAAAAACGATCGGAAACACTTGTTCCTTGTTGCGCTACTAGTTCTTTGTTGCGCCCCTAGGAACTACCACAGGTGCCGCCGTTCCCAACACTGGTCAGCGGCTGTCTCCCGGCACCCGCTGCGGGGTCCGAGGCTCGTCGACTCCATCGAGCCTAACCTCCGGGCTGACGTGCGGGGATCCCTTGGTGGCGCTCGAGAATGCCTTGGCTCCCCCGACGAACGGGACACGGGCCCACGTACGGGACAGGTCGAGCTTCAGAGTCGGTGTGGTCGACGGCGGATCGATGAGGTCCTTGTCGGTGCCCGCGACGATCAGCGCGAGACGGTGCCCGGCCGGGACGACGTGGTCGCTCGCGTGCAGGTCGAGGCTGATGGTGTACGGCTTGCCCGGCGTGAGCGGGACGCCCTTCAGGTCGGAGGCGTGGTTACCGAGGTCGGCCCAGCCGCGGCTGAACACCGTGTAGTCGACGTCCGCGGTCTTGGCCTGCGTCTCCTTGAAGCAGGAGCTGTCACCTGTCGTGCTCGGGCCCCAGCAGGTGCGGTCGGTGAGCGTGGTGATGCCCTCGCCCGCGTCGGCGTAGTCGCGGATGGTGTCCGGGCCGAGGTCGACAAGTACCGCGGACAGATGGGCGGTTGAGGTGCTCGGCGTGGCGGTGACGGTCACCTTGGAGGAACCGGACAGCCGGAGGTCGCGGCTGAGCGGCTTGGTGATGAATCCGGCCTTACTGGACGTGGACTGGTCGATCTGCGCGGCCCAGTCGGTCTCGTCCTGGCTCGGGTCGTCGGTGAAGGTCTCGGTGCCCGATCCGGTACGCAGTCCAAGGGTGCCGACGCCCGCCTGCTCGCCCTTGCCGGGGCGCAGGCTCACGGTGTCGGTGCCGCGCGGCGGCCAGACGCGCGACGTCTCCCACTTGTCGGGGGCGCGCTCGATGTCGGCCATCGGCTCGTCGTCGATGCCGTTGTCGTAGCCGAGGAGTTCATGGTCGAACCAGCGGTGCAGGGTGTCCACCCACTCGGCGCGGCGGAAGTCGAAGGGGTCGACATGGCCGGTCTGCGACAGCCAGATCTTGCGCTCGACACCGTTCTTCGCGAGCGCGTCCCACCACTGGCCGAAGTGCTTGGCGCGGACGTTGAGGTCCTGCATACCGTGGATGACGAACACGCTCGCGTCGACCTTGTGGGCGTCCTTCACGTGGTCGCGCTCGGTCCACAGCTTGGTCCAGTCGCCGGTGCGCGGGGCTCCTTCGACGAGCTTCTGCTGCACGGCGGCGCACTTGGCGCGGGCGTCGGGGCTCTCCACGTAGTTGGACAGCCAGTCGGGTCCGGAGTCGTACAGCGGGGCGCCCTTGGCGAAGTAGTAGTCGTACCAGGAGGAGATGGCCCCGATCGGGACGATCGTCTCCAGGCCCTCGACTCCGGTCGCGGCTACGCCGTTGGCGACGGTGCCGTCGTAGCTCTTGCCGATCATGCCGGTCTTGCCGTTGGTCCAGTCCGCCTTGGCCTTCGTACTGCCCGTGCGGGAGGTGTAGCCCCTGGCGCGGCCGTTCAGCCAGTCGACGACGGCCTTCGCGGACTGGACGTCGGAGCGGCCGCCGACGTCCACGCAGCCGTCGGAGCGGTTCGTGCCGGCGAAGTCGACGCCGACGAACGCGTAGCCGCGCGGCACGAAGTAGTTGTCGTAGTACAGCGGCATCTGGACGACGTTGCCGTTCGCGTCGTACGTCTTCTTCTGGCTCTCGTTGCCGCGCCCGCAGCAGGAGTAGTACGGGCTGGCGTCCATGATCACAGGGATCTTCCGGCCCTTCCGGGCGAGTTCGCGGGGCCGGACGATGTCGACGGCGACGCGGTCGGTCTTCCCGTCCTTGTCGCCGTCGAGTCGGGTGTCCACCCAGACGGATTCGCGTATCGCGTTGTCGTACGAGTACACGGGTTTACTCTCCCGCGGGGCACTCTGCGCGGCGGCCGGGGTGAGGAGCGTGGCCATCAGGGCGGCGGTGGCCGCCGTCGCGAGCGTTCTCCAGGTCCTGAAGCGCATGACGCGCGCACGTATCGGCATGGCCGGAAGGTACCCCGGTCAACTCCTGGGCGAAAGGGGGACTTTGGGGGTCCGAGGGGCGCCGAACGGGTCCCACGGGGAGGGGAGATCTGAAAGGCCCGTGGGATGAAGTGGCTCATGTCGGCCGAATGGCGATCGTGTGACGGCGGCGGCCGTGGACACGACAGGGGCCACAGGGACTGAATAGGGTCCGAACAGACTTCATGCCCCCACGACTTGGAGCTGAACGTGCACCGCAGAATCATCGCCCCGGGCGCACTCGCGGCCTCACTGATGCTGGCGATCCCGGCATCGGCTGCCGACTACTCGCCTGGAGCGCCGGGCATCGGCGACCCCTACTACCCGGCCTATGGCAACGGCGGATACGACGTCTCGCACTACGACCTCAGGCTCAAGTACCAGCCGGAAACAGACAAGCTGGAGGGCACGGCGACCCTCCTCGCCACCACCACGCAGGACCTGTCGCGGTTCAATCTGGACTTTCTGCTCGACGTGAGCGAGGTTCGGGTCAACGGCGCCAAGGCGTCGTTCAAGACCTCCGGTGAGCACGAGCTGGAGGTCACGCCGAAGACGCCGCTGCCCAAGGGCACACCCGTCACCGTGGTCGTGCGCTACAGCGGGGTGCCGTCCTCGAAGGAGGCGTACGGCTTCACCAGTTGGCACCGCACGCCGGACGGCGGCGTCGGGGCGAATGAGCCCGAGGCGGCCTGGTGGTGGTTCCCGAGCAACGATCATCCGCTGGACAAGGCCACCTACGACGTGTCGGTGGCCGTACCGGACGGCTCGCAGGCGATCTCCAACGGCACGCTCCAGTCGACGAGTTCACGGGCCGGCTGGACGCGCTTCAACTGGCGGTCCAACAAGCCGCAGGCCACGTATCTCGCCACGCTGGCGATCGGGAAGTTCGACGTCACGACCGGCACATCGGAAAGCGGCATCCCGATCGTCAACGCCTACAGCAAGGATCTCGGCGACCACTACGGTGCGGCGCGCGCGAGCATCGAACGCACCGGGGAGGTCGCCGACTGGCTGACGGAGTACTTCGGGCCGTATCCCTTCAACGCGCTCGGCGGCTACGTCCCGAACACCACCGAGACCGGGTACGCGCTGGAGACCCAGACCCGGCCCTTCTACAGCCCGCGCCAGTTCGCGAACGGCACGAACGTGTCCGTGGTCGTCCATGAGCTGGCCCACCAGTGGTACGGCAACCTCGTGTCCGTCGCCGGCTGGAAGGACATCTGGATCAACGAGGGCTTCGCGCGGTACGCGCAGTGGCTGTGGTCGGAGCATGAGGGCGAAGGGACGGCTCAGGAGCTCGCGGACTACGTGTACGCGTCGCTTCCGGCCGACGACCCGTTCTGGAAGGTCAGGCCCGGGGATCCGGGGCCGGAGAACCAGTTCCATCTCGCGGTGTACGACCGAGGCGCCCTTGCTCTCCAGGCGCTGCGCAACGAGATCGGCGACGAGGACTTCTTCGCCATCCTGAAGGGCTGGCCGAAGGAGCACGCGCACGGCAACGCGACGGTCGGCGAGTTCGTGCGGTACGCCGAGCGGATCTCGGGCCGGCCGCTAGCCGCTCTCTTCGACACCTGGCTCTACCAGCCCTCGAAGCCGAGTGCGCCCGCGGCCCGGGAGGCCTCGATCGCGCCGCTGACCGGGACGGCTCCGGTCCAGCCGAAGTCCTGGAAGAAGATCGCCGCGACGAACGGCGTGCACGATCACGATCACAAGGAGGGGCACGAGAAGGGGCACGGGCACGAGAAGGAGCACGAGAGCGAGCACTGAAACAGGCGAGGCGACGGCGGGCGGGCAGTGAGCTGGTGAGCTGCCCGCCCGCGGCGCTTTCCCAGCGCTGGTGAGACAGCAATACTGTTGCACCGCACCCGGGCGGGGACCGCAGCAGTCGCAGTACGCGAAGGAGCAGGCCATGGCGACGGACATCGAGGAGCCGAAGCTCACCGTCGACGAACTGGCCGCGCGGGCGGGTGTCACGGTGCGCACGGTCCGCTTCTACAGCACCAAGGGTCTGCTCCCACCACCCGTGATCGGTCCGCGCCGGGTGGGGCACTACGGCCCGGAGCACCTCTCCCGGCTGGCGCTGATCGAGGAGCTGCAGCAGCAAGGCATGACACTCGCGGCCATCGAGCGGTATCTGCAGCAGCTGCCGCCGGATCTGGACGCTCGTGACCTCGCCATTCACCGGGCAGTGGTGGCGTCCTGGGCTCCGGAGGCCGTGGAAACGGTGACGCGAGCGGAGCTGGATCGGCGGGCGGGGCGCGCGCTCGGCGACGACGACGTGGAGCGGCTGGCCGCGATGGGGGTGATCGAGGCGGGCGACGGCGACTACCGCGTCGACCTCGGGTTGCTGCGGCTGGGGGTCGGGCTGCTGGACGTACCGCTGTCGCACGAGGCGATCCTCGCGGCGCGGGGCGTCCTCATCGAGCACTCGCGTGCCGCCGCGCACGAGCTGTCGCGACTCTTCCGCGAGGAGGTCTCGGAACGCGCGGCGCAAGACGTGAAGTCGCTCTCCGCGCATATGCAGCCCCTGCTGGTGCAGGCGCTGCTGACCACGTTCCAGCGCTCCTTGAACGCGGAGCTGCGGGGGTGGCTCAGCAGCCCCCGCTGAACGGGGGCCGTTCCGGTCTGCCGAACGGCCCCCGCCCGCACCGTACTCACCTCACGCGTCGCTGAACCGCTCCCCCTTCTCCGCCTTCTCGACGAGCAGTGCCGGTGGCGTGAACCGGTCCCCGTGGCGCTCGGCGAGCTCACGCGCGCGTGCCACGAATCCGGGCAGCCCACCCTCGTAACCGTTGATGTACTGCAGGACACCACCGGTCCAGCCGGGGAAGCCGATCCCGAGGATGGACCCGATGTTGGCGTCGGCGACGGACGTCAAGACGCCCTCTTCGAGAAGCCTGACCGTGTCCAGGGCCTCGGCGAAGAGCATGCGTTCCTGCATGTCCTTGAAGGGGATCTCGGCGCCTTCGTGTGTGAAGTGCTCCCGCAGTCCGGGCCAGAGCCCCGCGCGCGTCCCGTCGGCGTACTCGTAGAAGCCCGCGCCGCCGCTGCGGCCCGTACGGCCGAACTCGTCGACCATGCGGTCGATCACCGCCTCGGCGGGATGCGTCGCCCAGGTGCCGCCGGACTCCTCGACGGCCCGCTTCGTCTCGGCGCGGATCTTGCGCGGCAGGGTGAGCGTCAGCTCGTCCATGAGCGAGAGGACCTTGGCCGGGTAGCCCGCCTGGGCCGCGGCCTGCTCGACGGATGCGGGCTCGATGCCCTCGCCGACCATCGCCACGCCCTCGTCGAGGAAGTGCCCGATGACCCGGGAGGTGAAGAAGCCGCGCGAGTCGTTGACGACGATCGGGGTCTTCTTGATCTGCCGTACGAGGTCGAAGGCGCGCGCGAGGGCTTCCTCGCCGGTCCGTTCGCCCTTGATGATCTCGACGAGCGGCATCTTGTCGACGGGCGAGAAGAAGTGCAGCCCGATGAAGTCGGCCTGCCGCTCGACGCCTTCGGCGAGGGCGCTGATCGGCAGCGTCGAGGTGTTGGAGCACAGCAGCGCGTCCGGCTCGACGAGGTGCTGGATCTCCTGGAACACCTTGTGCTTGAGCGCCGGGTCCTCGAAGACGGCCTCGATCACGGCGTCGCAGCCGGCGAGGTCCTGCGGGTCGGCGGTGGGGGTGATGCGGGCGAGGAGCGCGTCGGCCTTGTCCTTCGTCGTACGCCCCCGGGAGACGGCCTTGGCGCAGAGCTTCTCGGAGTAGCCCTTGCCCTTGGCCGCCGCCTCGGCCGAGACGTCCTTGAGGACGACGTCGATGCCCGCGCGTGCGCACGAGTAGGCGATACCCGCGCCCATCATTCCGGCGCCCAGGACGGCGACCTTGCGGACCTGGCGCGGCGCGATGCCCTTGGGGCGGTTGGCGCCGGAGTTGACGGCCTGGAGGTCGAAGAAGAAGGCCTGGATCATGTTCTTGGAGGTCTGGCCCGCGGCCAGCTCCACGAAGTAGCGCGACTCGATGACCTGCGCGGTCTCGAAGTCCACCTGGGAGCCCTCGACCGCCGCCGCGAGGATGTTGCGCGGGGCCGGGTAGGGCGCGCCGCCCGTCTGCTTGCGCAGGGTCGCCGGGAAGGCGGGCAGGTTCGCCGCGAACTTGGGGCTGGACGGTGTGCCGCCCGGGATGCGGTAGCCGGGCTTGTCCCAGGGCTGCGAGGACTCGGGGTTGGCCTCGATGAAGGCGCGGGCCTTGGCGAGCAACTCCTCTTGTGTGGTGGCCACTTCGTGGACGAGACCGTTCTCGAGCGCGCGCTGCGGGCTGTACTGGGTGCCCTGGAGGAGCACCTTCAGCAGAGCGTCGGCGATGCCCAGGAGGCGTACGGTCCTGACGACGCCGCCGCCTCCGGGCAGCAGGCCGAGCGTGACCTCGGGGCAGCCGATCTTGGAGCCGGGGGCGTCGAGAGCGATGCGGTGGTGACAGGCCAGGGCGATCTCGTAACCGCCGCCCAGGGCGGCGCCGTTCATCGCGGCGACGACGGGCTTGCCCAGCGTCTCGATACGGCGGAGGTCGCGCTTGATGGCCATGCCCCGCTCGAAGGCGTACTGGGCGTTCTCAGGGGTGACCGCGATCAGTTCACGCAGGTCGCCGCCCGCGAAGAAGGTCTTCTTGGCGGAGGTGACGATGATGCCGCGGATGGAGTCCTGCTCGGCCTCCAGCCGGTCGGCGATCGTGGTGAGCGATTCCCGGAACCCCTGGTTCATGGTGTTCGCGGACTGGTTCGGGTCGTCGAGGACGAGGGTGACGACGCCGGTCCTGTCCTGTTCCCAGCGGATGGTGCTCTCGGTCATGGCTGTTGCTCCGTAAAGGGGACGCCGCAAGGGCGGAGGTGGGGGCCGTAGGAGGGGGACGGGACGGACGGGACGTTCACAGACGCTCGACGATCGTGGCGATGCCCATGCCGCCGCCGACACACAGCGTGGCGAGGCCGAACCGCTTGTCCTGGCGCTCCAGTTCGTCGACGAGGGTGCCGAGGATCATCGCTCCGGTGGCGCCCAGGGGGTGACCGAGTGCGATCGCTCCGCCGTTGACGTTGACCTTGTCCAGCGACAGGCCCATGTCCTTCACGAAGCGGAGGACGACGGCGGCGAAGGCTTCGTTGATCTCGACCAGGTCGATGTCGTCGATGGTCAGTCCGGCCTTGGCGAGCGCCTTGCGGGTCGCGGGCGCGGGCCCGGTGAGCATGATCGTGGGCTCGGAGCCGGAGACGGCGGCGGCGACGATCCGGGCGCGCGGCGTCAGCCCGTACCGCTCCCCCACCTCCCGCGAACCGATCGCCACCAGCGAGGCGCCGTCCACGATGCCGGAGGAGTTGCCCGCGTGGTGCACGTGGTCGATCTTCTCCACCCAGTGGTACTTCTGCAGCGCCACGGCGTCGAAGCCGCCCAGGTCGCCGATGTCCGCGAACGACGGCTTGAGGCCGGCGAGCGAGTCGGCGGTGGTGCCGGGGCGCAGGTGCTCGTCGTGGTCCAGGACGACGAGTCCGCTGCGGTCCTTCACCGGCACGACGGACCGCTCGAAGCGGCCGTCCTTCCAGGCCGCCGCGGCACGCTCCTGGGACAGGGCCGCGTACTCGTCGACGTCCCGACGGGTGAAACCCTCGATGGTGGCGATGAGGTCGGCACCGATGCCCTGGGGGACGAAGTTGGTGGCGATGTTGGTCATCGGATCGGCGAACCAGGCGCCGCCGTCGGAGGCCATCGGCACCCGCGACATCGACTCGACACCGCCCGCGAGCACCAGGTCCTCCCAGCCCGAACGGACCTTCATCGCGGCCAGGTTGACGGCTTCCAGGCCGGAGGCACAGAAGCGGTTCTCCTGGACGCCCGCCACCGTGTCGGGCAGTCCGGCCGCGATGGCGGCGATCCGCGCGATGTCCGAGCCCTGGTCGCCGACCGGGCCGACGACACCGAGCACGATGTCGTCGATCGCCGCCGGGTCGAGGTCCGGGTAACGGCTCCGGAGCTCGTGGATGAGCCCGACGACGAGGTCGATGGGCTTGGTGCCGTGCAGGGCGCCGCTCGCCTTGCCGCGACCGCGCGGGGTGCGGATCGCGTCGTACACGTACGCTTCGGTGCTCACTGGTCAGCCTTTCGGGGAGGGTTGCTCAGGCGCAGGGGGTCGCTCAGTCGCAGGGGGTCGCTCAGTCGCGAGGATCCGCCGCTTCGTTGGACGCCGCTTCATCCGAGGCCGTCCTTCAGGAGGCCGGGTACGTCCCAGTCGCGGGCCACGTCCTCGGTGTCGGCGCCCGGCTGCGCGGGGCCGCTGCGGACCGAGGTGTGGGTGGCGGAGAACCG
>NZ_JAAKZX010000227.1 GCF_011045025.1 Streptomyces ureilyticus
CGTGCCCGTAGCGGGTGAGCAGACCGATGAGCCCGTCCCTGAGCAGCACGCTGTCCTCGGCCAGGACTACACGCAGGGCTCGGTCAGCTGACAAGGGATCTCCACGCGCAACAAGGTCGGTCCGCCGAGCCCGGGGGCCGTCACAAGCACCCGATATGCAGATCCGAAAAGGAGCCCGAGCCGAAATCCGAGGAAGGCCGGAGACGAAGGAACGCCCGAACCGCTCAGCTCTGCTCTCGGTTCTGCACGGGTTATCAGCGCACCAGCCGGCCGTCACCCTCCACGACGTCCGTCGTCTTCTCGACGGCCTTGGGCACCAGGCCCTTCTCCGTGTCGAGCATCTTCTGACCGTCCAGCCCCGGCGCCTTGAGATCCTGAGCCAGCTTGCCCACCTTTCGGTCGAGGTCGGCGGACACGCCCCCCGCGGCGACAGCGGGAGTGGCGAAACCGGCCACGACAAGGGACCCGGCAACGATGGCGGCAGCCTTCAGAGACTTCATCGTGATCCTTTCTTCGGCAACCCGTAAGTCGCCAGCGGGAGTTGCTTCACCGAATCCAACGAGCTCCGGACGCCACGGAAACCCCGAACACCGAAATTTCCGGCCCGACGAAGAAAAGGTCACCCGAATGAAGGGCGCGTCTTATCCGCGTTTCTCATCCTCCTATGAACGCGACTGTAAAGGCGGGGCACATGAGCGCGACCGCAGCAACGGGCGCCGTATCGATCCGCGACAGGGCCACGGAGTCGGTACGGCGCCCGGGTCGAGCTGTGCCTGCTTCGCCTCAGGCACAACTCCCGTTCTCAGGAAGGCCGTTCCAGGGTCAGAGCGGGGATGAGGCCGCCCACGTCGCCCACGACGGCGAGGATGAGGGCCGTGACCTTATCCGTCACGGCCTTGAGCGCGACGACGAGGCCGGTGATGAAGGGGACGTGACGGCGGCCGTGGCGGCGGTGACCAGTTGGCGGGAGCCGACTGCGACTCGCGAGTGAGTTCCCGCGCCTCGTCGGCCGCCAGGCGGTAGGAGCTGCGACACCGATCAGAAACGTGGCGCAGAATGCGGAGGTCGCGATGCGCCGTGCCGAAGGAGCACGCATGCCGGTTCCTTTCGGAAGGGTGCGTGGGGTCTTGTGGCCACCCTTAAACCGGCTGCCGCACCCTGCAACCGAGCGGGCGTGCAGCGTGACCCCCCACCCCCTTGCAACCAGGCATCGTCGCTGGTGAGCAACCTGTCACCCTCTCCGAACGCCCCACCCCGTTCGGCGCAGCACTCCCGGCGACACCGGCCGTACGGCCGCCGACACGAGACGGGTGATTTAAGCGTTTCGTCACTCTTGACCGATATACGAGGAATTCCGGAGTAGAGTGACGCACCGTCAGCCGAATTTGACGTTCCTCGCGAAAGGGCAACGCCGGTCATGCGTCATGCCCGGGGTCTTTCCACTGCGACTCGCACGGGGGTCCGCCCGTTCCACGACCCGTCAGGGCGGAGCGGCCGCCCCTCGGGTCGACTCGCACGGTGATGGTCAGCCGGTCCGCCGGATCGTTGCGCGGCGCGACGCGGCGGGGGACTTCGCCACGCATCCTGCACATCACCCAGCCGGTGGACGGTGGCGTCGCCAACGTCGTCACCGAGCTGGTACGGGCGCAGCGTGCGGCCGGTTCCGACGTCACGGTCGCGTGCCCCGACAGCGGCCTCGCCCAGACGTTGCGGGAACTCGGCGCGGACGTACGGCGCTGGCCCGCCACCCGTGCGCCGGGATGGTCGCTTCCCGGTGAGGTACGCCGGCTGGCGCGCGTCATCGACGAGGTCCGGCCCGAAGTGCTGCACGCACACAGCGCCAAGGCCGGGCTCGCCGCCCGGCTGGCGGTCAGGGGGCGGATCCCGACGGTGTTCCAGCCGCACGCCTGGTCGTTCGAGGCGGTCGGCGGGCTCACGGCGGCGGCTGCCCTGGCGTGGGAGCGGTGGGCGGCACGGTGGGCCGCCCGTGTGGTGTGCGTCAGCGAGGCAGAACGCGCACGAGGTGTACGTGCCGGGGTGCGCGCCCACTGGCAAGTGATCCCCAACGGTGTCGACCCGCGGCGTTTCCACCCCGCCGCCGACAACGCCGTACAAGCCGACCCTGCCGTACAGGCCGCCTCCACTCCGCTCACCACCCTCGATCCGTCCGCCCCCCTGGTCGTCTGCGTAGGACGGCTGTGCAGACAGAAAGGGCAGGACGTGCTGCTCCAGGCGTGGCCCTCAGTCCTGCGGCAGGTCCCCGCGGCCCGGCTGGCCCTCGTCGGGGACGGACCGGACGAGGAACAACTGCGAGAACACGCGCCCGAAGGCGTGCTGTTCGCCGGTGCCGTCGCCGATGCCGTGCCCTGGTACCAGACCGCCGACCTGGTGGTGCTGCCCTCGCGCTGGGAGGGCATGGCGCTGGCACCGCTGGAGGCGATGGCGTGCGGTCGGCCCGTGGTGGTCACGGATGTGGCCGGGGCGCGCGAGAGCCTGCCGCCCGGTCACCGGGCGCACTGCCTGGTACCCCCCGGCCGGCCGGGCCCGCTGGCCGACGCGCTCGCACGTGCGTTGCTCGATCCGCTGCTGCGCGAGGCGCTCGGCCACCAAGGGCGCCGCCACGTACTGACCGCGCACGACGTGCGGCACTCCGCCGAGGCGGTCGCGGCCCTCTACCGCGAACTCCTCGACGCCGGGCGCACGGTGACCCAAGAACACATCGAGTGCAGGGAGTCGAACCCCTCGTGACCGTCGAACGCACCGTCTCTCCCCTCGCAGCCCAGCAACCGGAGCAGGGATCCCTGCCTGTCCCGGTCCCTCCTCCCCACAGGGTCCCCGGCGGCTCCGGGCTCCCCTCGAGGCAGCGGGCCATGGCCCGGCGCGCCTCGGCGCTGCCCCTGCTCGTCGTGGACGCGACGGCCGCGCTCACAGCCGCTCCGGCTCTCCCCCACCCCCTGCTGACCGCACCACTGCTGCTCGCCGTCCTCTGGCTGAACGCGCTGGCGGCGCTGTACCGCCCGTCCGCCGTGCCCGCCGTACTGGACGAACTCCCCGCCGTCTGCGCCCGGATCACGGTGAGCTGGTGTGCCCTCGCGGCGCTGGTCGCGGCGCTCTCCCCGGCCCACGCCCCGTCCGCCCGTACGCTGCTGACCGGCGTCGCCCTGCAGACGGCGGCGAGCTGCGCAGGCCGCGGCGTGGTGCACTGGCGCCGCCGCCGGACGCTGGTCCGCAATCCCGCCGCCGCCCTCGTCGTGGGCCCGGCCGCCACCGCCCAGTGCGTGGCCGCCGCCCTCCTGCGCCGCCCGGGCTGCGGCCTCAGACCGGTGGGCGTCCTCGCCGACGACCCGGCCGGCGATGCGGGGCTGCCGGTGCTCAGCACGGACGAGGAGGTGCAGCGGGCCGTCGTCCAGAACGGCGTACGGGCCGTGCTCCTCGTCGGCCCTGTCGGCGAACACAGCTCGCTGGTACGGGAGTTGGCCGAGGCGGGCTGCGTGCTGTGGGAGGTCGACGCGGAGGCACCGTCGTACGACCGGGCCGGGATCCCCGCGTACGAGGAAGCCGGTCACACGGCCTGCGACCCGCCGGAGACCGCGACGGGCGAGGACCACGCACCACACGACGGACCCGGCGGCACGGCACCCGCACGCACCGGCCGCCCGCCCTACGACCCGCCAGGAAGTAACCTCCACGGGGCCTGGCCCCACGCCCCCCGCGAGCGGATCGCCGGCTTCTCCTGCCGTCGCCTGGACACCGGCCGACGTCCCGCACGACCCGCCAAGCGCGCCCTCGACGTACTGGTCTCCGGGATGCTGCTTCTGCTCGCCGGCCCCGTACTGCTGGTCTGCGCGGCGGTACTGCGGGCCGGCGAGGGGCCGGGAGTCGTCTTCCGTCAGGAGCGCATCGGCCAGGACGGAACCCCCTTCACGCTGTTGAAGTTCCGCACCCATCGCCCGGCCGACGAGCACGAGGCCGCCACCCGCTGGAGCGTGGCGGGCGAGCAGGACATGAGCCGGTTCTGCCGCTTCCTGCGCCGTACCTCGCTCGACGAGCTGCCCCAGCTGTGGAACGTCTTCCGAGGCGACATGAGTCTGGTCGGGCCGCGCCCCGAACGCCCGTACTTCGTCGCCCACTTCAGCCGGACCCACCCCGGTTACGCCGCCCGCCACCGCATGCGCACCGGCATCACCGGGCTCGCCCAGATCCAGGGGCTGCGCGGCGACACCTCCATCGAGGACCGCGCCCGCTTCGACAACGCGTACATCGACGACTGGTCGCTGTGGCAGGACATCTGCATCCTGCTGCGCACGGCCGTCGCGCTGGTCCGCCCGACGGGGAGCTGACCCGCCGGTGAGCCACGCGTACGCCCTGCCCGCCGCGCGCCGCCTGACGCCCGTCCTGCCGGTGGTCGCGGTGATCGTCGTGCTCGCGCTGCCCTTCGCACCGGGCGTCGAGGGCGGCGCCAGCCCCGCCGACGCCGCCTCCGGTGTCGTCGTCCTGTGCTGCGCGATCCGTCTGCTGCGGCAGCGGCGGCGCCCCCTGTCCCGCACCGCCGCCGTGGTCCTGGGCCTGCCCGTGGCCGGGTTCGCGGTGGCAGCGGCGGGGGCCACGACGTCGGGCGCGGGACTCACCGGCTTCGCACGCTGGCTGCAGATCTTCGTGCTCGTCCCGGCCGCCGTCCTGCTGCTCGTCCGCGACCGGCGCGACGTCCGGCTGCTGGCCTGGTCGGTGGTGGCACTCGCGGTGTGGCAGGGGGCCGTGGGGGTGCACCAGTACGCGACCGGGACCGGCGCCTCGTACATGGGCCAGGAGATCCGGGCGGTCGGCACCTTCGGGCCGGGGGACATCATGGGGATGGCCACCGTGGTG
Organism: Streptomyces ureilyticus; assembly: GCF_011045025.1. Classification (GTDB taxonomy): domain Bacteria; phylum Actinomycetota; class Actinomycetes; order Streptomycetales; family Streptomycetaceae; genus Streptomyces; species Streptomyces ureilyticus. The sequence continues at coordinate 4,867 of NZ_JAAKZX010000227.1, forward strand.
GCCTTCGGGCTGGTGTGCGCGGTGGGCCTGGCGCTCGCACCAGGGTCCGTACGACAGCGCGTGTGGGCCGTGGTGTGCGCGTTGCTGCTCGTCGTGCCGCTGGCCGTGTCCTTCAGCCGGGGTGCGTGGATCGCGACGGCCGTCGCCTGCGGGGCGCAGCTGCTGCTCGCGGGCCGGCGGCGGGCGGTGGCGGCGGGTGCGGTCGTGGCCGCTCTCGCCGTGCTCCTCGTCGGCGGGTTCGGTGTCGGCTCCACGCTGTTGCAGGAGCGGGTCAGCAGCATCGGCCAGGTCGGCGACGCACCGGACCAGTCCGTCACCGACCGGTACACGATGTGGGCGGCGGCGGCCGACATGTGGCGTGAGCAGCCGCTCACGGGCGTCGGCCTCAAGGGCTTCCCCGAGCACCGCGACGGCCACGCCTCACTGGCGCTGTCGTCGGGCAGCGACATCGAGGGCGCGGGCACGGAGTACCGGAAGCAGCCGCTGCTGTCGCCGCACAACCTGTACCTGCTGGTGCTCAGCGAACAGGGACTGACCGGGCTGCTGACGCTGGCGGGGAGCTGGCTGGCGCTGCTGGTGCTGGGGCTGCGGAGACTGGTCCGCGCCCGCAGAGCGCGAGATGCCGGCGACGTACCGGCGGCGGAATCGTCCCTCGACTGCGGGCTCATCGCCTGTGGGCTGCTGATCTGGCAGCTGATCAACTTCGCGTACTCCGACATCGGCGGGCCTGTGGCCGTCATCACCGGCGTCTGCCTGGGGCTGACGGCGTGGTGGGCCCTGGGGGACTCCGGACGGATCTCCGAGGAGGCTGCTCCACGATGACCGTCCCCCCTGCGCAGGCCGGGAACGCCACGGTCACCGCGGCGGGCTCCGGCACGGACGCCCCGGAAGACCCCGGCGGCAGAACCACGTTCGTCCCGCACGGTTTCCTCGCCAGAGCCGCGTTCGTCACCGTCGTCCTCTCCCTGGCCGGTGCCCTGCTGGGACTCGGCCGGGACCAGGCGCTGGCGCATCTCTTCGGGGCCGGGAGCGAGACGGACGCCTTCCTGGTCGCCTGGACCGTGCCGGAGTTCGCGGCGACGCTGCTGATCGAGGACGGGCTGGCCTTCGCGCTCGTACCGGCGTTCAGCGCGGCCGTGGCCCGCCGCGCCCACGGCGGCACGGGCGACGCCGGCGACCCGGTGCGCGCCCTGGTCCGCGGCACGCTGCCCCGCCTGACGCTGGCGTTCACCGTGACGTCGGCGCTGATCATCTGGGGGGCGCCGTACCTGGTCGAGGTGCTGGCGCCAGGACTCCCGGACCCCCGGCTCGCGGTGGACTGCACCCGGCTGACCGGCACCTGCGTCCTGACCTTCGGCCTCGCCGGCTACTGCAGCGCGGCCCTGCGCGCGCACCGCCGGTTCGTCGCACCCGCGGCCATCTACGTCGCCTACAACACCGCCGTCATCACGGCGATGTTCGTCCTCGGCGGCCGCTGGGGCGTGCGCGCGGCGGCGATCGGCGTGGCGGTGGGCGGATTGCTGATGATCCTCACCCAACTGCCCTCCTTCCTAAGGAAGTTGGTCCGCCGACCGGCGGACCTCGGGGCAACCCCGACGGACGCACCGAACGCGACGGGCCCCGCGGCCCCCGAGGACCCGGCGGACCTCAAGGATCCGGCGGCAGACCGGCGCGCCGTGAACCTCGCCCTCTTCGGCACCGTCCTGCTCTTCGCCCTGTGCCGCCAGTCCCAGGTCCTCATCGAGCGCTTCCTGGCCGCCCCGCTCCCCGCCGGCACCATCTCGCACCTCAACTACGCCCAGAAGGTTGCCCAGTTGCCGATGGTGCTCGCCCTGATGCTGTGCACGGTCACCTTCCCCGTCGTCTCGCAGGCTCTGGCCGAGGGCGACACCGAGCGGGCCCGCGACCGCGTCGAGCGCGACCTGAGGGCGGTGTCGTACGTCGTGCTGCTCGGCACCGCCGCGGTCGTCGCCTGCGCCCCGCAGCTCATCCAACTCCTATTCCAGCGGGGCGCGTTCACCGCGCAGGACACCGCGGCCACCGCCGCCGTCATGCGCGTGTACGCCCTGGGGCTGCTCGGCCAGGCGCTGGTGGGCGCGCTCGTCCGCTCGTACTTCTCGGCAGGGCGGGCCACCTGGTACCCGGTAGCCGCCATGACCGCCGGTATCGCCGCCACGGCCGGTGCCGGCGCATGGGCGGTCGGCTCATGGGGCGTACTCGGCATCGCCGCGGCCAACGCGGCCGGCATCAGCCTCACCGCCCTGATCCTGCTGTACGGCATGGGAACGCGCGGCGTACCGATCCGCACCCGGCGGGTGCTGGCCGCGATGGGCCGGCCGTTGCGCGCCGCGGTGGTCGCCTGCGGGGTGGGCTGGTTCGGCGCGAGCCTCGTCGGCTCGTCCACCCTCGGACTCACGGCCGGCGGCACGGCCGTCACCGTCGTCTTCCTCGTGCTCGCCGGGATGCCGGGCGGGCAGGGCTTCACCCCCACCATCCGCACCCTCACCCGGAGGCTTCCCCATGCCCGTTTCCGCTGACCACGATCCGGCTGCCGCCCCTCAACCCACTGCCGCACGATCCGACATTCCCCGACCCGAGATGCCTCGATCCGACATGCCCCGACCCGATAGGCCCCGACCCAGCCGGTCCCGACGCAGACCCGGCCCGCCCCCGTGGGTGGCGATGTACCACTCCGTGGACGACTGCTCCCACGACCCGTACCGCGTCACCGTCTCGCCCCGCCGCCTCGACCAGCAGCTCGGCTGGCTGAGCCGCCGGGGCCTGCGTGGCGTCGGTGTGCGTGAGCTGCTCGCCGCGCGCGCCAGGGGGGAGGCCCAGAACCTGGTGGGGCTGACCTTCGACGACGGGTACGCCGACTTCGTCACGCACGCCCTGCCGCTGCTGCACCGCCACGCCTTCGGCGCCACCCTGTTCGTACTGCCGGGCAGGCTGGGCGGCGACAACGCCTGGGACCCGCACGGCCCGCGCAAGCCGCTGCTGTCGGCGGACGGCATCCGGCAGGCAGCCGCCGAGGGCATCGAGATCGGCTCGCACGGCCTCACGCACGTGGACCTGACCCGGGCCGACGACGCATTGCTCCGCGCCGAGGTGAACGACAGCAGAGCACTGCTCTCCGAAGTGACCGGCGCTCACATCCACGGCTTCTGCTACCCGTATGGCCGAGTCGACCGCCGCGCCGTCGACGCCGTACGCGAGGCGGGCTACAGCTATGCCTGCGCCACCGGCCCCGGCGACCTGAACAGCCTCTACGCCCTCCCCCGCGTCCACGTCGGCGAGCGCGACACAGCCTGGCGGCTGCACCTCAAGCGCCGGCTGTACCGCCACCCCGTCGACGGAGTGTGAGCCCCCGCGATGCCCGGCTTGAAGGCCCTGCACATCATCACCGGCCTGGGAGCAGGCGGCGCGGAACAACAACTCCGCCTGCTCCTGCGCCACTTGCCCGTCGACTGCGACGTCGTGACCCTCACCAACCCCGGCCAGGTCGCCGAAGGCCTGACGGCGGACGGCGTCCGGGTCGTCCACCTCGGCATGTCCGGCAACCGGGACCTGTCCGCCCTGCCCCGACTGGCCCGCCTGATCCGCTACGGCGGCTACGACCTCGTACACACCCACCTCTACCGGGCCTGCGTGTACGGCAGGATCGCCGCCCGTCTGGCGGGCGTACGGGCCGTGGTGGCCACCGAACACTCCCTCGGCGGCACGCAGTTGGAGGGCCGCGCCCTGAGCGCCGGAATGCGCGCGCTCTACCTGGCCAGCGAGCGGCTGGGCCGGGCCACGATCGCGGTCTCCCCCACAGTGGCCGACCGGCTCCGCGGCTGGGGCGTGCCCGAGCCGCGCATCGAGGTCGTGCCCAACGGCATCGACGTGGCCCGCTTCCGCTTCGACCCGGACCGCCGCGAACGCACCCGCCGCCGACTCGGGCTGCCGAAGGACGTGTACGTCGTCGGCGGCATCGGCCGACTGACCGCGGGCAAGCGGTTCGTCGTCCTGATCGACGCCCTCGCTCAACTCCCCCTCGACTACATGCTGTTGCTGGTCGGCAGCGGCCCCGAGGAGAGTGTGCTGCGGCGTGCCGCCCAACGGGCCGGGGTGACCGGACGGGTGCTGTTCACGGGCGAGCAGCCGTACGAGCCCGACGGCATCCGCGCCCTGGATCTGCCCTCGCTGACCTCGGCGATGGACGTACTCGCCTCGCCGAGCATGGAGGAGACCTTCGGCCTGGCCGTCGTGGAGGGCCTGGCAGCGGGGCTGCCGGTCCTGTACGCCTGCTGCCCGGCTGTCGAGGACTTCCCGCCGCGCCTCGCCGCCGGGGCCCGCCGGGTGCGCGGCGGCGCGGACGCGTTCGCCCGTGCCCTGGCCGCGACCCGAGCCCGGACCGGGGACGGCCGCTCGCGCCCGATGGACCGCCGGGCTCCCGCCGCCGCCCGCCACTACTGCATCACACGCACCGCCGCACAACTCATGGACGTGTACACGGCTGCCGTCTCGTCCCCGTCACCCCTGGGAGTGATCCCCTGATGACCGTCAAGACCGAATCCCCGACCACCCCGCCTCGCCGACTGCGAGGGACCCTGAGGCGCCTGCGAGCCCTTCCGCCCTGGTCCCTGCTCGCGGCAGGCACCCTCACCGGCGCCCTGGCCGGCGGCACGTACGGCGCCCTCACGCCGCCCGCCTACTCGGCCTCGGCCTACGTCGTCGCCGTACCGACCACGAAATCGGACCCTCAGGCGGCGCTCGGCTTCGCCCAGGCGTACGGCCGGGTCGCCACCCAACTCGCGGTACTCGGCGACGCCCAGGTGTGGGCGGGCGTGCCGGTGCGGACGCTGCGCGAGAGCGTACGGTCGGCGACCTCGCCGGACGCGCCGATGGTCGCCGTGACGGCCACCTCCGCACGCCCCGACCTCGCCGCCGACATGGCCAACGCGGTCACCGGCGCGATGACCCGGCACGCCACTCACACCAAGAACGCCACGCACGTCGAACTCCGGCAGTTCTCCCGGGCCATCAAGCCCACCGAGCCGTCCTCGGCGTCCCCGGCACTGACCGGCCTGGTGGGGGCGAGCGCCGGCGGCCTGCTGGGCGGCCTCGCACTACTGGCCCGCCCACGGCACACGCCCGACGACGCGCGCTCGGCCGTCGTACCCGGTCCGTCCACCGCCGCCGACTCACACGGCCAGCTGTGAGCAGGGTGACGGCGCAGGCCGGCGAGGGCACCCTGCGAGCCGAACTGTGCACCGACGAGCAAGAGTTCACCGCACTGGGCCAAGCCTGGGAGCGGCTGTACCGCAGGTGCGGCACGGCGACCCCCTTCCAGAGCCACGCCTGGCTGCACTCGTGGTGGACGTCGTACGGCACCCCGGGCCGAGGCCGACTACGGCTGGTACTGGTACGCGACGGCGACGGCGAACTACGGGCCGCCGCACCGCTGATGCGCACCGGCGGCCCGCTCCCCCGACTGGTCCCGCTCGGCGGAGCGATCTCCGACTACGGAGACGTACTGCTCGACGACGAACACGCCGACCGCGCCGCGGACGCACTCACCCGAACACTCTGGACGGCCGCCCGCACCGCACTGATCGACATCCGCGAGGTCCGGCCGGGCGGCGCCGCGGGGCAGGTGTACGCACGCTGGCCCGGCCCTCGGCGACAGATGGCCGACTCGGTGTGCCTGGAGCTGCCCGCCCACCCGATGGACGAGCTGCTCACCCGGATGCCGTCCGGCCGGGCCCGACGCATCCAGACCAAGATCCGCAAGCTCGGCGAACTCGGCGTAGAACACCGCTTCGTCCGCCCCGACGAGGTGGACTCGGCCCTGCGCACCATGCTGGACCTGCACCGCCTCCAATGGCAGAACCGCAAAGTGACCGCCGAACACCTCAGACCCCGCTTCCACGAGCACCTGGCCCGCTCGCTCGGCCCACTGGTCCGATCCGGGGACGCCGTGGTGACCGAGTTCCGGGCCGGCACCGACGTACTCGCCGTCGACGTGACCCTGCTGACACCGCGACTGGCGGGCAACTACCTGTACGGCGCCCACCCGCGGCTACGGGAGTGGAAGGCAGACATCGCCACCATGCTGCTTCACGCCAGCGCCGATCACGTGTCCCGCGACGGCCGCCAGGTACTGAGCCTGCTGCGCGGAGCCGAGCCGTACAAGTTCCGCTGGCGCCCGGACACCGTGGTCAACCAGCGACTGCTGCTGGCCCGGCGGCGCACCGCCCCGCTCCTGTCGGCGGTCGCCTGCGAGGCCTCCGCGCGCAACCGGGCCAGGGAACTCGTACGCAGGAGGAAGGGAGCGGTCACCAATTGAACGGCCACCAGTCGTCCGGCCACCAGCTGTCCGGCCGCCAGTCGTCCGGCCACCAGCTGTCCGGCCACCAGTCATCCGGCCACAAGTCGTCAGGCCACAAGTCGTCAGGGATGCAGGGCTCCCCGCCGATCCAGTACTCGACCCAGTCGCCCAGGTCCAGTGATGAGCAATCCGGCGTCGGCTGGGGCTCCGGAGTGGGCTCAGGCACAGGCGTTGGCAACGGCATCGGCGGCACGGGCTCTGTACGTCCGTAAAGCACGTCCCGGTACACCTGCGCCGCCCGTGGATTCTGCCCGCACTGCCACACGCCGTGCGGGCAGTAGTCGGTGAGCGTGTTGTACACCGGCTTGTGCTCGTCCATCCAGGCGAGCATGTGCCGCATGTACTCCGCGTTGTCACCGTTGCGGAACAGCCCCCACTCCGGATACGAGATGGGCTTCCCATGCTCCTTGGCGAAGTCCACATGATCCTGCAGCCCGTACGGCTCCGTGACCTGCTCGTCGAACGACATCCCCCGCGGCTGGTCGTAACTGTCCATTCCGATGATGTCGACCGTGTCGTCCCCCGGATAGCACTTGGTCCAGGGAACGGCATCGCGCCCGCGACTGGGCGCGAAGTCGAACCGGAACGCCTGGCCGGGCACCGATCGCATGGCGGCGACGATCCGGTTCCAGTACGCCTTCCAGGCTTCCGGATCCGGCCCGCACCGATGGGTGTACGTGATGCCGTTCATCTCCCACCCCAGCACAAGGATGGTGTCCGGCACTTTCAACCGGACCAGCCGCTCGGCCAGCCGCCGGTAATGCGCATCGAACTCCCCGGCCGCGCCCCGACGCAGCAGGTGACGCACCTCGGCGTCGGAAACCCCCTCCTCGTTGCGCTCCATCATCGGCACATTGAGGACAAAGATCCGCTCGTCCCTCCCCCGCCGCCAGTCCGCCCAGTCATCGAGAAAGCCGGGGGCGCCCTCGATGTTGCTCCAGAGGTCCCCGGGCAGATACGTACGCCCCACCCGCAGGTCAGCCCCACCCAGCCACCGACTGAACCAGTCCGTCCGGACCACACCACGCCAGCTGTAGTCGAGGTAGGCGCCGAAGGCGGGAAAGGGGGCGGGGGTTGCACCGGTGCCCCTCGGCGCCCGGGTTTCCACTGGCCCCGGCGCCGCTACCGGTCCCCGCGTCTTGGCGTCCTCATCCACCCCGCTGCCCCCACGGTGTCCAGGCCCCGCCAACAGGGCAGCTCCCGCAACAACGCCGACCACCGCACATACGGGCCATCGTCTGAGGCGCCGATACCGTACGGCCATGGCTGCTCCCGTCTCGGATGATCAACGGCGGTGTAACGACTGCACCGCCATCTACTTTTCCGGATCATTCCTGACATCCAGTCATATGTAGTGCGATACCGCGAGCGAATCCGCCTGCCTGGCCACCCCCGGCCACCCGCCCGGGTGAGCTCTGGCCAGAAACGAGTCCGGGGGCCGGACGAGTCTCCGTCCGGCCCCCGAGGGAACCGCTCCCGCGTGGATCCTCGTTACCGCAGCGAAGCAGCCCGACCACGCCGGTACAGAATGGCGCCACTCACCAGCAGCGCGACGGCACCCGAGGCAAGGAGCACCTGCTCCCCACCACCGGTCTCAGCGAGCGAGGGCGGCTGCGCCGGGGACTCGGCGGCCGGAGGCTCGCCGACCGTCGGGGGCTCACTGGCCAGGGGGGCCGTTCGCGGCGACATGGGCGACGTCCTCGCCGGCGGAATGGTGGTGGGCGGTGACGTCGACGGCTCCGTGGGCGGCGTGTACGAGTCGCCGCCACCGCCGCTTCCGTCGTCTCCGTAGCCGACGTCGTCGTCGCCGTAGCCGCTGCCATCGCCGCGAAGGCTGTAACTGACGTCGTAATCGAACCCACTGCCATAGGCGTGGTCGCCGTACTCGACGAACGTGTCGACCTCGGCACTCACACCGACGGAATTGCCGTCGACGTCCGGGTCAACGCCCGCCGAAACCTCAACGTCGCCACCCGACAGGGCACCGGACGACGCCCCGGAGCCTTCCTCGGAACGCGAGTGCGCGAACGCCTGGCTGCCGTACAGGGACAGAATGCTCGTCGCGGCGGCCGCCACGGCCATTCCCCTGCTCAGGTTCTGTCGCAATCTGGTCGTCTTCCTGCTCGAATAAGTGGGAGAAGCCAGCGTGGAAACCGAAGCAACAGGTCCAAGCCCGGCTTGTGCCTCAGCCGTTCGGCTGGTCTCCCGACAGCGGCACGGAGGGGACGAAAGCCCTGACTCTCTTGTCAGCCCCTCCCCCTCTTCCTGCGACTACGCCGGGGGGCAACTTCACGCCTGCCATAGTTTCGCCTCGACTGGATCTTCTGACTGGTCAGATGATGCGACCCAGTGAAGTGCCAGTACCGGCACCCGGGACACTGATAGATCCGGTCTGGGATCTTCTCGATCAGCGGCTGCCTGACGAGCCAGGCACGGGCCTGGTCTTCGGTACGGAACGACGCCTTACCTGTTTCCGGGCAACGCGGCAGGATGATCGTGTCACTCATGCCCCCTCCGATGTGCGCTACTTTGTGCGATCACCTGCGGCATGACGCCTTTTCAGTTGATCAACTCAAGGAAAGAGAAAGCGCCTCTCCCTCGGCGGGATGAGAATGCCATCCCATCCGCCCGTCAGGGAAAGACGCTTTCAGGTCGGGCCACGACCCCCCAAGGGAATCGAGAAGGGATGCCTCTGACCGCCGAACTGAAATCGAGCGATCACACCCCGGCTCCAGAGGGATCAGCCCAGCAGCGAGACATCAATCGAGGCCGCGGCCGTGGCGGCGTTCTCGTTGCTGTTGGTGTTGGTATTGGCGCTCTCGTTGCTGTTGACGATGGTGATGGAGGGCTCGTCGCCGCCCTTGTAGCCGCCCTTGGAGTAGCCGCCTTCGGAGGCGCTGGCAGCCGCAGCGGAACCAGCAAGGAGGGCCACCGCCACGAGGGTCGAAGCAGCACCGCGCTTCATGGTCTTGCGCATTTGGTATCTCCGTTCTGTTTCTTCCCCGTCGGAAGAACACAATCGATGTTGCCTCGACACGGACGGCCACACAACTCGAAATGGGACTAGAGCCCGGGATTTCATCCACATGGCTGCATTACAGGTGATATGGATTACGAATGCCCGGGCCACATCGGGTCGATCATCCGATGGAGTAACGACACGCGAGTCGAGAGCAGTTGAACCACCCTCATCTCGAGACACACGCACCGCTTTCGACCAAGAGGACTGACAGCCCGCCGTTCGACACTGGCACTGCGGCCCCATACCGCAATAGCCGCCGTCCACCCAG
>NZ_JAAKZX010000228.1 GCF_011045025.1 Streptomyces ureilyticus
CGCCGCCGCCCCCGCCTCGCCCGCCGTGACCTTCACCAACCCGATCGCCCTGCAGCGCGCCGACCCGCACATCCACAAACACACCGACGGCTACTACTACTTCACCGCCACCGTGCCCGCGTACGACAAGATCGTGATGCGCCGGGCCACCACCCTCCAGGGCCTTTCGACCGCCTCGGAGACCACCATCTGGACCAAGCACTCGAGCGGTGAGATGGGCGCCCATATCTGGGCGCCGGAGATCCACTTCATCGGTGGCAAGTGGTACATCTACTTCGCCGCCGGTGCCGCCGACGACATCTGGAAGATCCGGCCGTACGTCCTGGAGAGCGGCTCCGCCAACCCGCTGACCGGGACCTGGACGGAGAAGGGGCGTATCGCCCTGCCGCTGGACACCTTCTCGCTCGACGCGACGACCTTCGTCGTCGGTGGCAGCCGCTATCTGAGCTGGGCTCAGACCGATCCGGCCGTGGGCAGCGGAACCAACCTCTATCTCGCGAAGCTGTCCAACCCGTGGACCATCTCCGGCACTCCGGTACGGATCTCCACGCCGACGCACGCCTGGGAGACCGTGGGCCACCGCGTCAACGAGGGCCCGGCCGTCATCCAACGCAACGGCAAGGTCTTCATGGCCTTCTCCGCCGCCGCCACCGACGCCAACTACTGCCTCGGCCTGCTGACCGCCTCCGCCTCGGCCGATCTGCTCAACCCTGCCTCCTGGACGAAGAGTTCGCAGCCTGTCCTCAGGAGCAACGACGCCACCGGGCAGTACGGGCCCGGCCACAACTGCTTCACCGTCTCCGAGGACGGCAAGTCGGACGTGATCGTCTACCACGACCGCAACTACAAGGACATCAGCGGCGATCCGCTCAACGACCCCAACCGGCGCACCCGTTACCAGAAGCTGTACTGGAACGCCGACGGCACGCCCAACTTCGGCATCCCGGTCGCGGACGGCCTGACTCCGGTCCGGTTCTCCTCGTACAACTTCCCGGACCGGTACATCCGGCACTGGGAGTACCGGGCGAAGCTCGAGCCGAACGTCACGAATCTTGCGGACTCGCAGTTCCGCGTGGTTGCCGGTCTTGCCGGGAGCGGCACCGTCTCGCTGGAGTCGGCGAACTTTCCCGGCTACTTCCTGCGCCACAAGAACTACGAGCTGTGGGTGGAGAAGAACGACGGGTCGAGCACCTTCAAGAACGACGCCAGCTTCTCGCGGCGCGCGGGCCTGGCCGACTCCGCGAGCGGCGTCTCCTTCGAGTCGTACAACTTCCCGGGCCGCTACATCCGGCACTACGAGAACCTGCTCCACATCCAGCCGATCAGTACGACTCTCGACCGGCAGGACGCGACGTACTACGCGGAATAGCCCCCACGGGATCCACGGGATCCAGCCCCGCCCGGCAGTCCAGTCCTCAGGAGCCGGGCGGGGCGAAGCCCGTCGTCGTGAAGGACGTCTTGTCGCGGGGTGTCGTGCCATCCGTGATCCACCAGTGGGTGGGGTGCTCGCCGTAGATTCCGAACAGTGAGTCTGCCGCCCAGTTGAGGATCAGTTCGTCCTTGCCGTCGGCGTCGAAGTCGGCGGCTCCCGCCGGCCGGGCGTGGCGCCATTTCGCCGGGATCTTCTTGCCGTCGGCCTTTGCCGGTCCTTCGCGTAGGACCGGGGTGCGTTTGTCGCCGTCGATGAGTGTGGCGTTCTCGTATGTGGCGACGAGGATGCCGTCGCGGCCGTCGCCATCCGGGTCGGCGGCCGCGAAGTCGCCCGGGCCGTAGTCGGATTTCCGGTCATCGGGTGCCTCGGGCAGGCGGTGGGTGACCGGTGCGGCGTCGCTGCCGGGGTACACGGTGAGCGATCCGTCGACCTCGGGGGCCTCTGTCTCGTAGCCCGGCTCGTTGTTGCGGCCGCCGTCGTCTCCGATGGTCACGTCGCGTTGTCCGTCGCCGTCGAAGTCGCCCCAGGCGTGGGCGTTTCCGCGGCGCAGTTGTCTGACGTTCGCGGACGGGCCCTCGCCGCGGCGGGCGGAGTAGAGGGTGTTGGCGGACTGTTCGCCGTCGTTCGTGCCCTGGAGCAGCAGAGAGGTCGCGCGGGGCTTGCCCGTCGGGTCGATGTCGTCCGCGATGAGCGCGCCGTCCGACCAGGGCAGGCTGGTGTCGGTGCGCGTGGGCACACCCGAGCGCGTGAACGGGCCGTACAGCACCACCAGCGATGACTCGTTCTGCGCGAGTGCCGCGAGGTCGTGGTGCCCGTCGCCGTCGAAGTCGCCGCGCTCCACGGGGCCTACGCCCAGTTTGGACACGTTCTGCGGCAGCCGTACCTCGGTGGCCTCGGCACCTGTCCTGGGTCCGGATGGGCTGCCCCACGCCACGTACGGGACGGTGCGCTGGTCCCAGATCTGCCCTTCCTTTGCCTCCTCCCTCGCGACGCTCGTGACGAAGTCCGCGAAGCCGTCACCGTCCAGATCGGCGGTGACGATGGACTGCCCGTAAACGCTGTCGGGACCGGCCTGCCCCGGCGGCAGACCGGGCAGGCCCAGGTCACCGCGGCCGTAGACCGTGCGGGTCGCCGGATCGAGTCCCCTGGCCGATCCGTAGACGACACCGAGCCGCTCTTCGCTGCCGGAGGTTTCCGGCTCCTCGCCGATCTGGACGGGAACCAGGAGATCGCGATGCCCGTCGCCGTTGATGTCGTCGGGGTCCTTCGACCCTTTCCCCGGCGTCGGCGCGCGGCTCTCGGCCGGCGCGCTGGGGACCGGGGCGGCCGACGCACCACCGTCCGAGGGGGACGGCTCACGGCCCGTTCCGTCGCCGCCGCATCCGGTGAGCGGGGCGAGCACGACACACGCGGCGACGGCCGACAAGGCGATACGCGACTTCATGCGCCTCACCGTCACATCCCGTGCCGAGCCTGCTCCAGCGAATGCGGCGACCGTTGCCCAGTCGTCGCCCAGCCGTTCCTGGAACGGGACCACGGGCTCACACCCGACAGACGGCGAGGAACCCCCGTCGCCGTCAGGCCAACAGCCCGGCCAGTCGGCGCCATTCGGGGCGCGGGAGGCCCGAGCGGTCCTGGTCGGTGACGACTTGGAAGGCCACGTGGTCCGCGCCGGCGGCGTAAAAGGCGTCGATCCGCTCGCGGATGCGATCGTCGTCGCCCCAGGCGAAGAGCGCGTCGATCAGCCGGTCACTGCCGCCGTCCGCGAAGTCGTCCTCGGTGAAGCCGAACCGCAGGAAGCTGTTGGTGTAGTTCGGCAGGGTGAGATACATGGCGAGGCTGTCGCGGGCGAGCGAGCGCGCGCGGTCCGGGTCCGTCTCCAGGACGACCTTCAACTCCGGTGCCAGCAGCGGGACTTCGCCGAAGATTTCGCGGGCGTCCGCAGTGTGCTCGGGGGTGACCAGGTACGGGTGCGAGCCGGCGGCGCGGTCGCGGGACAGCTTCAGCATCTTGGGGCCGAGGGCGGCCAGGACCCGGCGCTCGGCGGGGACTCCGGCCGCGTCCAGGGCGTCCAAATAGCCGACCATGGACGCATACGGGCGCCGGTACTGGTCCGCCAGCTTGGCGTGACTCACCCCGAGTCCGAGCAGAAACCGGCCTGGGTGCGCCGCGTCCAGTTCGGCGAACCGCGCGGCGGTGTCGGCGGCCTCGTACTGCCAGATGCTCTGGATGCCGGTCGCCACGGTCAGCCGCGAGGTCGCCTCGATGAGCGGAACTGCGTGCTGCGCCGCGCTGTTGCCGCCCAACCAGACGGCTCCGAAGCCGAGTTGTTCGAGCTCGGCGGCGGCCTCGGCAAGCTCGCCCCGCTGGGCCGGATCCTCCGACCGCAGCCCGACACTCCAAATGCCGTACCGTCCGACCGCCTCCTTGGGCGAACTGCTGCGAACCCCGGTTGTGACGCTGTCCGTCATAGGCTCCGATTCCCTCCGAACGCTGTGCACTGTCGTACGAACCTGTCGCAGCAGCCCCAACCGGCGCCTCGTTCGAGATATTCCTTGATCGGGTACGCCGCTACGGTGTCAGGGCACGGGCCGGCTCCGGGCGGTGGATGCCGCGTGGGCGGTAGCCGAGGGTGTCGGAACGGCCCAGCAGATCGGCGAGGAGCCAGATGATGGCCAGCCACATCTCGGTGCCCTGGAGCCCTGGTTCCGGTCCGGGACCGGCGGAACCGGGACCGAAGCCGAAGCCCCTGCCGTCCTGCCGGCGCGGCAGGGCGGCGGCCAACTGCCCCTCGGCCCAGGTGCGTATCTCGGCCGATCGGTAACCGCCCGTCCCCGTACCCTCGCCGAGCTGCCGGGTGCACAGCCACAGCGGGTGGGCGACGTCCAGCACATTGCAGGCATTCTCCTGCCCCGCTCCGAAGTAACGGGCGTCGCGGGCGTGGTCCAGGACCGCGTCCACGACCCGCTCCGGATGCGGAACCGGCAGCCCGAACTGGGCGAACGAGCCGCGCGTCAGCCGGTAGTAGCCGTTGACGACCTGGAGCCGGCCGGTCTCGGGCGAAGGGCTGCCCCACATCCCGGTCCACGGGTCGGCCCTCGTCAGCAGCCAGCCGAACAGCGTCTCCAGCGCGCCCTGTTCGACGCCGGGACGGTCACCGCCGACGTCTGCGTGCCGCAGGTTCCAATGGGCCGCCGTCGCCCAGGAATCGATCCAGGCCCCGGCACCCCACGCACCGTCCCGCCAGGGCAATTCCTCCAGGCGCGCGACCAGTTGGCGCGCCGTCATCTCCCGTACGCCGCGCACCGGATGCGGGAAGGAGGTGCCGAGCAGATCGAGGGCGTAGCCGACGGACAGTACGTGGTAGAGGGCGGCACCTTCGCCGATGAAGCCGTCCTCGTCCGCCGTCGGCAGTGGCTCGTCGAACTCCGGTACCAGTCCGGTGTACGGGTCCTGGACACCCCTCAGACGCTCGGCATGCTCGTCGGCGGTCAACTGGCCGGGGACGGTGCCCAGCAGAAGGTCGGCGATCTCGACTGCGTCGCAGTGCGCCCGTACGGTGGGCGCCTTGCCGGGGCGGTCGACGTACCTCTCACCGTCCCAGCACCGGCCGAGGATGTCGGCCACCTGAGCGCGGGCGGTGTCGGCGAACCGGGCCAGGGGGTCACTGGCATGGGCATGGTCCGTGCGGGACGGCCGTGCAGCGTTGTCCCGCCGGTCGCGCAGTGGCCGTGCCGGATTCCCGGCGGCCACCGTCCAGTCCGCCAGATCCTTGGTCACCACCGCCCCCGCGCCGATCACACAGTGATCGCCGATGGTCACCCCGTCCACCACGACCACATGCGAACCGATCCACACATCGTCGCCGACGGTGATCCCCCGGCTGGTGTGCGGCTGTTGGAACACCGGCCGATCGGGGGCCATGCCATGGTTGAAGCCGAGCAGCGAGGTGTGCGCGCCGATCCGCACCCCGTTCCCCAGCGTCACGGTGCCGCGCACCACGCTGAACGGGTTCAGCGTGCAGTCCGCCCCGGTCGTCAACTCCCCGGTGACATAGGCATGCGCGGCGATGTACGAGTCGTCCCCCAGCCACAGCCGGTCCGTGAACACCGCCGCGGAGTCGGCGACGTAACACCGCTCACCGATCTCACACTCCCCACCGATCGCCTCCTGCCGCTTCCGCTGCGCGGCCCGCTGCTCCTCGGTGGCCTCGTCGGCGAACACCCAGGGGCAGTGGTCGAGATACCGGACAGACGGCAGCTTTTCGGGTTCGAAATCCATGCGGGACAGTGTTTCCCGGCCCACGCCCGCAGGACCAGGGCAGCAGGGCATGCCCTCGGGACCATGCCCGCAGGACCAGGGCGGCAGGAGGTGCGCCCGGTCCTGCGGACCGTTGTTTGTGCCTTGTGTCAGCAACAGCGACCCAGACCCCCCTCGAGAGGGCGCGTCTCGGCTGCGGGGCAGTCGTGGCTGGTCGCGCGGTTTCCCGCGCCCCTGACGGGGGCGCGCTTGCGCCGCCCGGGTGACCGGGGTGACGGGCCGCCGGGCCTGATGACGCATGCTGTTTTGAGGACGAGGGCGGTCACGGCGCGGTGCCGGGTCGCCATCCCTCATCGGAAAGGACACCCCCATGGACGAGCAGGGCGAGCGCTTTGATGTCGTCGTACTCGGAGCGGGTCCCGGCGGCTACGTCGCCGCCATCCGCGCCGCCCAGCTGGGCCGGCGCGTCGCGGTGGTCGAGGAGAAGTACTGGGGCGGCGTCTGCCTGAACGTGGGCTGCATTCCCAGCAAGGCCCTGCTGCGCAACGCCGAACTCGCGCACATCGTCACCCGCGAGGCCAAGACCTTCGGCATCAAGGTCGAGGGTGAGGTCTCCTTCGACTACGGCGAGGCCTACCGGCGCAGCCGCAAGGTCGCGGACGGCCGGGTCAAGGGCGTCCACTACCTGATGAAGAAGAACAAGATCACGGAGTTCAGCGGCCGCGGCACCTTCCTCGACGCGCACACCCTCCAGGTCGCCGACTACGACGGCAACACCCGCACCCTCGCCTTCGACCACTGCATCATCGCCACCGGCGCCACCCCCAAGCTGCTGCCCGGCACCCGCCGCACCTCCCGCGTGGTGACGTACGAGGAGCAGATCCTCGCCGAGGACCTGCCGCAGTCGATCGTGATCGCCGGCGCCGGGGCCATCGGCGTCGAGTTCGCCTATGTCCTGCACAACTACGGCGTGAAGGTCACGATCGTCGAGTTCCTGGACCGTATGACGCCGTTGGAGGACACCGAGGTCTCCACCGAACTCACCAAGCAGTACCGCAAGTTGGGCATCGACGTGCTCACCTCCACCCGCGTCGACGCGATCGACGAGTCCGGCCCTCAGGTCCGCGTCACGGTGACGGCCAAGGACGGAACCCAGCAGGTGCTGGAGGCCGACAAGGTGCTCCAGGCGATCGGCTTCGCCCCGAACATCGAGGGCTACGGCCTGGACAAGACCGGCGTACAGGTCACCGACCGCGGCGCCATCGACGTCGACGGCCGCTGCCGCACCTCCGTCGAGCACATCTACGCCATCGGCGACGTCACCGCCAAGCTGATGCTCGCGCACGCCGCCGAGGCGATGGGCATCGTCGCCGCCGAGACCATCGCGGACGCGGAGACCATGGAGCTGGAGTACGTGATGATCCCGCGCGCCACCTACTGCCAGCCCCAGATCGCCAGCTTCGGCTACACCGAGGCACAGGCCCGCGAGCAGGGCTACGACGTCCAGGTGGCCAAGTTCCCCTTCACCGCGAACGGCAAGTCGCACGGCCTGGGCGACGCCACCGGCTTCGTGAAACTGATCAGCGACGGGAAGTACGGCGAACTCCTCGGCGGCCACCTCATCGGCCCCGACGTCACCGAACTCCTCCCCGAACTGACCCTCGCCCAGCAGTGGGACCTGACCGTCCATGAGGTGGCCCGCAACGTCCACGCCCACCCGACGCTCGGCGAGGCGGTCAAGGAGGCGGTCCACGGACTCGCCGGACACATGATCAACTTTTGAGGGGCGGGCGTCAGGGGAGCTGACCCGGGCCGAGCGAACGCTTGCGTACCTGCTCCAAGTGGCTCGTGAAGACCTCACGAGCCTCGGGTGTCAGCGTGCGCAACGCGACGGCCGCCGTGATGATCACGTCGCACAGCTCCGACTGGACGTCGTCCCAGGAGTGGCTCGTACCCTTCCGCGGGTTCTGCCCGGTGGCGCCGATGACCGCCTCGGCGACCTCACCGACCTCCTCGGAGAGCTTCAACATCCGCAGGAGCAGCGCCTCTTGAGGAGGACGCGCGGGTTGCGCCCGTACGAGCCACTCCTGGAGGCGGCCCACCGTGTCCCACATGTCGTCGTACGTGGCCGGGGCCGCCGCGCCGTCGTGATCGCTCATACCGCAAGCCTGCCATGCACCCAAGGCCCGCTCACCGCAGAGCAGTTGACCGAGATCGACGACTCCTGGCCCGCTGACCCGTCTCGTCACGCGGGGGCGTCGGCGTTCGTCTACGGGGCAGCCGTTCCGTGGCCGGGTCTTCCCGCGGTCCCGCGCGGAAGCCCACCCCATCCGTGCGGCCCGGAACGGCTGCCCACCCCCCATCCCCCTTGAATGTGGATCAGGAAGTTTCGTGCTCCAAATGTGAAGCTCTGGTGGAGGAGTGTCGAGCATAAGCCTGCCACCGGCCTGAACGCACCGGATGTTTTCATTCCGATTGTGCAGATTCCGCTTACGGCGCTCTCAGCCGCGACCGGTGAACGGCATCGTCGTCGCGAGAACCGTCGCGAACTGCACGTTCGCCTCCAGCGGCAGCTCCGCCATGTGCCGCACCGTCCGGGCCACATCCGCGACGTCCATCACGGGTTCCGGAACCATCTCGCCGTTCGCCTGCAGGGCTCCGGTCCGCATGCGCTCGGTCATGTCGGTCGCCGCGTTGCCGATGTCGATCTGACCGCAGGCGATCCGGTACGGACGGCCGTCCAGGGACAGTGACTTGGTGAGGCCCGTCAGCGCGTGCTTGGTCGCGGTGTACGCCGCCGAGTGCGGGCGGGGCGTATGCGCGGAGATCGAACCGTTGTTGATGATCCGGCCGCCCTGCGGGTCCTGCTCCTTCATCTGCCGGTACGCCGCCTGCGCGCACAGGAACGCGCCGTCGAGGTTGGTGGCGACCACGTGGCGCCAGGCGTCGTAGGGCAGTTCCTCGAACGGGACGCCGCCAGGGCCGAACGTACCCGCGTTGTTGAAGAGCAGATCGAGCCGCCCGAACCGCTTGCGCACGACGGCGAAGAGTCCGGCCACGTCGTCGGGTTGTGAGACGTCGGCGCGTACGCAGAGGGAGGCGCCCTTCTCCGCCAGGGCTGCCGTCTCCTCCAGGGTCTGTGTGCGGCGGCCCGCGAGCGCCACGGACCAGCCGGTGCGCAGGAGTTCCACGGTCACGGCGCGGCCGATGCCGGAGCCCGCTCCGGTGACCAGCGCGATCTTCGTTTCCTTGTTGTTCATGGGCCCGCAGCGTAGGGGAGGGCCCGCCATCCGGAACTCATCCTTCGGCCATCCCTCTGTTGTGTACGCGACAGGCTGCCGTCGACCCCGGCCACTCCAATGCGTTGTACAACAACCGTCAGGGGAGGGCCAGATGACACCCGCAGCCCGTCAACTACCGCCGCAGGAAAGCGTTTCACGGCACGCCCCCGAGCTTCGCGCCGCCGCCCGTCACCTCGGCCGGCGCCGCTTCCTCACCGTCACCGGCGCCGCCGCCGCGCTCGCCTTCGCCACCAACCTGCCGACCGCGGGCGTGGCCGGTGCCGCCGAACTCGACGCCGCGAAGATCACCGACGACCCCTTCACCCTCGGCGTCGGCTCCGGCGACCCGCAGCCCGGCTCCGTACTGCTGTGGACCCGCCTCGCGCCGGCCCCGTTCGAAGCCGACTCCGGACTGCCCCGGCAGCGCGTCTCCGTGCAGTGGGAGCTGGCCCACGACGCGAAGTTCCGCCGGATCGCCAGACGCGGGACGACCGCCGCGCACCCCGAGTTCCACCACGCCGTGCATGTCGAGGTGGGCGGCCTCGCCCCCGACCGCACCTTCTACTACCGCTTCCGTACGGGCCGTTGGGTCAGCGAGACCGGCCGTACGCGCACCGCGCCCGCGTCCGGCGCCCGCGTAGCCGAACTGACGCTGGCCGCCGTCTCCTGCCAGGCGTACCACGACGGCTACTTCACCGCGTACCAGCACCTCGCCGAGGACGACGTCGACATCGTTTTCCACGTCGGCGACTACCTCTACGAGTACGCCGTCAACTCCGTCGGCGGCGCCCGCAATTACAAGGACCGCACTCTGCCCGACGTCTTCAACCGCGAGACGGTCACGCTGGAGGACTACCGGCTGCGGTACGCCCTCTACAAGTCCGACCCGGATCTGCGCGCCGCGCACGCCGCGCACCCCTTCGTGGTCACCTGGGACGACCACGAGACCGAGAACAACTACGCGGACGACAACCCCGAGAACGACGTACCGCCGGAGGAGTTCCTGCTGCGCCGCGCCGCCGCCTACCGCGCGTACTGGGAGAACCAGCCGCTGCGCCGTCCGCAGCAGCCGCAGGGGCCCGACATGCGGCTCTACCGGCGGCTGAGCTGGGGCCGGCTCGCCCAGTTCGACATCCTCGACACCCGGCAGTACCGCACCAACCAGGCCAACGGCGACGGCTGGAAGACGCCCACGCCCGAGTCCGAGGCCGCGTCGCAGACCATGCCCGGCCTGGAGCAGGAGCGCTGGCTGACCGACGGCTGGCAGCAGTCGAACGCGCTGTGGAACGTCCTCCCGCAGCAGGTCGTCTTCGCCCGCCGCAACAACGCCACCCCCGGCAACACCACCCGCAGCATGGACGCCTGGGACGGTTACCCGGCCTCCCGCGAGCGTCTCCTCAAGGGTGCTGAGGCGGCGGGTGTGGAGAACCTGATGGTTCTCACCGGTGACGTCCATGTGTCGTACGGGTTCGACATCAAGCGCGACTTCGACAACCAGAACTCGCGCACGGTGGGGACGGAGATCGTTACCACGTCGATCTCCAGCGGGCAGAACGGGGCCGCGCAGCCGCCCAACTGGGCGGGGTATCTGGCCGCCAACCCGCACATGAAGCACTACAACGGGCAGCGGGGGTATGTGACCGTTGCGCTTGGGCAGGACGCGGCGCAGGTGGACTTCAAGACGGTGAACGCGGTGACGACGCCGGGGGCACCGATCACCACGGCCGCGTCCTTCGTGACCGAGGTGGGGGACCAGGGGCTCAAGCAGGGGTGAGGTCCTGCTGACCGAGCTCTCCGGGATAGCGGACGCCGATGCGGTCCCGTACCGCGTCGAGCGTCCGCATCACGGCGAGGGTGCCGGCCAGGGGGACGAGGGGCGACTCGGTCTCGCCCGCGCGCAGGCAGCGCATGACCTCGATGGCCTCGTGTTTGAGGCTGGCCCTTGTCGCGTCGGCCGCGGTGAACTCCTCCGGGTCGCGGCCGTCGCGGTGCAGTACGAAGCGGTCGGCGTGGAAGAAGCCGTACGGGATGTCGATACGGCCCTCGGACCCGGTGACCGAGGCGGAGGTGGACGTGCCGCCGACGAGAGAGCAGTGCAGCGAAGCGAGGGCGCCGCTTTCCCAAGAGAGCAGCATTCCCGTCTGGAGATCGACACTCTCGTCGGAGAGCACCGCCCTCGCCACCACCTCCGAGGGCTCCCCGAGCAGCAGGTGCGCGAACGACACCGGATAGACGCCCAGATCGAGCAGTGCGCCACCACCCTGCGCCGGGTCGCGCAGTCGGTGCGTGGGCGGGAAGGGGCCGGACAGGCCGAAGTCGGCCTGTACCGTGCGGACTTCACCGATGACGCCGTCGTCGAGGAGCTCCTTGAGGCGCCGGATCAGCGGATTGCAGTACATCCACATGGCCTCCATCAGGAAGCTGCCGCGCTCCTTCGCGAGGGCGACCAACTCCTCGGCCTCACGCGCGTTGAGCGTGAACGCCTTCTCGCACAGCACATTGCGCCCCGCCTCCAGGCACAGCCCGGCCGCGGCCCGGTGTGCCGAGTGCGGCGTCGCGACGTACACCACATCCACGTCCTCGTCAGTCGCGAGGGCGCCCCAGTCGCCGTACGCCCTGGGTATCCCGAACCGGTTCGCGAACGCCTTCGCCGATTCCTCGGTCCGTGACGCCACCGCCACGACCTCCGCGTCCGGCAGATCCACCAGATCCGCCGTGAACGCCGCCGCGATCCCGCCGGTCGCCAGCACGCCCCAGCGCACGCGTTCTGCCGCCACTTCCGCCATCCCCGACCCCTCGCTCCACGGATCTGTGATTCGCCACCCTGTACGAGCTGAGAGCATAGGTCCAGCGTTCAACCGACAGGGAGGGGCATATGCCCGAGCAGGGCGGTACGAGACGGGACGAGGGCGGACAGGGTGGTCAGGAGGGCGGAAAGGGGCGCATGCCGGGCGCGGCGATCGCTTCCGTCGCGGGAGCGACCGCCGCGGACGCGACCCCGGCACCCGTATCCGCACTCGCATCCGCATCGGGGGACGCACCGCCCGTACCCCCATCGGGCGTGCAGCGCGGCGTGCCATCGCCGGGCGCCCGCCGCTCCGTAGGCCTGCTCGTCACGCTCATCCTCGGTGGCCTCACCGCCGTACCGCCGCTCTCCATGGACATGTACCTCCCGGCACTTCCGGAGGTCACCCACTCACTCCACGCACCCGCGGCCACCGTGCAGTTGACGCTCACCGCGTGCCTCGCGGGGATGGCGCTCGGGCAGTTGGTCGTCGGGCCGATGAGCGACAAGTGGGGGCGCAGGCGGCCGTTGATCGTGGGGCTGCTGGTCTACATCGTCGCCACCGCCGTCTGCGCGTTCGCGCCGACCGTCGAACTGCTCGTCGCCTTCCGGCTGCTCCAGGGGCTCGCGGGCGCGGCCGGGATCGTGATCGCGCGGGCCGTCGTACGCGACCTGTACGACGGCGTGGACATGGCGCGGTTCTTCTCCACGCTCATGCTGATCTCCGGAGTCGCGCCGATCATCGCGCCGCTCATCGGTGGACAGGTACTGCGGATCACCGACTGGCGGGGCGTCTTCTACATCCTGACGGCCGTCGGCGTCGTACTCACCGTCGTCGTCTGGCGTCTGCTGCCCGAGACGCTCGCGCCGGGACAACGGCACAGCGGAGGCGTCGCGGAAGCCCTGCGCACCATGCGCGGGCTGCTCGCGGACCGCGTCTTCACCGGCTACATGCTCACCGGCGGCTTCGCCTTCGCCGCACTCTTCGCGTACGTCTCGGCCTCGCCGTTCGTGATCCAGGAGATCTACGGCGCCTCTCCGCAGACGTTCAGCATCCTCTTCGGCGTCAACTCGGTCGGCCTCGTGCTGTTCGGCCAGATCAACGGCAAGATCCTCGTCGGCCGGGTCAGCCTCGACAAGGTGCTCACGGCCGGACTCGCGATCGTCACCGCCGCGTCGGCCGCGCTGCTGCTGATGGCGGCGGGAGTCTTCGGCGAGGTGGGCCTCGTACCGATTTCCGTCGGCCTGTTCGTGCTGATGTCCGCGATGAGCCTGTGCCTGCCCAACACCAACGCGCTCGCCCTGATGCGCACCCCGCACGCCGCCGGCTCCGCGTCCGCCCTGCTCGGCACCTCCTCCTTCCTCGTCGGCGCGATCGCCACACCCCTGGTGGGCATCGCCGGCGAGCACACGGCCGTCCCGATGGCCGTCGTCCAACTGGCCTGCGCGCTGGTGGCCGTGGGCTGCTTCATGGGACTGTGCCGTCCCTGGCAGCGACGCGCGGACCTGAAGGGTGGGGGTCCTCCCCCCTCTTCGAGCGCAGCCGAGAAGAAGGGGGAAGACAGCTGAGCGCACCGAGACTGCGCCCCGGCACACCGGAACGTGCCGGGCTCGATCCCGATGAACTGGCTCAACTCGTACGGGAGGTCCGCGAACTCACCACCGGGGACCCGCCCTGGGCCGCCGGCGCCGTGGTGCTCGCCGGACGCGGCCCCGTGGTCGCCGTCGAGGAGGCGGCGGGCTGGGCGGTGCGGTACGCCGCCTACGACGAGGACACCGGCCGCGGCATCGAACTGCCGCGCAGCGCGTGGGTTCCGGCGAGCGTGCACACACCCTTCGACCTCGCGTCCCTCACCAAACTCTTCACGAGCGTCGCCGCCGTCCAGCAACTGGAACGCGGCACGCTCGGCATCGACGCGCGCGTGGCGGCGTACCTCCCGGACTTCACGGCCGCGGCCGAACACGGCATCACCGTACGGCAGTTACTCACTCACACCTCCGGGCTGCGCCCCGAACTCCCGCTGTACGACTGCCGCAGCAACGCGGCACGGCTCGACCTGCTGCGGACGGAGGCGCCGGTGTCGGAGCCGGGCGAGGAGCAGACGTACTCCGACCTCAACATGCTCCTCCTCCAGCACGTCCTGGAGCGGATCACCGGGCGCCCGCTCGACGTCCTCGTACGGGAGGGGATCACCCGGCCGCTCGGGATGACGGCGACCCGTTTCGGGCCGTGCCCGGCCGCGGCGGCCACCGAGGACCAGCGAAGACCCTGGGCCAAGGCGGACCGCGGCATGCTGCGCGGCGTGGTCCACGACGAGAACGCCTGGGCCGTCGGCGGCGTCGCGGGCCACGCCGGCCTCTTCTCGACCGCCCGCGACCTGGCGGTCTTCTGCCGCACGCTGCTCATGGGCGGCTCGTACGGTACGGCCCGCGTCCTCGGCCCCGACTACGTCGAGCTGCTGTTCACCCCGCCGGGCCTGGGCTTCGCGCTCGACCAGCCTTGGTTCATGGGGGAGTTGGCGGGGCGCGGGGCGGCCGGACACACGGGCTTCACAGGTACGTCGCTGGTGCTGGACCCGGCGACGGACACGTTCCTGGTGCTGCTGACGAACGCGGTGCATCCGCGACGACGACCGGTCCCGGACAACGGCCCGCGAGCCGCGGCGGGGACACGGCTGGCGGGGGCGGTGCGGGGGATGTGAG
>NZ_JAAKZX010000229.1 GCF_011045025.1 Streptomyces ureilyticus
CATCGTTCGACTTGCATGTGTTAAGCACGCCGCCAGCGTTCGTCCTGAGCCAGGATCAAACTCTCCGTGAATGTATTCCCGACTGCGCCTAATTAAAGACTGCGGGATGACACCACGAGAGCGGAACAGCCAGGCGGAATAAGCCCGGCCGTTCACAGCGTCCTCGCTGTGTTTTCTTCAAAGGAACCTCCACCCACCATATTGCGTGATGGACGGGGTATCAACATATCTGGCGTTGATTTTTGGCACGCTGTTGAGTTCTCAAGGAACGGACGCTTCCTTTGTACTCACCCTCGCGGGCTTTCCTCCGGGCTTCCCTTCGGTGTTTCCAACCTTACCAGACGTTTTCCATGCCGTTTCCGACTCAGAATTCGCTTCGGTGGCCAGTTGGAGGGCCTTGCCTATTCGGTAGCCTTGCGGCTCCCTTTCGGCTGGTCCGACTTTATCAGAAGTTTTCGACCGGACTGACCGGCCACTCGTTCCTGAATAATCGGGTGGGCTTCTTCGGAAGTGAATCCCGAGAAGCAAATAGATAGACGCTCACCGTTGCCATCGGAGCTGTCCAGCTCCGCGCAACTGTGTAAATCTACCTCCCCACAGGTCCCGTGTCAACGGCTCCCGTGGGGCGAGGTACGAGGCTAACACCTCGGCCGGAGTGCCTGCACATCAGGCAGCGGTCGGTACGGAGGCGCTGCGCTCCGTCTCCTCGACGTCGCCGGTGGCGCCGGCTCGTGCCGCACGACCGCCAAGGATGTAGACGTATGCGAGGAAGGCCAGTTCGGCGGTGATGCCGATGGTGATGCGGGCCCAGGTCGGGAGACCGGACGGGGTGACGAAGCCTTCGATGGCGCCGGAGACGAAGAGGACCAGGGCGAGGCCTATCGCCATGCCCAGGGCGGCGCGGCCCTCTTCGGCGAGAGCCACACGACGGGAGCGGGGGCCCGGGTCGATCAGAGTCCAGCCGAGGCGTAGCCCCGTACCGGCGGCTACGAAGACGGCGGTCAGTTCCAGGAGGCCGTGCGGGAGGACGAGGCCCAGGAAGGTGTCGAGACGGCCCGCCGAAGACATCAGGCCGATGCCGACGCCCAGGTTGAGCATGTTCTGGAAGAGGATCCAGATGACCGGCAGACACAAGAAGGCACCGAGAACGAGGCACATGGCTGCGGCTTGGGCGTTGTTCGTCCATACCTGGGCCGCGAAGGACGCCGCGGGGTGGCTCGAGTAGTACGTCTCGTACTGGCCGCCGGGACGGGTGAGCTCCCGTAGCTCGCTGGGGGCCGCCATCGAGGACTGGACCTCGGGATGGGTGCCGATCCACCATCCCAGGATGGCCGCGACCGCGGTGGAGAGGAGCGCTGTGGGGACCCACCAGTGGCGTGAGCGGTAGACCGCGGCGGGGAAACCGTACGCAAGGAAGTGGGTGACGTCGCGCCAGGAGGCGCGGCGTGTGCCTGTTACGGCACTACGCGCGCGTGCCACGAGTTGGCTGAGGCGGCCGGTGAGTTGGGGGTCGGGGGCGCTGGACTGGATCAGGGAAAGATGGGTCGCCGTGCGCTGGTACAGGAGGACGAGTTCGTCGGCCTCCTCGCCTGTGAGGCGGCGCTGGCGGTGCAGTAGTGCGTCGAGCCGGTCCCACTCGGCGCGGTGGGCGGACACGAAGACGTCGAGGTCCATCGGGTTGGCTGCTCCTCGGCTGCTCGTCGTGTGGTCAGCTTGTCGCACTGCGGCGCGATGTGCCCTCAGCTTGGCAGACTGGCTGTTCTCAGGGCAGTTCGGGGAAGGACGGCGGGCGTGAGTGAGCTTGTGACGGGCGAGGCGGTGGCACTGGAGCTGCGCCCTGCGAAGCTGCCGAGCCGGGCGCTGGCCGTACTGATCGACCTGGTGGCGGCGATGGCCGCATATATCGCTGTGACGGTGGCCCTTGTGGTCTCCACGGCCAGTCTCGATGAGGCGGCGCAGACGGCGGTGTCCATCGCGGCGTTCCTTCTTGTGCTGGTGGGCGGGCCGATCGCGGTGGAGACGCTCAGCCATGGGCGTTCGCTCGGGAAGCTGGCGTGCGGGCTGCGGGTGGTGCGGGATGACGGCGGGCCGATCCGGTTCCGGCATGCGCTGGTGCGTGGGGCGGTCGGTGTGGTCGAGATCCTGATGACGCTCGGGATCGTGGCGTGCATCGCGTCGCTCGTGTCGGCTCGGGGGAGGCGGCTCGGTGATGTGTTCGCGGGAACCCTGGTCGTGCGGGAGCGGATACCCGCCGGGCGTACGACTTTCGTTCCTCCGCCGCCGCCTTGGCTGGCGGGGCGGTTCTCCGGGCTTGATCTGTCCGCGGTTCCGGATGGGCTGTGGCTTGCGGTTCGGCAGTATCTGACGCGGATGCAGCAGTTGGATCCGCAGGTCGGCTGGGCGATGGCGGAGCGGCTCGCGGCCGACGTCGCGGAGCGCACCGGGGCTCCGGCGCCGCAAGGGGTGCCACCGGCGGCGTATCTGGCGGCCGTGGTGCAGGAGCGGCAGGCGCGGGAGGCCCGGCGGGCGTTCGGCGGCGGGGCGGCCGTCGGCGGTGAGCCTGTCGGCGGCGGAGACGGGGCTGGGCCGGCCGACCGAGCCGCCACCCAGATGCCGCCCGCCGCCTCTGCCTCCTATCCGGCGGTGCAGCCGCCGCACTCCGCCTATCCCTCGGGCGCTGGCCCGGCGGTTCACTCCTCGGGCTCCGAGTCGACGCCGTCGGCTGGGCAAGGGGCGCCCGCCGCAGCTCCGCGGGATGCCGGGAGTGAGCGCCCGGCCACCGGGTTCGTACCGCCGGCGTGACCTGGACGCCCTGCGGGCGGTCAGGTGAACAACGACGGCGGCGAGTCGAGATCCTCGAGTTCGATGCCGGGTGCGGAGAGCACGACGTCGCCGGAGAGGTGGACGGTGTGCTGCTCGCCCGTGTCCAGGGCTGTGACCTGGTATTCGTCCACGGTCAGGGGGTCGTTGTCAGTGGCGTGTGCTTCTCTCTTGATCAGGGCCCAGGACTGGTCGACGGTGCGCGGGGCCAGGACCGGGTCGGTGAAAGCGACGAGGCGTACGCGAGTGGCGGAGGAATCGGGGGTGAGGCGGAGCAGACGTGCAGTGGCGATGAGGAAAGCGGGGGATGCGCCGGTGAAGGCGTGGGCGCGGACATTGCCTTCGGTGGCGTGAGTTCCTGTGGGGTCGGTGCGGACCCAGGTGACGCCGTCGAGGGCGGCGCCTCGAACCTGCCAGCTCGCGGCGTGGAGTTCGAGACGGATGGGGCGGCCGAGGTCGTCGAGGGCGAGGTCGACGGAACCGGCGGGGTCGCCGGAGGGGGTGGTCACTTGGGAGACGTAGCGCCAGCCGGAGGGGCCGGGCGCGCAGTGGAAGTGCTCTTCAGAGAGGGGGGTGTGGTCGTGCGGATCGTGGAGCGAATATCGGCCGCGGGGCATGGGGGTTCGGTCCTCATCGGGGACAGGCCCCCGCCGTGACGGCGAGGGCCTGCTGACATCCGTGCGCCGAGCGGTGGTACCGCTGCTCGGCCGGGTGCTCAGTAGCGGTAGTGGTCCGGCTTGTACGGGCCCTCGACCTCGACACCGATGTAGGAGGCCTGCTCGGGGCGGAGCGTGGTGAGCTTCACGCCGAGTGCGCCGAGGTGGAGGCGGGCGACCTTCTCGTCGAGGTGCTTGGGCAGCACGTAGACGTCGGTCGGATACTCCGACTGCTTGGTGAACAGCTCGATCTGGGCCAGGGTCTGGTCCGCGAACGAGTTGGACATCACGAAGGACGGGTGTCCGGTGGCGTTGCCCAGGTTCAGCAGGCGGCCCTCGGACAGCACGATGAGCACCTTGCCGTCGGGGAACGTCCAGGTGTGGACCTGCGGCTTGACCTCGTCCTTGACGATCCCGGGGATCTTCGCGAGGCCGGCCATGTCGATCTCGTTGTCGAAGTGACCGATGTTGCCGACGATCGCCTGGTGCTTCATCTTGGCCATGTCCGAGGCCATGATGATGTCCTTGTTGCCGGTCGTGGTGACGAAGATGTCGGCCTTGTCGACAACCTCGTCGAGGGTCGTGACCTGGTAACCGTCCATCGCCGCCTGCAGTGCGCAGATCGGGTCGATCTCGGTGACGATCACGCGGGCGCCCTGTCCGCGCAGGGACTCCGCGCAGCCCTTGCCCACGTCGCCGTAGCCGAAGACGACCGCGGTCTTGCCGCCGATGAGGACGTCGGTGGCGCGGTTGATGCCGTCGATCAGGGAGTGGCGGCAGCCGTACTTGTTGTCGAACTTCGACTTGGTGACGGCATCGTTGACGTTGATCGCCGGGAACAGGAGGGTGCCCTCACGCTGCATCTCGTACAGGCGGTGGACGCCGGTCGTGGTCTCCTCGGTGACGCCGCGGATCTCCGAAGCGAGCTGGGTCCACTTCTGCGAGCCGTTGGAGATCGTCCGGTTGAGGAGCTCCAGGATGACGCGGTGCTCGTCGTTCTCGGCGGTGTCGACGGACGGGACCTTGCCGTCCTTCTCGTACTCGACGCCCTGGTGGACGAGGAGAGTGGCGTCACCGCCGTCGTCCAGGATCATGTTCGGGCCGCCGGTGGGCGTGTTCGGCCAGGTCAGGGCCTGCTCCGTGCACCACCAGTACTCCTCCAGGGTTTCGCCCTTCCAGGCGAAGACCGGGATGCCCTGGGGGTTGTCGGGCGTACCGTTCGGGCCGACCGCGATGGCGGCGGCGGCGTGGTCCTGCGTGGAGAAGATGTTGCAGGAGGCCCAGCGGACCTCGGCGCCCAGGGCGGCCAGGGTCTCGATGAGTACGGCGGTCTGCACGGTCATGTGCAGGGAGCCGGTGATGCGGGCGCCCGCGAGGGGCTGCGCCTCTGCGTACTCCTTGCGGATCGCCATCAGGCCGGGCATCTCGTGCTCGGCGAGGGTGATCTCCTTGCGGCCGAAGTCGGCCAGGGAGAGGTCGGCGACCTTGAAGTCCTGTCGGTTCTCGACAGTCGTCATGCGAGCTGCTCCTCGGATTGGGTCGAGGTGTGTACGGCTGGTCTGCGCGATGGCGAGCATACGAATGCCCGGCGCCTGTGCGCAGCGCAGTCCGTCGGAGGCCCTCTCTCCCTCGGTCGGCCCGCTGGGGCCGCCCGACCGCCATCAGCAGCGACGTCTGGCTCGGTGTACGAATCTACACCGATCGGCCCAGCGGACCCCAGTCGGCCTCCGGCCAGATTAAGACACGGAGATGGAGGCGCAGGGTTCGATCGGGGCCGAAAATGAGCGGCGGGCTGCAGTGGGACGTCTGCCAGGGCGGCGCAGGGCCCGCCGGAAGTTCGGTGGGCCCAGGGGGTGTCCGTGCGAGAGGGATGCGCCCCCTCTCGCACGGAGAACCGGGTTCTCGTACGGGAAACCCGTGCCGGACGGGTCAGTGCTCGGCCGGTGTGGTCGGGCCTCCCGGGGCGGCCTTGCGGTCTGGGCCCTTGGCTGCTTCGGCTTCGCTGTAGATGTCGGGCTCGAGGTAGATGACCCGGGCGATCGGGACGGCTTCGCGGATGCGGGACTCGGCGGCGTCGATGGCTGCGGCGATCTCGGTGGCCGTGTCGTCGTGCTGGACGGCGATCTTGGCGGCGATCAGGAGTTCCTCCGGGCCGAGGTGGAGTGTGCGCATGTGGATGATGCGGCTGACCGTGTCGCCGTCGACGATGGCGGCCTCGATCTTCTTGACCTCTTCCACGCCCGCGGCCTCGCCGAGGAGGAGCGACTTGGTCTCGGCGGCGAGGACGATCGCAATGAGGATGAGCAGGACGCCGATGCAGAGGGTGCCGATGCCGTCCCAGACGCCGTCGCCCGTGGCCAGCGCCAGGCTCACGCCGCCGAGCGCCAGGATCAGACCGACCAGCGCGCCCAGGTCCTCCAGGAGGACGACGGGCAGTTCGGGCGCCTTGGCGTGACGTACGAACTCCTTCCAGGACTGCTTGCCACGCAGGGCGTTGGACTCCACGATGGCCGTCCGGAAGGAGAACGTCTCGGCGATGATCGCGAAGACGAGGACACCCACCGGCCAGTACCAGTGCTCGATCTCGTGCGGGTGCTTGATCTTCTCGTAGCCCTCGTAGATCGCGAACATGCCGCCGACCGAGAAGAGGACGATCGAGACGAGGAAGGCGTAGATGTAGCGCTCGCGGCCGTAGCCGAAGGGGTGTTGCGGGGTCGCCTCACGCTGGGCCTTCTTGCCGCCGAGCAGCAGCAGGCCCTGGTTGCCGGAGTCGGCAAGTGAGTGCACGGACTCGGCGAGCATCGACGAGGAGCCGCTGAAGAGGAACGCCACGAACTTCGCTACCGCGATCGCGAGGTTGGCGACGAGTGCCGCCACGATCGCTTTGGTGCCGCCTGACGCGCTCATGTGTTCCTGATGTCCCTTCGTCTGCCGTCCGGGGCATTCCGCCTGCCGAACCGGCGTTGCCCGCCCTTGCGGTGCGCCATTGTTGCAGTCCGGTCCGACAGTGGAGCATCAGCCCGTCGCCCCGGCCACTTCGACGGCTGTCTCAGGCCACAACGGTGGCCCGGAAGACCGTGCCGGTCCCGGACACTTCGGCCTTTTCGCCCGCCGGTACGAAGACGGACTGACCGGGGGTGAGCGCGTGCCCGCCCGCCTGTACGGAGCCCGCGGTGCACAGGAGGATCTGCGGGGTGCGGAGGGTGAGTTCGTGGGCCGCGGTGCCCTGCGGCAGGACGTAGCGCGAGAGGCGGAATTCGTCGATCGGCGTCTCGTAGACCTCCTCGCCGTCGGGGGACGCCTCGGGGCGCAGTACGCCGGGATCGCTGGCCTCGAAGCGGACGATCCGCAGGAGTTCGGGGACGTCCACGTGCTTGGGGGTGAGGCCGCAGCGCAGAACGTTGTCGGAGTTGGCCATGATCTCGACGCCGAGGCCGTTCAGATACGCGTGCGGGACGCCGGCGCCGAGGAACAGGGCCTCGCCGGGCTGGAGCCGGACGTGGTTGAGCAGCATCGCGGCGATGACGCCCGAGTCGCCGGGGTAGTGGTGGGCGATTTCGGCGTACGGGGCGTGCGTGCCGCCGAGGCGTGTGCACGCCGCGGTGGCTTCGGTGACCGTCGTGGCCATCTGCTCACGGTCCGCGGACAGGACAGCCGTCAGCACCTCGCGCAGGGCGGCGTCCTCGGGGTGGGCGTGCAGCAGGTCGACGTACGGCTTGAGGGAGTCGATCTCCAGGGCGGCCAGGAGGTCCCCGGCCTCGGCCGGAGCCCGGAATCCGCACAGGCCGTCGAACTCCGTGAGCGCGCAGATCAGTTCGGGCTTGTGGTTGGCGTCCTTGTAGTTGCGGTGGGGGGCGTCGATCGGGACGCCGCGGCGCTCCTCTTCCTCATAACCCTCCTTGGCCTGGGCCAGGTCGGGGTGCACCTGGAGGGAGAGGGGCGCGCCGGCGGCGAGGATCTTGAGGAGGAAGGGCAGGCGCGGGCCGAACTTGGCGACCGTCTCGGCGCCCAGTTCGCGCTCGGGGGCCGCCTCGATGAGCTCGGTGAGGGGACCGCGGGCCGTGCGTGAGGGCGCGCCGGGGTGGGCGCCCATCCACATCTCGGCCTGTGGTTCGCCGGTCGGCTCGACGCCTAGGAGCCGCGGGATGGCGGTGGTGGAGCCCCAGGCGTAGGGACGGATGGTGTTGTCGAGGCGGTCCATGGGGCTCTCTCTGCGCTCTCTGTCTTCACGCGGGCACGGTCACACGGTCACGTCGGCCGCTCGGCAAGCATCAGGCTCCCGCGGTGAGCGCCAGGTAAACGGCCGCGAAATCTGTGGTGGCGATCAGCTCCGCGAGGGTCTCCAGGTCGCTGCCGTCCTCCGGTTCGAGTTCGCTGATCGCGGTGTCGTGGCTGAGGGCGAGGTCGCGGGCCGCGGGGGCGGCGGTGCGGCCTCCGGCGGGGCGGTCGCGCAGCAGGACCACGCGCGCGTGGAGGGCCTGTGCCTCCTCGACGCGGTCGCGGAAGAAGTCGTCGGGGTCGGCGCCGGCAGCCAGCGCCCCCGAGAGCAGCACGCTGTGCGCGGCGAGCGCCTCGGGGAGCTCGGCGGTGAGCGCGGGGCGGCCCGCGAGTTCCGCCATCGCGGCGACGAAGCGGCGTCCCGCGGGGCCGGCGGACTGGCCCTCGGTCCAGATGACCGGCAGCGCCTCGGCGAGCTCGGCGGCGAGCGTCTTGGCGGGATTGCTGTACGTCGCGATGGCCGGACCGCAGCGTTCGGCGACGTGGTCGAGGCGGTCGGCGACCTTCTGCAGGACGTCGGGCGGGGCGGGCAGCATGCCGGTGCGGTCGAGCAGCGCGAGCAGCGGGGTGAGGAGGGCCCACAGCGAACCAGGGGCCGAGGCCGCGGCCGGTGCCTGCGGCTCGTAGGGTGCGGTCGCCATCGGTACGGCGAGGCCGTGGGCGCCCGTGATCGCCTCGGTCAGCGGGGTGCGGGGCGGGCAGACGGCGACGACGGTGAGGCCGCGTCGGTAGGCCTGCTCGACGAGGATCGACAGGCCGGGTTCGCTGCCGTCGGGCGTGGTGATCAGGAGTAGGTCCACGGGGCCCGCCCAGCCGGGCAGCTCCCAGAGGAGGGCGCCCGCGGCGGGGGCCACGCCTCCCGGAGTGAGCCGGATGACGGGGCAGGCGGCGCCGGCGAGGGAGCCGAGCAGGTCGGCGACGCCGATGGCGGCCAGGCCGGGGCCCGCGGTCAGGATGGCCCTTGGGCGGCCGTCCGGCTTGAGCTCAGCGATTCCTGCCTCGGTGGCGTGCCGGACGGCGGTGCGTACGCGGGCGCCTGCTTCTGCGGCGCCGCGGAGCAGTTCACGGCGGTCGGCGCGGGCGAGCGCCTCCGGGTCGTCGAGCAGTGATTCGTCGAGCATGTGGGGCAGCCTCCGGGCGCCGGTCGCTGTTTTTGGGGTCTACGCGGGGCGGCGGGCCGCGTCGACCAGGAGGACCGGGATGCCGTCGCGGACCGGGTATGCCAGGGCGCAGTCCTGGGCCGTGCAGATCAGCTCGGTGTCCTGCTCCTTGAGGGGGGCGTGGCAGGCCGGGCAGGCGAGGATCTCCAGGAGGCCGGTTTCTAGCGGCATTTGGGGTCCCTTCGGGGGTGGAGTGCGGGCGGATGTGGCCTGGTCAGGGTACCGCTGTGGGGGGCGGGTTTCCTTTCCCCCGGCCCGCCCCTTCCCGAAACTGGGGGCGGAGCCCCCAGTTACGGGAAGGGGCGGGGCTGGGAAGAAAAGCCCGCCGCAGACGCCACCCACGCGCCACCCAGACGTGACCCTCCGTGGCCTGATCGGGCCACTCCCTCTTCCCGCACCACGCTGCGTGCGGGAGGCTCAGATGTAGCGGCATATTTACGAGGAGGCATCAAGTGGTCGACGCGGATCAGACATTCGTCATCGTCGGAGGAGGGCTGGCCGGCGCAAAGGCGGCCGAGACGCTCCGCACGGAGGGCTTCACCGGCCGCGTGATCCTGATCTGCGACGAGCGCGACCACCCGTACGAGCGCCCCCCGCTGTCCAAGGGCTATCTGCTCGGCAAGGAGGAGCGCGACAGCGTTTTCGTGCACGAGCCCGCCTGGTACGCGCGCAACGACATCGAACTGCACCTCGGCCAGACCGTCGACGTGATCGACCCGGCCGCGAAGACGGTCCACTTCGGCGACGACGGCACGCTCGTGCGCTACGACAAGCTGCTGCTCGCGACCGGCGCCGAGCCCCGCCGCCTCGACATCCCGGGGACCGGCCTGGCCGGCGTCCACCATCTGCGCCGCCTGGCCCACGCCGAGCGACTCAAGGGCGTACTCGCCGCCCTCGGCCGCGACAACGGCCACCTCGTCATCGCGGGCGCCGGCTGGATCGGCCTGGAGGTCGCGGCGGCGGCCCGCGAGTACGGCGCGGAAGTCACCGTCGTCGAGCCCGAGCCGACGCCACTGCACGCGATCCTCGGCCCGGAGATCGGCCAGATGTTCACCGACCTGCACGCCGAGCGCGGCGTCCGTTTCCACTTCGGCGCCCGGCTCACCGAGATCATCGGCCAGGACGGCATGGTCCTGGCGGCCCACACGGACGACGGCGAGGAGCACCCGGCGCACGACGTGCTCGCCGCGATCGGCGCCGCCCCGCGCACGGCCCTCGCCGAAGCCGCGGGCCTCACCCTCGTCGACCGCTCGCAGGGCGGCGGCATCGCGGTCGACGAACGGCTGCGCACCTCGGACCCCGACATCTACGCGGCCGGCGACGTGGCCGCCTTCCACCACGCCCTCTTCGACACCCGGCTGCGCGTCGAGCACTGGGCCAACGCCCTCAACGGCGGACCCGCTGCGGCCCGTTCGATGCTCGGCCGCGAGCTGACGTACGACAGGGTGCCCTATTTCTTCTCCGACCAGTACGACGTCGGGCTCGAGTACTCGGGCTGGGCGCCCCCCGGCTCGTACGACCAAGTGGTGATCCGGGGAGACGCGGGCAAGCGGCAGTTCATCGCCTTCTGGATGAAGGAGGGCCGGGTGCTCGCCGGGATGAACGTGAATGTGTGGGACGTCACGGAGCCGATCCAACAGCTGATCCGCTCAAGGGCACAGGTGGGCATGGAGGCACTTGCGGACCCGCACGTTCCGCTGGACAGCGTGGTCTCGTGACAGTCGGACGTACTCGGACGTACTCGACTGTCACACCACCCCCGTAGAATTCACGCGTGGCCGGAAGGATCAACGACGAGGACGTGAAGGCGGTTCGGGACGCGGTTCCGATCGACGCCGTGGTGTCCGAGTACCTCCAGCTGAAGGGCGCGGGCGGGGGCAATCTCAAGGGCCTGTGTCCGTTCCACGACGAGAAGTCGCCCTCCTTCCAGGTCAGCCCGAGCAAGGGGTTCTTCCACTGCTTCGGCTGCCAGGAGGGCGGCGACACCATCACGTTCGTGATGAAGATCGACCATCTCTCCTTCTCGGAGGCGGTCGAGCGCCTGGCCGGCCAGGCGGGCATCACGCTGCGGTACGAGGAGGGCGGCTACAACCCCTCCCACCAGCGCGGCGAGCGCATCCGCCTGGTCGAGGCCCACAAGATCGCCGCCGAGTGGTACGTGGAACAGCTGGCGACCAGCCCGGAAGCCGACACGGGCCGCAAGTTCCTCGCCGAGCGCGGCTTCGACCAGTCCGCCGCCGAGCACTTCTCCGTCGGCTACAGCCCCCAGGGCTGGGACCACCTCACCCGCTATCTGCGCGGCAAGGGCTTCACCGACAAGGAGCTCCTCCTCTCCGGCCTCGCCCAGGAGGGCCGCCGCGGCCCCATCGACCGCTTCCGCGGCCGGCTGATGTGGCCGATCCGCGACATCGCGGGGGACGTCGTCGGCTTCGGCGCCCGCAAGCTCTACGAGGCGGACAACGGCCCGAAGTACCTGAACACCCCCGACACGGCGATCTACCGCAAGTCCCAGGTCCTTTACGGGATCGACCTCGCCAAGCAGCACATCGCCAAAGCCAGCCGGGCCGTGATCGTCGAGGGCTACACCGACGTCATGGCCTGCCACCTCGCCGGCGTCACCACCGCCATCGCGACCTGCGGCACGGCCTTCGGCGGCGACCACATCAAGATCCTCCGCCGTCTCCTCATGGACAACGGCAGCGCACGCGTGATCTTCACCTTCGACGGCGACGCGGCCGGCCAGAAGGCGGCCCTGCGCGCTTTTGAGGACGACCAGAAGTTCGCCGCCGAGACGTACATCGCCATCGCACCGGACGGCATGGACCCCTGCGAGCTGCGCCTGGCGAAGGGCGACGAGGCGGTCGCCGACCTGGTCGAACCCCGCACCCCGCTCTTCGAGTTCGCACTCCGCCAGATCGTCGCGCGCTACGACCTCGAGACCCCCGCGGGCCGCGCCGCCGCCCTCGACGAGGCGGCGCCCATCGTGGCCCGCATCAAGAACAGCGGCGCCCAGCACGAGGTCGCCGTACAGCTCGCGGGCATGCTCGGCATCCTGGACACGCAGTTCGTGGTCAAGCGGGTGGCCCAGCTGGCGCGCTGGGCCCGCGACCGCGGCGGCAGGGGCCCGGCGCCGACGTCGAGCCGTCAGCCCTCGTACGACATGGCACCCCGCCAGGCCCCCTCAGGCCCCGCTCTCAACCTCCGCAACCCCGTCTACGCCACCGAGCGCGAGCTGCTCAAACTCGCCCTCCAGCGGCCCGAGTTGGTCTCCCCGGCCTTCGACGCGTACGGGATCGACGAGTTCACCGCCCCGCCGTACGCGGCCGTGCGCCAGGCGATCACGGACGCGGGCGGCGCGGAGTACGGCGTCCAGGACCCCCAGGAGTATCTGATCCGGGTCCGCGAGGCCGCCCCGGACAACGCGGTCCGCGCCATGGTCACGGAGCTGGCCGTAGAGGCCATCATGCGTAAGACCGTCGACGAGCTGTACGCGGGCGATCAGCTGGTCATGGTGCGCCGCCGCGCCGTCGACCGCCGCATCCACGAGGTCCAGGGCACCCTCGCCCGCGCCAGCGCCCAGGGCGACCCGGCCCAGCTGGCCGCCGTACAGAACGAGTTGTGGGTGCTACAGCAGTACGGGCAGGCCTTGCGTGAACGGGGCGCGGCAGCGCTCTGACCGGGGCTTGTGCCCTCTTCGGGGCCGCGTCGTACGTGTGGGTAACCACCCGGTCACAGACCGGACTCAAAAAGTCACCGCACGCCCCTCGTGGCAAGGATGTGTCGTACTCCACACTGGGTTCCGGTGCCTGAGTCCTCGGAGCGCGGCCGACCCGAACGCGACGGGTCCTCCATCCCCGCGGTTCCGCTCAACGTGTACGGGACGGATGGCGGCGCGGCCGCCGAGTCCGTTCGCGAAGTACCGCTGCCGTACGCCTCAGCAGCGATCATCCTGGAGGTCGCCCCCGTGCAGACCCAGACCCTGACCCAGACCGACAACACGACGGACGCGGAGGCGGACGTCATCGCGGCGGTTCCACAGCAGAGCCGTGTCGCGCACCATCCCGAGACCGAGTCGGGGGGCGCGCCGCCCGATCTCGACGAGCCGCCCGCCGGTGCGGTCGGGACGGCCGCGCCCGCACCGACGGCTGCCGGTACGGCCGTCGAGACCGAGGCCCCCGAGCCGCCGCCCGTCGAGGCGCTGCCACCCCGTGGCCGTACGGCCGACACCGGTGGCCCGTCCTCGGACCTGTTCCGCCAGTACCTGCGCGAAATCGGCCGCATCCCCCTCCTCACCGCCGCCGAGGAGGTCGAGCTCGCGCGCCGCGTCGAGGCGGGCCTCTTCGCTGAGGAGAAACTGGCGCGCACCCCGGCCCTCGAACTGGACAGCCAACTCGCCCTGGACCTCGACAAGTTGGTGGTCATGGGGCGGATGGCCAAGCGCCGCCTCATCGAGGCCAACCTACGGCTCGTGGTCTCGGTCGCGAAGCGGTACGTGGGGCGCGGGCTCACCATGCTCGACCTCGTCCAGGAGGGAAACCTGGGCCTGATCAGGGCCGTCGAGAAGTTCGACTACGCCCGCGGGTACAAGTTCTCGACGTACGCGACCTGGTGGATCCGGCAGGCCATGTCCCGCGCCCTCGCCGACCAGGCCCGGACCATACGGGTCCCCGTCCACGTAGTCGAGCTGATCAACCGCGTCGTCCGCGTGCAGCGCCGCATGCTCCAGGAGCGCGGCTACGAGCCGACCCCCGAGGAGGTCGCCGGCCAGCTCGACCTGCCCAGCGAGCGGGTCAGCGAGGTCCTGCGCCTGGCCCAGGAGCCCGTGTCCCTGCACGCGCCCGTGGGCGAGGAGGACGATGTCGCGCTGGGCGACCTGATCGAGGACGGCGACGCGACGTCTCCGGTGGAGTCGGCGGCGTTCCTCCTGCTCAGGGAGCACCTGGAGGCGGTGCTGTCGACGCTCGGCGAACGCGAACGCAAGGTCGTCCAACTCCGCTACGGCCTCGCGGACGGCCGTCCGCGCACCCTGGAGGAGATCGGCCGCATCTTCGGCGTCACGCGCGAGCGAATCCGCCAGATCGAGTCGAAGACACTGAACAAGCTCCGGGACCATGCGTTCGCGGACCAGCTGCGGGGTTACTTGGACTGAAGGGTTTTCGCCCCCGCCGCCCCTACCCGTCCCATCCCGGGGCGTTGCCCCGGACCCACCAGGGGCTCCGCCCCTGGACCCCGCTGGGGCTGCGCCCCCAGACCCCCATCGGCCTGGCGGCCTCGTCCTCAAACGCCGGACGGGCTGAAATCAGCCCGCCCGGCTGAAATCAGCGCCGTCCGGCGGAAAGCCAGCCGGCCCGGTGCAAGATCAGCCCGGCCACACGAATAATCAGCGGGCCGCGAAAAATCAGCCCGGCCCTGCTGGGCTGCCTCCTGGAGCGTGTTCCTGGTGGCGTCGGTGAGCTTGTCGTGCACCACCTTGTAGTTGACGGTGGCGATGACCGTGGTGCCGTCCCGGCTGATCGTCCCTGTCTCGAC
>NZ_JAAKZX010000022.1 GCF_011045025.1 Streptomyces ureilyticus
GCACCACCCCGGGCGCCACCCCCTGCTCCTCCAGCGACGTGTCCACCACGACCTCGTAGCTCTCCGCCCAAGGCGACCCGGGGAGGACGAAGTCCGCCGGGCGATCCCCCGCGTGGAGGATCGCGAGGAAGCTGTCGTCCGTGATCGGGGTGCCTTGAGCGTTCCGGCCCGGGATGTCGCGGCCGGAGAGGTACATGGCGAGCGTGGTGGTCGGGGCGTACCAGTCCTGTTCCGTCATCTCCTTGCCGTGTGCGGTGAACCAGGCCAGGTCGCGGAGCCCGTCCGTGGAATGGGCCTTGCCCGAGAAGAACGCCCGCCGCCGCAGCACCGGATGCTCATGCCGCAGGGCGATCAACCGCGAGGTGAGGTCGAAGAGGGGCCGCCACTCGGGGTCGTCCAGCAGACTCCAGTCGACCCAGCTCAGCTCGTTGTCCTGGCAGTACGCGTTGTTGTTGCCCCGCTGCGTCCGCCCCGACTCGTCGCCCGCGACCAGCATGGGCACGCCCGTCGAGAGCAGCAGAGTCGTCAGCAGGTTACGGAGCTGACGGCGCCGCAGCGCACGTATCGACGGGTCGTCCGTCTCGCCCTCCGCCCCGCAGTTCCAGGCGCGGTTGTCGTCGGTGCCGTCCCGGTTGCCTTCGCCGTTCGCCGCGTTGTGCTTGTGCTCGTAGGACACCAGGTCGCGGAGGGTGAAGCCGTCGTGGGCGGTGACGAAGTTGACGGAGGCGTACGGGCGACGGCCGCCCCACGCGTACAGGTCGCTCGACCCCGACAGCCGGTACCCCAGGTCGCGTACGTCCGGCAGGGCGCCCCGCCAGAAGTCGCGTACCGCGTTGCGGTAGCGGTCGTTCCACTCCGTCCACAGGGGTGGGAACGCCCCGACCTGGTAGCCGCCAGACCCCACGTCCCAGGGCTCCGCGATCAGCTTCACCCGGCGCAGGACCGGGTCCTGCGCGATGACCGCCAGGAACGGGGACAGCATGTCCACGTCGTGCATCGAGCGCGCCAGCGCCGCCGCCAGGTCGAAGCGGAAACCGTCCACGCCCATCTCCGTCACCCAGTAGCGGAGCGAGTCCGTGATCAGGCGCAGGACGTGCGGCTGGACGACGTGCAGGGTGTTGCCGCAGCCCGTGTAGTCCGCGTACCGGCGGGCGTCCTCCTGGAGCCGGTAGTAGCCGCGGTTGTCGATGCCGCGGAGCGACAGCGTCGGGCCCAGCTCGCTTGCCTCGGCCGTGTGGTTGTAGACCACGTCGAGGATGACCTCGATGCCGGCGGCGTGCAGCGCGCGCACCATGCGCCGGAACTCGCCGACCTGCTGGCCCCTCGTCCCGGAGGCCGCGTACGCCGCGTGAGGGGCGAAGTAGCCGATGGAGTTGTAGCCCCAGTAGTTCTTCAGGCCCCGCCGCAGCAGATGGTCCTCGTGCGCGAACTGATGCACCGGGAGCAGTTCGACCGCCGTCACGCCCAGCTTCACCAGGTGCTCGATCGCCGCCGGGTGCGCCAACCCCGCGTACGTACCCCGCAGTTCCTCGGGGATGTCCGGGTGCCGGCGCGTGAAGCCGCGTACATGGACCTCGTAGATCACCGAGTCCGCCCACGGTGTCTTCGGGCGGCGGTCGTCCGTCCACTCGTCGTCGGGTGCGTCGTCGTGGACGACGACCCCCTTCGGGACGTACGGCGCGGAGTCCCGGTCGTCGCGCACGGTGTCGGCGACCTGCTGCTGAGGCCAGTCGCGCACGTGCCCGTACACCTCGGGCGGCAGGCTGCTGTAATCATTCCCTTTGGCGCCGTCCACGGCACGCGCGTACGGATCGAGGAGGAGCTTCGCCGGGTTCCAGCGGGCGCCCGTCCACGGGTCCCAGCGGCCGTGCACCCGGAAGCCGTACCGCTGTCCCGGCCGCACGCCCGGCACGAAACCGTGCCAGATCTCATGGGTCAGCTCGGTCAGCGGCGCCCGCGCCTCCACGCCGTCGTCGTCGAAGAGGCACAGCTCGACCGACTCCGCGCCGCCCGCCCACAGCGCGAAGTTGGTGCCCGCCACGCCGTCGGGGCCGACGCGGAAGCGCGCCCCCAGCGGGGTCGGGGCACCTGGCCATACGGGCATGGCGGGCGCCGTACGCGCCGCGCCGTTCAGCACGACGGACGGGGCACGCCCCTCGGGAGAGGAAACGGGCAGCCCGTTGGCCGGGGCGCGGTCCTGCTGACCGGACAGCCCGTCGCCCGGCGCGCGCTCCTCCTGCTGCTCGGCCTCCTGCTCGGGTGCGCTCGACACCTGTTCAACCTCCAGCGGCTCGGTTGAACGGCGCCAAGAAGAACACATGGCCCTATATTTTTTGGCTCGCCTCCGGGGCGCTCCAGTCGGTGTCGAGAGGCCGATCGTGCTCAGCCCTTCGGGCCTCCGCGCGCTCGCCCTCTCGACACCGACGCGCCCCTTCGGCTCGCGGCCGGCCATGGCTCATCGTCGCGTCGTCCTTCCCACTGTTCTGCCCAGAGCGGGGCTCGCACTCACGTTTCCCCATGACCGGACAGATCGTTGAGTGCACGTGATGGATGCACAAAGGCGCGCGCGGCGCGCAGGGTCAGCACTGGCCGTCGTACTGACCATGGCAGCGCTGCTGGCCACGACCTCGGCCTGCACGTCCAACGGGCTCGACAGCCTGCGCGGCAAGCCCCGCTCACCGGAGGAGGCGATCCACATCCGGCCCGACGACGCCGGCAGGGCCGTACGCCCCGACCAGGACCTGGAGGTGGGCGTGGCGTCCGGGCGCCTGGAGTCCGTGAAGGTCGTCAAGTCCCGGGGCGCGCGCGAGTTCCGAGTGCCCGGGCGCATCGAAGCAGACGGCATGACCTGGCGGCCGGACGGCGACGGAAGGCTGTCGCCGGCCACCGCGTACACCGTGCACGCGGTCGCCCTCGACGGGCACGGGCGGCGGCTGGTGCGGCACGTGGGGTTCCGGACGTACGGCCCCGGTGAGCGGCTTATCGGACGCGTCACCCCGGAGCACCGGTCGACCGTCGGCACGGGAATGATCGTCTCGCTGGAGTTCAACCGCGAGATCCGGAACCGGGCGGCCGTCGAGCGCGCGATCCGGGTGCGGGCGCGTCCCGCCGTCGAGATCCGCCCGCACTGGTTCGGCAGAAACCGCCTGGACTTCCGGCCCGAGAAGTACTGGAAGCCGGGCACGAAGGTCACCATCGGCCTGCCGCTGCGGGGTGTCGAAGCGGCGCCCGGCGTGTACGGGCTCCGGCACCGGACACACTCCTTCACCGTCGGCCGCAGCCAGACCAGCGTCGTCGACGCCGCCGAACACACCATGCGGGTACGCCGCGACGGCGAACTCGTCGCCACCGTGCCGATCACGGCGGGCGCCCCCAAGACGACGACGTACAACGGGAAGATGGTGGTCACCGAGAAGCTCGAGGTGACCCGGATGAACGGCGCCACGGTCGGCTTCGAGGACGCCGACGGCAAGGGCGAGTACGACATCCCGGACGTCCCGCACGCGATGCGGCTCACCTCCTCCGGGACTTTCCTGCACGGCAATTACTGGGCCGGGGGCGTGTTCGGCAACGCCAATGTCAGCCACGGCTGCGTGGGCCTGCGCGATGTGAAGGGCGGCAGCTCCGCGAGCCCGGCCGGCTGGTTCTTCGACCGCAGCCTGATCGGTGATGTCGTCGAAGTCGTGCACAGCGACGACAAGATGGTCGCGCCAGACAACGGACTTGGCGGATGGAACATCTCCTGGAAGGAGTGGAAGGCGGGCTCCGCCATGAATTAGACGGACATGGGCAGGACATAAGAGGGAGATAGCGGGGGTGAACACGAGATCACTTTCAGCTGAACTTGGGACGGAAAAGTGACAATTACGGGGAGCCACCGCTGCTGGTCATATGGTTAATTGGCGCGGTACGCGCGTGCGACGCGCAGGAGTGCGGGCCCGGTTGACGGGCCGTGCGAGGGGAGAAGCAAGTTGAACAACGGGCGACCGATATCGGGGGCGTCGGTTGGCGCACGGGGGCGCGGACGTACGGGACGTACGGGGCTTCTGGCGCTGATACTCGGCGTGCTGCTGATCGCCGTGACGGCGTGCGGCGGCGGAGGGGGTTCCGACTCGAACTCGGGCTCCGACGGCGGCAAGAACGGGGACAAGGGCGGCTCTGACCAGGCCGAGTCCAGAACCTCGCAGGCCGTCGTGACCATAGCGCCCAAGGATGGCGCCGACGACGTGGACACCAACGGCGCCCTGAAGATATCCGCGGCCAAAGGCAAGCTGACCGAGGTCAAGGTCGCGGACTCCAAGGGCAAGGCCGTCGAGGGCAAGATCGCTGAGGGCGGGGCGAGTTGGACGCCCGCGTACCACCTGGCGTCCGACACGAAGTACAAGGTCCAGGCGACGGCCAAGGACTCCGAAGGCCGCGAGGCGACCGAAGAGTCCAGCTTCACGACACTGACCCCGAAGAACACCTTCGTCGGCATGTTCACACCCGAGGACGGTTCCAAGGTGGGCGTCGGAATGCCCTTCTCGCTCAACTTCACACGGGGCATCACCAAGCCCGAAGACGTCGAGAAGGCCATCCGCATCAAGACGGAGCCCGCGGTGGAGGTCAAGGGCCACTGGTTCGGCAACGACCGGCTG
Organism: Streptomyces ureilyticus; assembly: GCF_011045025.1. GTDB lineage: Bacteria > Actinomycetota > Actinomycetes > Streptomycetales > Streptomycetaceae > Streptomyces > Streptomyces ureilyticus. Next base: position 4,638 of record NZ_JAAKZX010000022.1, read on the forward strand.
GACTTCCGCCCGGAGAAATACTGGAAGCAGGGTACGAAGGTCACGGTCGACCTCAACCTGGACGGCGTGGAAGGCCGGTCCGGCGTTTACGGCGAGCAGGTCAAGACCGTGTCGTTCACCATCGGCCGCAGCCAGATATCCACCGTGGACGTCAAGTCCAAGAAGATGACGGTCAAGCGCGACGGCAAGGTCATCAAGACCATCCCGGTCACGACGGGCAAGCCGGGCTACGAGACCTGGAACGGCCAGATGGTCATCACCGAGCGCCACGAGATGACCCGTATGAACGGCGAAACGGTCGGCTACGGCGGCGAGTACGACATCAAGGACGTCTCGCACGCCATGCGCCTGTCGACCTCGGGCACCTTCATCCACGGCAACTACTGGGGCGGCGACGCCTTCGGCAACTACAACGCCAGCCACGGCTGCATCGGCCTGCGCGACCTGAAGGGCGGCAGCTCCTCGAGCCCGGCGGGCTGGTTCTTCGACCGCTCGATAGTCGGCGACGTGGTGATCGTGAAGAACTCCAACGACCGGATCATCGACCCGGACAACGGGCTCAACGGCTGGAACATGCCGTGGGACAAGTGGTGACCGACTGTTGGTCGTAGTCCGTAAGGGCCCGGTGTGTTGTGACTGAGCACACCGGGCCCTTCGTCGTTAGTGCCCGTGCTGCGTCTCCCCGGGGGGCGACCCCCCAGACCCCCCGATACGGTTCGTTCATGACTGTGCATCTCGAAGTCGCCGAAGGTGTCGGCACGATCCGTCTCGACCGTCCGCCCATGAACGCACTGGACGTCGCCACGCAGGACAGGCTCAAGGAGCTCGCGGAGGAGGCCACGCGTCGCGAGGACGTGCGCGCGGTGGTCCTCTACGGCGGCGAGAAGGTGTTCGCGGCGGGCGCGGACATCAAGGAGATGCAGGCCATGGACCATACGGCGATGGTCGTACGGTCCCGGGCCCTGCAGGACTCCTTCACCGCCGTGACCCGTATCCCCAAGCCGGTGGTGGCCGCGGTCACCGGTTACGCACTGGGCGGAGGCTGCGAGTTGGCGCTCTGCGCGGACTACCGGATCGCCGCGGACAACGCGAAGCTGGGCCAGCCGGAGATCCTGCTCGGACTGATCCCCGGTGCGGGCGGCACCCAGCGGCTGTCCCGGCTGATCGGGCCCTCGCGCGCCAAGGACCTCATCTTCACGGGCCGTATGGTCAGGGCCGACGAGGCGCTCACGCTCGGCCTGGTGGACCGGGTGGTGCCCGCCGCCGAGGTGTACGAGCAGGCGCACGCGTGGGCCGCGGGGCTCGCGAAGGGGCCGGCGCTCGCGCTGCGCGCCGCCAAGGAGTCGGTGGACGTGGGCCTGGAGACGGACCTCGAAACCGGGCTCGCGGTGGAACGCAACTGGTTCGCGGGGCTGTTCGCGACGGAGGACCGGGAGCGGGGGATGCGGAGCTTTGTGGAGGAAGGGCCGGGGAAGGCGAAGTTCCTCTGATCGACTTGTTCCACGATCAACTTGCCCTGATCAACTGGCAGTTGACGCGGCGTCTTACGCCGGTGTCCCCCGATGGGGCGGTTTATATGAGCCTTGAGCCGAACTCGAGGTCGCCTGGTCGGGGGTCGTCGGCGATTGCCCCCAACGGACGCATCCTGGCAGGTCAATCGGTCTGCGCCGCCTCGCGCACTACCCGTGGCATATGCCTTCCGGGTGGCTTGGAACGGAGGGTTCCCGGGGGCGTATTCCCCTGGAACGGCCCCGAAAGGCGCTCTGGGCGGCCATGATGGGGGCATGGCGGGGCTGGAGGGTATGGAACAGCCGCGGCGGCACGCGAGTGCGACCGCGGCGCGTTGGTCACCCGGAGTCGAGGACGAACGCGCACTGAAGGCACTGGAGTTGTTCGGCAATCCGACAAAGGCCGAGGTTCCGTTGCCGTCCCGCCCCGAGTCGGCGGCCACCGCGCGCCGGCTGACCCAGGTGGTCGTCCTGCGCGAGTGGGGACTCTCCCCGAAGATCACCGAGGACGCCGTACTCCTGGTCTCCGAACTCGTCGGCAACGCCGTACGCCACACCGGCGCCCGCGTGTTCGGCCTCCGCATGCGAAGCCGCCGCGGCTGGATCCGTATCGAGGTCCGCGACCCGTCCCGAGGCCTGCCCTGCCTCATGCCCGTCCGCGACCTGGACGTCAGCGGCCGAGGCCTGACCCTCGTCGACAAACTCTCCGACCGCTGGGGAGTCGACCTCCTGCCTCGCGGCAAGACGACGTGGTTCGAGATCCGGGTGACCCCGGACCACCACTGACGAGCGTCGCACGGGCGACTGCCGCACGGGGCTCCGCCCCGGACCCCGCTTCGGGGTCCAGCCCCCGTACCCCCGGTCCTCAATCGCCGGACGGGCTGAATTTTTCAGCGAGCCCCACGGGCGACCGCCCGGCTCACTGCGCGACGAGCAGCGCCTCCGCCCCGACCGGACGGAACCCGGCCGCCTGGAACGCCCGTACGCTGCGGGCGTTGCCGGCGGCCAGCTGCGCCCAGACCGGCTCGCCTCCGCCCAGTCGCCGCGCCGCCGCGGCGAGCGCCCGCCCCAGCCCTTTGTGCCGTACCCCCTCGTCCACCTCGACCGCGACCTCAAGGCGTCCCGCCACCCCACGCCCCAGGACGAGTACGCCACCGTCGGCAGCCCACACCCGCACGTCGTCACGCCGCTTGCGGGCGCGGGCGACCCGGGGATGGTCGGGGTCGCGAAGCTCGGACAGCGCGAGCGACGGGGGACGCGGCGGACCCGGCACGGGTGTGGCGACGGTCAGCAGATCGATGGTGTCCGTCGTACGCCCCGTCCGGTCCATGAACGCGGCCAGGAACCGCGGGTTCATGGCCGCCGCGAGGGCATCGCAGTCCAGGGACCGCAACAGCGTACGCACCCACTCCGGATCCTCGTCCGTGAACACGACGGAGTGCGCGGTGAAGGCGATGACGCCGGCGTCCCGCCGATCATGCTGCGGTACGACGGTGACGCCACCGTCCGCCGGCGGGAACTCCCCACGGGTCGCCGCGTCGAGAATGTCCCGCAAGGTGTCGGGCATGAGGTCCCCTCCACGGGCTTGAGTATGGGGCGCCCGCCGGTTGTACGGGAGCGCCCCTCCGTCATGCGGTGCGGGCGCTGCGCAAGAATGCCGCGAGCATGTCGATGCCGATCTCACCGGTGCGCACCTTGCGCAGGGTTGCGACCAGGTGTGCCGCCTCGACGGGTGAGGGGCTCGTCCGCGTGCACCATGAACGTGTACGCGTAGAGGGCCGCCACCTCTTCGTCTCGGCAGGCGAACGGATGCAACTGCACCACGGTCGCGGCGAGTGTCGCCGCTCTCCAGGCGTTGTCCGCCTCCGGCTGGTTCTTGCTCGCGTGCCGGGCGATCGCCGCTTCCAGCGCGGGGATGTCCTGCACTTCCGGGGCGCTGGTCAACTGGTCGGCGATGACGAGCGCCCAGCGCAGATCTACGTTGAGGTCCACTAGCTGCGCCCGGCCTCCAGCGCCTCGGCGAAGGCCTTCGCGGCGGCCAGCACATGTGGCGGCACGTTCTCGTCCGGGGTGTCCTTGCCCTCCAGGTCCCGCTCGATCAGGGTGCGGATGTAGCCGGAGAGCATCATGCCGCGCTCGTGCGCTATGGCTTTCGCCTTGTCGACCAACTCGGCGGGGAGGCGCACGTTGAGCTGTTTGGTGTCCTGGGCCTGCATGGCTGCTCCCTGGTGCGGTCTGCGGTCTGCCGTTGGCTAGCATGACCTAGTAATTGCTAGCTGTCCACTCCGGCCTGGTGGCCGCCGCGATCCGTTCCCAGCCCGCCCGTTAATCTGACCTCCGACAGCAGGTCATGGTTGACAGCGACACAGTACGAAGGGGCGGACCCGGTGGCGGACATCGAGGAAGCACGTAAGCAGTTCCAGCGGATTGACACGGATGGTGACGGCTTCGTCACCGCCGCCGAGTTCAAGACCGCCCTGGCCCAGGGCGGCGACTGGAACGTCACCGAGTCCGTGGCGGAGACCGTGATCGCCGACCGGGACCTCAACGGCGACAAGCTCCTCTCGTTCGACGAGTTCTGGGCGAACCTGAACAAGTGAGCCGAGGATGAGGGCGGCGTCCGTTGGTTGGCGGAGCGTCGCCCCTTTTGCCGCTGGTTCGTCTTACCACCGGGTCGACAAGGCTGCTGCCGGCCAGCGGATGGTGTCCTTCTTGGTGAGCCCTTCGGCGGTGCGTCGAGCGACGTAGTCGCGGGTGCGCGGAACCCCAGCCGGCGTGCGGCTGGGGTTCCTCAAGGCGGTGGGTATCGGTCAGCAGGTGGAGTTGCTCACGCCGTAGACAGCTCGTCTACGCGTCGGCGGACCGCACCACATCGCGATCACCGTGGGTCAGGCGGGTCAGGCGGGTCAGGCGGGTCAGCGCTGCAGGGTGAGCAGGGCCGGCCGGTACGGCAGTTGCAGGTAGCCGGTGTTCGGCGGTGTGCTGGTGGAGTAGCCCTGGTAGAGGAACTGCAGGTTGCAGGGATCGATGGTCATGGTCTGGTCGGGGTTGTTGCGGACCAGGTCGCCGTGGCTGATGCCGTTGGCCCAGGTGGCACCGCTGTTGGCATTGCCCGCGAAGGGGCTGCTCTCGCTGCCGGCCTGGACGGTCCACGGACCGTTCAGGCCGGCAGCGGTGAACGAGCGGAAGTAGCGCCCCGAACCCTTCGCCTCGACGATCATGAGGTACTGGTTCTGGCCCTGGACCTTGTAGACCTCCGGCGCCTCGAACAGCTTGTCCTCGGTGTCGCTCATGATCGTCGTGTACGAGGAGCCGAAGCTGCTGGGGAAGTTCCCGAGCGGCATGGTCGACCGGTAGATCTTGCCGTTGTCACCGGCGAAGAACAGGTACATGTTCTGGTCGTCGGCGATCATGGTCGGGTCGATCGGGACGCCACCCTCACCGGCGGGGAAGGTGCCGGTGAACAGCGCCTGCGGGGCGGACCAGCCGTTGGGGTTGGTGGGGTCGCTGGACGTGCGGTAGGTGAAGGTCCAGTTGGTACCCCACCCATTTGAGACCAGCACCCAGATGTTCCTGGTGGAGAGGTAGAACAGTTTGGGCGCCACCGCGATCTGGTTCATCCCGGTCTGGGGGGCCGACGCCATGTCCGACCAGTTCGTGAAGGGACTGAACCCCATTGAGCCCCACGACGTTCCGTTGGAGGTGGTCCCGTAGACCAGGTGCCTGCCGTTGTGCGTCACGGTGGTGAAGTCCTTCAGCGAGACTCCCCCGTTCGCCGGCTGCGCCAGCGGTCCCGTCGAGGTCCACCGGTACGTCGACGGAAGAGCACACGCGTTGCCCGTCTCGGAAAGGCCGGTCCACTTCTGGTTGTTGCCGCCGTTGCACGTCCAGATCTGTGCCGCCGTGCCGTTGGCCGTAGCGCCGCCCGAGACGTCCAGGCACAGCCCGGACTGGACGCCGACGATCGTGCCGTCGGAGTTCACTCGCCACTGCTGGTTCGTACCGCCGTTGCAGGTGTAGATCTGCACCCGGGTCCCGGACGTGGTGGCGTGGCCGGGAACATCCAGGCACTTGTTGCCGTACACGGTCAGCTGGTTGTTGTCCGTCAACGTCCACCGCTGGTTGGTTCCGCCGTGGCAGTCCCAGATATGCACGTTCGCGCCGTCGGTCTGGCTGAAGCCCGCCACATCGAGACACCGGCCGGAAGCAACGCTGCGCAAGTCGCCGCTGGTGGCCGCCTGAGCCGGGCTGGCGACGAGCAGCGCCGCCAACGCGGCCAGGGCCGCAACCGCGGCGGCGAGCACTGCAGAGGGATGTCTGCGGCTGAAACTACGTCTGTGCATAAGGACCTCGTCATCCTTGAGCATGCGGCTCCGGGTTGCCCCGTCAGAGGCTGTTTGGATGCCGGTGCGGTGCGGCCCTGAATGTTCGACATGCCGAACTAGGGTCGAAGTGTCGAGCAATTGGGATGATTGAGGTTCCGGTGATGAGCGTCAATACCTCTCGCGCAATTCACGAGCCGAAACATTCGCATTGAACCAGGCGGCTTCAACTTCCGTGGTTGTACGGGTCTTTGGCGTGAGGGGCGGGGCCGTGGAACCAACCCCCTGAGGCACGACACCTACCGGACAAGGCCCGCCACGATCGTGGTGATGGTGCGTTCGACGACGGCGTCGCGCTGATCGGCGGGGAGGTGGGCGAGGGGTCCGTCAAGGATGAGCAGCGAGAGGCCGTGGACGGTCGACCAGGCGGCGACTTCGGCGGCGGGCCGGTTCTCCGGTCGCATCCGGCCCGTGGCCACGAGTGCGTCGAGCGTGTCGGAGAGCTCCACGAACGCCGCGAACTCCGGCCTGTCGTCGGGGGCTTGGAGGCCGGTGAAGTCATCGGGCGCCTCCGGGGTCGTACGGCAGAAGGCGGTACGGAAGAGCCCCGGGTGCTCGATCGCGAACCGTACGTACCCGCGCCCGATCGCCTCGGCCCTGCGCACGGCCTCCTCCCCGGGGTCGTCGAGCCGGGGTCGTGCGTGCAGGGTCTCGGTCATCGACGCGGCGAGCGCCTGCTGGCCGCGGGCCTTCACGGCATGGAGGAGATCTCCCTGGCCGCTGAAGTGGCGGTACGCGGCGGTGGGCGAAACGCCGACGCTGCGGGCCGCTTCGCGCAGGACGACCCGCTCGGGGCCGCCCTCGGCCGCGAGTTCCACGGCGGCCCCGATCAGCGCGTTACGGAGATCTCCGTGGTGGTAGCGGGACTTGCCGCCAGTGATCGCTCCCATGACTCCATCCTGCCCGATGACTCCATCCTGCTTCGAAGGCTGAAGTTGACGCCGTTAACATCCTGTGCCATCCTCAATGTTAACAGCATAAACATCTGGGGGCGATCACCGTGTTCGATCGAATTGCCGAGCTGGCCCTGCACCGGGGCCGACTCGTACTGACACTGACCGTGGTGGCCGTGGTCGCGATGGGGGCCATCGGCTTCGGGGCGTTCGGCAAGCTCCTGGGCGGCGGCTTCGAGGATCCGAACGCGCCCTCGACCCAAGCCCAGGAGCTCATCGACGAGAAGTTCGGCGGCGAGACCAATCTGGTCCTGCTGGTGCGGGCCGACGACGGCGACCTCCGTTCCGCCGACGCCGAACGCGCGGGCCGCACCCTCACCTCGGAGCTCAAGGGCGAGTCCACCGTGGCGAACGTGATCTCGTACTGGGACACCGGCGCCGCCACGCTGACCTCCCGGGACGGCGACGCGGCGCTGGTGCTGGCCCACGTCAAGGGCGACGACACCGAGCAGGGCGACAACGCCTCGGCGCTCATCGACGCGTACACGGGCGACCGGAACGGGCTGACCGTGCAGGCCGGCGGAGAGGCCGCAGTCGGCGACGAAGTACCCACCCAGGTCGCCAAGGACCTCGCGCTGGCCGAGACGATCGCCGTGCCCCTGATCCTCATCCTGCTCGTGATCGCCTTCGGCAGCCTCGTCGCGGCGCTGCTGCCCCTGGTCATCGGGCTGATCGCGATCGTCGGCACCTTCGCCGAGCTCTATGTGCTCGGCAGCATCACCAACGTGTCGGTGTTCTCGATCAACCTCACCACCGCCCTCGGCCTCGGTCTCGGCATCGACTACGCCCTGCTCATGATCAGCCGGTTCCGCGAGCACCTCGCGGAGGGCGCCGACGTTCCCGAGGCACTCCGGCACACCGTAAGGACGGCCGGGCGGACCATCGTCTTCTCGGCGGCGACCGTAGCCGCCGCACTCGCCGCCCTGCTGGTCTTCCCGCAGTTCTTCCTGCGCTCCTTCGCCTACGCGGGCATCGGCGTGGTGATCATCGCCGCCGTCAGCGCCCTGCTCGTCGTCCCGGCGCTACTCGCCGTGCTCGGCCACCGGGTCAACAACGGCCGCCTGCCCTGGGCACAGACCGTACGCAGTGCCGAGGCGCCCTTCTGGGGCCGGCTGGCCCGCACGGTCATGCGCAGGCCCGCGCTGACCGCACTTCCGGTCCTCGGGATTCTGCTGCTCGCCGCGAGTCCGCTGCTCGGCGTCACCTTCGGCACGCCGGACGAGCGGGTGCTGCCGGAGAGTGCCCAGAGCCGGCAGGTCGCCACCGAAGTCCAGCGCGACTTCACAGGCAGCGACGAGTCAGCGGTTCAGATCGTCACGACCGGGCCCGTGGCCGCGGACGGGCTGCGCTCGTACGCGACCGAGCTGTCGCGGCTCGACGGCGCCGTGCGGGTCGAGACGTCCGCCGGCACCTTCAGCGAGGGCCGCGCCACCCCGCCGGGCCCCGCGAACGCCGCACTGGGCCGCCCCGACGCCCAGCGGATCACGGTCGTCACCAGCCTCACCCCCAAGTCGGACGAGGCCCAGGACCTGGTCAAGGACGTACGGGCAGTGGATCCGCCGGCCGGGACCGAGACACTGGTCGGCGGCACCGACGCGCGCCTCGTCGACTCCAAGGACTCGATCGCCGACCGGCTCCCGGCCGCCATCGCTCTCGTAGCGGTCACCACATTCGTACTCCTTTTCCTGTTCACGGGCAGCGTGGTGCAGCCACTGCGGGCGCTGGTCCTCAACGCCATCAGCCTCACCGCGGCCATCGGCGTGATGGTGTGGATTTTCCAGGACGGCCACCTGTCGTCTCTGCTCGGCTTCACGCCACAGCCGATGGACACCTCCATGACGGTGCTCATGTTCTGCATCGCCTTCGGCCTGTCCATGGACTACGAGGTCTTCGTGACCAGCCGGATCAAGGAGCTGCACGACGCGGGCGCCGACACCGAGACCGCCGTCACCAGCGGGCTCTCGCACACCGGGCGGATCGTGACCATGGCCGCCGGGCTGCTCGCGGTGAGCTTCTTCGCCTTCGGCACGGCCCAGGTCAGCTTCATCCAGATGTTCGGGCTCGGCAGCGGCCTGGCGATCCTGATCGACGCGGTGGCCGTACGCGGGGTACTGGTCCCGGCGGCCATGCGCCTCCTCGGCCGTACGGCCTGGTACGCGCCGAAGCCGCTGCGCGCGGTGCACGGACGGCTGGGCCTCACCGAGGGCGCGCCCGCCGAGAAGGAGGAGCGGACGCCCGCCAAGGTCTGACCCTCTGGCGGCGTGCAGTTGACGCAGGCGCCCGGCCGGGACTCCCGGCCGGGCGCCTGCGCCAGGACGCCGGGACGCGGCACCAACTCTGAACCATGTCGCATGAGTAGGCGGGTCAGCCGCCCTGGGCCCATTCCTTCAGTGCGGCTTTGCTGCTGAAGTCGGCCACGTTCTTGTCCAGCGGGTTGTCGGTGTACTGGTGGAAGCGCCACTTGGCCTGGATGCGGGGCTTGCCGGCGGTCACGTAATCGGCGATCCACAGGCCGTCGCCCGCGTACGAGGTGCTGTCGTGGTTCAGCCAAAAGTTCCGGTTGCAATACAGGATGGTGCGGTGATTGGGCCGCAGTTCCTTCACCTTGCGGATGAACCGGTCCTTTTCCGAGTTGCTCGCACGCGTGCCCTCACTCGTCGTTTCCCAGTCCACCGCGAGGATGTCGCCCCGCTTTTCCGGGGCCTTGCTGACGAAGTACTCGGCCTGGGCCGTGAGGTTGCCGGGCCAGAGGAAGTGGTAGAAGCCGACCACGCAGCCGGCGTCGCGGGCGGTCTTCGTCTGGGCGCCGAGTTTGGGGTTCACGTACGAACGGCCCTCCGTCGCCTTGACGAAGACGAAGGACAGGCCATCGGTGTCGTACGAGGACGACTGGTAGGAACTGACATCGATGCCGCGCAGCATGGGGGGATCCTCCGTGCGGTGGGGGAGAGGGAAGAGGTGTCGTTCAGGGAAGCAGCAACTACCTTGCGTTTTCCCTTACTTCACCGGTCCCACCCTCGCATGGATGTTCTGCCGAACGTGGCCGCCCGCCCAGGGCATGTGGGTCCATACCTGCCGAGCCGGCCCATACCCGCTCCAGGCGCTGTGTTGCACGCCAGACGCGGTGTTTCGGCGTCGTCCGGAACATATGTCGGGCGGCTGCGCGCCTCCGGCAGGCTGCTGTGCATCGGAGGGACGCGGTGCAGGGGGAGTCGTGGGGAACGTCATCGGGCACAGGGCGTCGGCCGCCGTGTTGGGGAGCGTGCTCCTCGTCATGAACGCGGCGGCATGTGGGGCGGGCGCGGGCAACGGCTCGGCGGACAGGCCCCGTGAGCCGACGCCCGCCGAAACGGCGCTGCTGGACGAGGCTCAGGAGGAACTGGTCCAGCGCTGCATGAAACAGCGGGGGTTCCGTTACTGGCCTGCCCCTCCCTCGGAGCCGGACGAGCTGAAGGATTTCCCGTATGTCATCGACGACATGGCCTGGGCTCGCAGCCATGGATACGGCGGCGACCTTCAGCAGAGGGCGGAGGACGAAAGGAGGAACGATCCCACCGTCGCCTACGTCAAACGGCTTTCGCCCGCGCGGCAGCAGGACTACGTGGCCGCCAGGACCGGTGACGGTGGCAAGAGCCTGGAAGTGACCGCACCGAACGGGCTGGACATCGGCCAGAACAGCACGGGCTGCCTCGCGGAGGCCGAAGGGACGCTCTACGGCGACTTCCGCGAATGGTTCCGCGTCAGCGTGATCACCGGCAATCTTCCCGACCACAGCGTCGACATCCGACGGGATCCGCGCTTCCGGGGCGCCGTCGAGAGCTGGTCCGCGTGTATGGCGGAGAAGGGGCACCCCTACAAGAGCCCGTCTCACCTGCGGCAAGCGTTGGAGGAACGCACCGGCGACCTGAGCCGAGGCGAGGCACACCGGACAGAGGTGCGGCTGGCGACCGCTGAAGCCTCCTGCGCCCGCAGCACTCCGCTGTCGGCCACGGTGCGTTCCCTGACGCGGCACTACGACAACGTCGTCCGCGAGAAGTACGGCAGCGACATCGACACCAAGCGCCGGATGCAACTGGCGGCACTGAAACGTGCCCGGGAGATCACCGGCAACACCACCCGGGACCCTGCGGAACGCCGCAGCTGACGCAACAACCAACCATCAGTACGCGATCACAGAGAATCGGGGAGAAACAACCATGCGCAAAATGACCCTCATGATGGCCGGCGCGACCTCCGCTGTACTCATCGGCGGTGTGCTTCCGACCATGACGGCGTCGGCGGCTGAGCAGTCCCCGGCACGCAGCCAGGTCAGGGAGGTCGGCGCGGCGGCCAGGGACTGCGCGGACAAACTGGCGGACGGGCGGAACGGCATTGTGTACGTGTACGCGACGTACAACTGCATCGGTAAGCCGATCTGCGCCGACGACGACAACGACAAGAACTACAGCAAGGGCGGCGACTGCAAGGGCGCGAACAACCGCTCGAGTTCCGTTCTGAACAAGGGGTACAGCTCGACCTACTCCGACGTGAGGTTCTACGACGGCAAGGGCTACGACGGCGGCTCGCTCTGTCTGAAGGACGGCAAGTACATCAAGAAGCTGAAGAAGGCCAACAACAAGATCTCCTCCCACAAGTGGGTCAAGAGCTGCTGATTCCCGGGGTGTTCACCCCGAGCGGTGCTCGATCAGCACCGGCTCCTCGCCGATGCTGATCCGTTCGCCGGGCCGGGCGCGTACCGTACTGCCGTCCATACGACGCAGGCGGTACGCGCCCTTTTCCAGTGCTACCTCGGCCCGGCCGCGAGTGGACCAGCGCACGGTGAACGGTTCGCTGCCACGGTCGCCCCGGCCGTCCCGCTGGAAGCGGCAGGAGTACATGCCCGGTGGCAGGTCCATCGCCGTGCCCTGTCCGCAGGCGCTGATCCGGGCGCCGTCCAGCCACGCTGCCAGCCGCCCGACGCGCTTTCCGGGCGGCGCCGGAGGGCCGCCCACGGGCTGGACGACGATCGGCACATGGGTGCTGCCCCAGTTGTAGAAGTACATCCGCCGCATGCTGTAGTGGCTCGCATAGAGCCCCGCGAGATAGAAGCGCACCGCGTAGTCGCGGGCCTGGCGGGCATCGAGCGGCGGCGTCGAGTCGATGTCCCAGTCCGGGCCCGTGTTCCACAGCTCGATGTCGCTCACGTTCTCGTCGTGGAGGAGGTTCCGCACGCTCCGGGCGAGCTCGATGATCTCCTCCGGCCGGCCGTTCCCCTTACGGGGCGGCATCTTCAGCGCGGCCGCGTGGCAGTGTTCGTACGCGCCTGTCCGGGCGAACTCCCGTAGCAGCGTCCGGCCTTTCCTCGTCCACAGCGACCCGAAGGACGGGCAGGCCAGCCGTGCTTTCGAATCGACGCGGCGGATGATCCGCGAGGCGCGCTCGACCATCTCGGCGAGGGTTTCGAGGCTCCCTGCGAACATCAGCGGGTGGCTCGGGTAGTCCCAGAGTTCGTACGACTCGATGCGGCCGCGGTAGCGCGTGGCGAGCTTTTCCACGAAACGGTCCCAGTCCCTCAGGTCGTCCGGGGGCGAGGCCGTCGAGTCGGCGAAGCCGGACTTACGGCCCTTGGGGGCGGCCCACCATGGGGTGCCGGCGATGGTGAACAGGACGGGCAGCCGGTCCCGTTCGGCGGCCCGGACCAGGCGTTCCAGGGTCGTCCAGTCGTATGTGCCGCGGGCGGTTTCGATGGTGCCCCAGCGGGTTTCGCTGTTCCACAGCCGTGCGGAACCGGTGCGGAAGCCGGGCATGTGGCCCGTGTCGCTGTTGATCGTCATGCCGATGAACTCGGGTGCTGGCCGGCGTGGTGCCTCGCTCCACTCCGGCCCCTCGGGACGCTGCTCGCCGCCGGAGCCGGTGGCGGCCCCGCTGCCGACGCCGGCTCCGTCTCCGCCGGTGTTCGCCGTGCCGGCACTGACGGCTCCTCCGGCGTCGTCGCGGCCCTTACCGGCCTCGTACAAGGGGGCGCTCCCGGCCGAGGCGATGACGAGGGCGAGCAGCAGCGCCGCCGGGCGCAGCCAGTTGTGCAGCCGTAACGGCAGCCGGGCGCCGAGCTCACGCCTGCCCGTACCGGCGTCGTCGCGGCCGGCCTCCGTCGGGTGCGCGTGCTGCGGCAGTTGCGTCGCGCCGCCGCCATGGCCCGGCGACTCCACCGTTTCAGCCGACTCCGGTGGCTGCGCGGGCCGTTGCCCTGCATCCTCCTGCCCCGTTTCCTGTCTCGCGTCCTGTTGCCCTGCGTCCCCGGCGGTCGCCCGCCACCACGCGCGGTAGAGCCGGTCCAGCTCCGCCGGGCTGGCCCCGCTCACGCGCGCCACTCGTTCGACCGCGCCGAACGTCCCCGGGACGGTGGTGCCCTGGCAGTAGCGGTGGAGGGTGGACCGGCTGAGTCCCGTGCGATGGGCCAGCGCCGCATAGCTGCGCCCGCTGCGCCGCTTCAACTCCTCCAGCAGGTCCGCCAGTTCCGATACCCCCGGCTGTCCCGGCCGGCCCGTCGTTCCGCCGTCGGATGGCATCGCAACCCCCGTTTCCTCGCCCCCGATGTGTGGGACGTGCGCATTTGGCTGTCCCACCGCCGCGAAAAGCCGCACTTCATCCCGGTACCGCCGTCCCACCGTCCCATCTCCCCGTTTCTCCTTGCCACCGAACCAGCCGGACGAGCAAGGTCGCAGGGACACCGCTCGGATGACGGGGGGAGCGGTGTCACACACGCTTGGCACATCGGGGGACAGCACCATGCTGCGTATGCACTTCACCGCTGGGGACATCGCCCGTACGCGGGTCGCCGACGGGCCGGATCCGTTCTGGGAATCGGTACTGAGCCTGCATCAGGTATGGGCGAGGCGCCCCGAGCCCGACCTGGTCGGCTGGCGGGAGCGCGTCAACAGGAACGCGCGGGCGCCGCTGGACCTGCTACTGCCGCTCGTTCCCGCCCGCGGCTACTTCCCGGACTTCCTCACACCCGCGGCGAGCGCCGAAGGCTTCGAAGCGGGCCTGGACGCCGTGCTGTCCACGCCGCGGTGCGAACTACGCGACCAGATCGGCCGGTTGGCGACCAGCGGTTCTCCTCTTGGCGGATGGGCCCGCTCTGTCGCCGAGGGCACGGCACCCGCGCTCCGGCGGCTCGGCGAAGCCATGCGCGACTACCAGCGCATCGCGTTCGGCCCGTCGTGGCAGCGCGTCCGCGCACGGACCGAGCCCGACCGCACCTGGCGCGCCCGCACTCAGTGGTACAGCGGCACGGACGCCATGCTCCGCACCTTCGGTCCCGGAATCCGCTGGCGTCCGCCCGTGCTGGAGGCCGACTATGCGGTGGACAGGGACATCCACCTGGCCGGTCGCGGGCTGCTGTTGATCCCGTCGTACTTCTGCCGCCACAAGCCGGTCGCGCTGGCCGACCCGTCCCTGCCGCCGACACTCGTCTATCCGGTCTCGCCGAGCCCTCCGGCGGCGGGCGCGCCCCTGACGGCCGACGCCGCAGGCTCGCATCTCGCGCGCCTCCTCGGACACACCAGGGCCGCGGTCTTCCAGACCCTCGGCGGCGACTGCACCACCACCGAACTGGCCCGCCGAGCCGGCGTATCCCTCTCCTCCGCCAGCGAACACGCCGCAGTCCTACGCGAAGCCGGCCTGATCTCCAGCACCCGCCAACGCAACGCCGTACACCACTCACTCACCCCGGTGGGCCTCGCCCTCCTCGACGGCCGCCCCGCCCAGGCACCGGGTGACGCCCATCCCATCAGCGCTCGTTTCAGCACTCGATGATGTTCACCGCGAGCCCGCCCCGCGCCGTTTCCTTGTACTTCACGGACATGTCGGCGCCGGTGTCCTTCATGGTCTTGATGACCTTGTCGAGGGAGACCTTGTGGGAGCCGTCGCCGCGCATGGCCATCTTCGCGGCCGTGACGGCCTTGACCGCGGCCATGCCGTTGCGTTCGATGCAGGGGATCTGGACCAGGCCGCCGACCGGGTCGCAGGTGAGGCCGAGGTTGTGTTCCATGCCGATCTCGGCGGCGTTCTCGACCTGTTCCGGGGAGCCGCCCAGGACTTCGGCGAGGGCGCCCGCGGCCATGGAGCAGGCCGAGCCGACCTCGCCCTGGCAGCCGACCTCGGCGCCGGAGATGGAGGCGTTCTCCTTGAAGAGCATGCCGATGGCTCCGGCGGCGAGCAGGAAACGGACGACTCCGTCCTCGTCGGCGCCGGGCACGAAGTTGAGGTAGTAGTGCAGGACCGCCGGGATGATGCCCGCCGCGCCGTTCGTCGGGGCGGTGACCACTCGGCCGCCCGCCGCGTTCTCCTCGTTCACGGCCATCGCGTAGAGCGTGATCCACTCCATGGCATGCGCCAACGGGTCACCCTCCGCCCGGAGTTGACGTGCAGAGACGGCCGCCCTACGGCGGACCTTCAGGCCGCCGGGCAGGATGCCTTCGCGCGACATGCCGCGTGCCACGCAGGCCTGCATCACCCGCCAGATCTCCAACAGACCGGCCCTGATCTCGTCCTCGGTGCGCCAGGCACGTTCGTTCTCCAGCATCAGCGCGGAGATCGACAAGCCCGTCTCCCGGGTCAGGCGCAGGAGCTCGTCGCCGGTGCGGAAGGGGTACTTCAGGACCGTGTCATCGAGCTTGATGCGGTCGGCTCCCACCGCGTCCTCGTCGACGACGAAGCCGCCGCCCACGGAGTAGTAGGTCTTCGTCAGGAGTTCGGCGCCGGCAGTGTCGTACGCCCAGAGCGTCATGCCGTTCGCGTGGTACGGCAGCGTCTTGCGGCGGTGGAGGATCAGGTCGTCGTCGAAGGAGAAGGGGATCTCTCGCTTGCCGAGCAGGTTCAGGAGCTTCTCGGAGCGGATCGCGTCCACGCGCTCGTCCGCCGTCTCGACGTCCACGGTCCGCGGGGAGGCGCCCTCCAGACCGAGCAGTACCGCCTTCGGGGTGCCGTGGCCGTGCCCGGTCGCGCCCAGGGAACCGTACAACTCGGCGCGGATCGAGGCGGTCGGGGCCAGCAGGCCCTCGTTCTTCAGGCGGCGGGCGAACAGGCGTGCCGCGCGCATCGGGCCGACCGTGTGGGAGCTGGACGGGCCGATGCCGATCGAGAAAAGGTCGAAGACGGAGATGGCCACGGTGACTCCTAATAACGGGGTGGTGCATGGGGAGGGGCACCGCGCACGTACGTCTCAGTGTGCGCGGTGCCCCGAAGAAAGCGCCCGAACAAGTCGTACGGATAAGTCGTACGGAACGTACGGACTTACTTCAGGCCCGCGTACTTACTTCAGGCCCGCGTACTTACTTCAGGCCCGCGTACAGCGGGTGCTTGTCGGCCAGCGCGGACACCCTGGCCTTCAGCGACTCGGCGTCGGCCTCCCCGAAGGGAGAAGCCGCCTTCAGCGCATCGGCGATGATGTCCGCGACCTCGGCGAAGTCCTCGGCCCCAAAGCCGCGCGTGGCGAGGGCGGGCGTACCGATCCTGAGCCCTGACGTCACCATCGGCGGGCGGGGGTCGTTCGGGACGGCGTTGCGGTTGACGGTGATGCCGACCTCGTGGAGGCGGTCCTCGGCCTGCTGCCCGTCGAGTTCGGAGTGGCGCAGGTCGACCAGGACGAGGTGTACGTCCGTGCCGCCGGACAGCACCGAGACGCCGGCCGAGGTGACGTCGTCCCGCATCAGGCGCTCGGCGAGGATCCGCGCGCCCTCCAGCGTGCGCCGCTGGCGCTCCTTGAACTCCTCGGAGGCCGCGACCTTGAAGGAGACGGCCTTGGCGGCGATCACGTGCTCCAGAGGACCGCCCTGCTGACCGGGGAAGACAGCCGAGTTGATCTTCTTCGCGAGTTCGGCCGTGGACAGGATCACGCCACCGCGCGGACCGCCCAGGGTCTTGTGCGTGGTGGTCGTGACGACATGCGCGTGCGGGACGGGGTTCGGGTGCAGACCGGCAGCGACCAGGCCCGCGAAGTGCGCCATGTCGACCATCAGGTACGCGCCGACCTCGTCGGCGATGCGGCGGAAGGCGGCGAAGTCCAGCTGTCGCGGATACGCCGACCAGCCGGCCACGATCAGCTTCGGCTGGGACTCCTTGGCCAGCTTCTCAACCTCGGTCATGTCGACCTGGCCGGTCGCGTCGTCCACGTGGTACGCGACGACGTTGTAGAGCTTGCCGGAGAAGTTGATCTTCATGCCATGGGTCAGGTGCCCGCCATGGGCGAGGTTCAGGCCCATGATCGTGTCGCCGGGCTTGAGCAGGGCGAACATCGCGGCGGCGTTGGCCTGGGCGCCCGAATGCGGCTGGACGTTGGCGTGTTCGGCGCCGAAGAGCTCCTTGATCCGCTCGATGGCGATCCGCTCGACGACGTCGACGTGCTCACAGCCGCCGTAGTAGCGGCGGCCCGGGTAGCCCTCGGCGTACTTGTTGGTGAGGACCGAACCCTGGGCCTCCATGACCGCGACCGGAGCGAAGTTCTCCGAGGCGATCATCTCCAGGGTGGACTGCTGACGGTTCAGCTCGGCGTCGAGGGCGGCGGCGACGTCCGGGTCGAGTTCGTGCAGGGGCTGGTTCAGAAGCGACATCAGTCAGGAGTCCTTCAGGAGGCGGAGTCGGAGCCGGAGAATTCGGTGTACTCGGCGGCGGAGAGCAGGTCCTTCGGCTCCTCCGCGATTCGTACCTTGAACAGCCAACCGCCCTCGAAGGGCGCGGTGTTCACCAACGCCGGGTCGTCCACGACGTCCTGGTTGATCTCGGTGACCTCACCGGTGACCGGCGAGTACAGATCGCTGACCGACTTCGTCGACTCCAGCTCGCCGCAGGTCTCGCCCGCGGTCACCGTGTCGCCCACCTCGGGGAGCTGTACGTACACGACATCGCCGAGCGCGTTGGCCGCGAACTCGGTGATGCCGACCGTCGATACGCCGTCCTCGGCGACCGACAGCCACTCGTGCTCCTTGCTGTAGCGCAGCTGCTGGGGAATGCTCATGGCCTGAATTCTCCTGTACGCGGGGGAAGGGTGATGAACGGGTTGTCGTGCGTGACGAGACCCGGAGACGACGCGAGACACGACACGCGGATACGAGACGGCACACGGGAACGTACGCCACGTCGCCGCGCCGCCGAACCGCCGGCGGGACTACTTCTGGCGCTTGTAGAACGGCAACGCCACGACCTCGTACGGCTCGTGGCTGCCCCGGATGTCCACGCCGACACCGGGCGTGCAGGGTGCGGAGTGCGCGGCGTCGACGTACGCCATCGCGATCGGCTTGCCCAGGGTCGGCGAGGGCGCGCCGGAGGTGACCTCGCCGACGACCTTGCCGCCGGCGACGACCGCGTACCCGGCGCGCGGGACGCGACGGCCCTCGGCGATCAGGCCGACGAGGACGCGCGGCGGCGACGACTCGGCGCGGGCGGCGGCCGCGGCGAGCGCCTCGCGGCCCACGAAGTCGCCCTCCTTCTCGAACTTCACGACCCGCCCGAGCCCCGCGTCGAAGGGGGTGAGCGAGGTCGAGAGCTCATGCCCGTACAGCGGCATGCCCGCCTCCAGCCGCAGCGTGTCCCGGCAGGACAGGCCGCAGGGGACGAGGCCCGCCGAGGATCCCGCCTCGGTCAGCGCCTGCCACAGCTTCTCCGCGTCGGCCGGCGCGACGAACAGCTCGAAGCCGTCCTCGCCGGTGTAGCCGGTCCGCGCGATCAGGGCCGGGACGTCGGCGACCGTGCCGGGCAGGCCCGCGTAGTACTTCAGGCCGTCCAGGTCGGCGTCGGTGAGCGACTTCAGGATGCCGGGGGACTCGGGGCCCTGGATTGCGAGCAGGGAGTACGCGTCACGGTCGTCGCGTACGACGGCATCGAAATCCCCGTGAGCCGCAGCGCGCTCCGTCAGGGCGTCCAGGACCACCTGGGCGTTGGAGGCGTTGGCCACGACCATGTACTCGGTCTCTCCGAGCCGGTACACGATCAGGTCGTCGAGGATGCCGCCGTCCTCGCGGCAGATCATGGTGTAGCGGGCGCGGCCGACCTTGACGCTCCCGAGGTTCCCGACCAGCGCGTAGTCGAGCAGGGCGGCGGCCTCCGGTCCGGTGACCGTGATCTCGCCCATGTGAGAGAGGTCGAAGAGACCTGCTTTCGTACGTACGGCCAGGTGCTCGTCGCGCTCGGAGCCGTACCGCAGGGGCATGTCCCAGCCGGCGAAGTCGGTCATCGTGGCGCCGAGCGAGCGATGCAGGGCATCGAGTGCTGTGTGGCGTGGAGTGGTGCTGCTCATCGGACGGGCTCCCAAGGCATGACGGCGAGGTCGTTCCTCCCCATCTGTCATCGGAACCTGAGAGGTTCGCCATGACCGGTACGGTCACTGGCTTGCACCGTGGGTGGAGCCGCCGCCCTGACTACCAGGAGACAGCCCGCTTTTCAGATGTGCCTCGCCCGCGCGGTAACGGGGCCTGAGAGATTCAAGGGAGGGACTTGCTCCTTCGGCGCCCGGACACCCGTACACCTTCGTGTACACGTACCCGGAACTCTCCCGCGCGGATTCAAGCGGCCGGTATGCAGTTGGCGCGCACATCATCGCACGCATCGGTGCGGCACGGCAGGGGGGTCATTCACAGCGGGCCCACAGGCGTTCACAGTGATCTGTGACGGGGTTGTGGCAGGGCAAGAACGAAAACGAATGGGTGCACGCATTACCTTCTCTTTACACTCGACGGGGATGGGTCTTCCGACCCGATGGGGAGGACGAACAGCGTGAACAGGACCACGGCTTACGCGACCGGTGCCGCCGTCGCACTGCCCAAGCAGCCCGCTGTCCCGGCTGCCCCGGCCAGGGAGGCGTGCGGCCCGTTCCCGGCGCCCGTCGTCCGTGATCTACGGGAGCGGGCGGGACACAGTCCGCACGGCCTGCGCTTCGGCGCGGCCGATCTCGTCGTAGTCACGGGCCTGCCGGGCAGCGGCAAGTCGACCCTGATGCGCCGCGCCGTGACGGGCGTACGCATCGACTCGCAGGACACCCGCGACCGCTGGGACCACCGCCTGTCCCGCTTTCTGCCGTACGCGGTCTACCGCCCCCTCGTACGGGCCGCGCACTACGCGGGCCTGCGCCGCGCCCTGCGTTCCGGCGAGGGAGTCGTCGTGCACGACTGCGGCACCCAGGCCTGGGTGCGCAACTGGATCGCGCGCGAGGCCCGGCGCCGCGGCGGCACGCTGCATCTGCTGCTCATCGACGTCCCGCCGGACACGGCCCTGGACGGCCAGCGCGAGCGCGGCCGCGGCGTCTCGCGGTACGCCTTCGCCCGGCACCGCGCCGCGGTCGCCCGACTGCTCCGCTCCGTGGAGAAGGGCGACCTGCCGGAGGGCTGCGGTTCGGCGGTCCTCATCGACCGGTCGGCGGCGGATGTGCTGCGGCGGATCGACTTCGGTGACGGGCGCTCCGCTGGGTGAGGCGGTTCTACGCTGCGGGTGCGTTGTGGCTGGTCGCGCAGTTCCCCGCGCCCCTGAAAGGGGCGCGGCAACGCACCGGACTTCGGCAAGTCCACCTAGGCGGGCGCTAGGGTTTTCCGGCGCAGCGTTTGCTGTGCAGCAGTGGATTTCGAGCAGGTGGTAGAGGCAGATGGACTTCCCGGCACAGGCGCACCCCCATCCCCATGTCGGCTGGCCCGGCAACGAGTTGGAGGAGGTGCTCGCCGCGTCCCTCGGCGCCCCGGCGGGGCCGTCGGCCGGGGCCCGGATCGTGGAGGTCCTCGGCCGCAGCTTCCTCTGGGTGCCACTGCCGAACGGCGGCGGCCCGCACAGCGGCCCGCTGGACCTGCCCGCGATGGAGCTCGACGGACAGGCGTATGTCCCGGTCTTCAGCTCGGAGCAGCAGTTCCGGCAGATCGTCGGCGACCACATGCCGTACACGATCGCGCCCGCCGTCGAGTTCGCGCGCGGGCTGCCGCCGCAGGTGGGCATCGCGGTGAACCCGGAGGGCACGGTCGGCATCCCGCTGCCCCCGCCCGCCGTCGCCGAACTGTGCCGCGCCGGCCGCAGCGAGCTGGACGGTCCCGCGGGCGGCGGCCGGGTCCGCCTGTACGAGCCCGACTGGCAGCAGGACCCGGTGGACTTCCTGACGGCCGCAGCGACCGAGTTCGAAGCCACTGGTGCCGTACGAACGGCCCGCCGCTGCCTGGCAGCCATCGAAACAGCGGATCCGGTCCTGTTCATAGGCGTAGAACTGACCTCCTGGGACCCGGAAGCCCGAGCCCGCCCCCTGGACGCCTTGGGCAGAGCCCTAACCCGAGCCCCAGCCCCCTGGCCAGTAAACCTGGTCTTCCTGGAAGCAGCGGCAGACCCAGTAACCACCTGGCTACGAGAACGGGTCCGCCCCTTCTACACAGGCCAGCTGTAGGAGCCCCTTCAGGGGCGCGGGGCTGCATCAATATGCGGCTCCGCCGCGATGGGGGTCCCCCCGCTCATGGGGGTCCCCCCGCTCGAGCGAAGCCGAGAGTGGGGGAGAAGCCGAGAGTGGGGGAGCGATCAGCCACGACGCACCCGCAGCCCGCAATCAACAAGGAGCCCCGAGCTCAAATCGGCACTTACAGCGGAGGCCAGCGACAACTGCTCAAGCCAGCGCAGCGCATAAGCTGGTTTCATATCCGAGTCAACTTCACGAAGGGGCGGTACAGGTGAGCGCCAGCGGCATCGCGGCCGGGCAGGTCGAGCACATGCTGCGCCAGGTCACGCCCGGGCGTTACGACGCCTACGAGGCGCTCCTGCGGGCGCTCGCGACCCCTTCGGCGGGCCAGATCTGGATGCTGCTCTGGCACGGCCAGGCCGGCTCACCGGACGCCCAGTACGGGAACATGGAGGTGGAGGGCTTCAGCTACGCGCCCTGCGTCACCTCCGCCCAGGAGCTCTCGGCCAGCGGCTGGAACCGTTCGTACGAAGTCGTCGACGGTCTCGATGTGGCCCGCACCCTCTACCCCGACCACTACGGCCTGTGGCTGAACCCGCACGCGCCCGGCGGCGGCGTCGGCGTCCCCTGGCTCGACCTGCGCCGTATCGCCACCGGGATGGAGCGGCAGCCCGCGGGACCGCTCCGGATGGCCGAGCCGAGCATCGAACTCCCGCAGTTCTACGCCCTCCTCGCACAGAACGCGCATCGCACCGCCGCCGTGCGCTCGCTGCGCCGCGCCTGGGTACAGCCCGCGCTGGGCGCCCCGTATCTGGCCATCGGCCTCGATGTGTACGACACGAGTCCGCCCGCCGTGGACTCGGTGCGGGCGATGATGCAGCAGTCGATCGGTGCCGTGCCGGAAGGGCTGCCGGTGTCGACCGTCGCGATGTCCGACGAGTACGACCCGGTGGCCATGTGGATGCGGGCCATGACGCGACCGTTCTACGACCGCGAGGCCCACGCGGCCCCCGCACAGGCACCGGTGGCGGGCGGCTACGGCTACCCGGATTCTTACTGACCTCTCGTACTGACCCGCTCGTAATGCCAGGCTCGTACTGTCACGCTCGTATTGACGCGCCGTCGGACTCTTTCCGGGCCCGGCTGACCCCGGCTGCCCTGTCTGACCCGCACGTTCGGCTTCTGTTCGACCTCGATTCGACTTCGGATCCGGTTCGGGTTTATTGTCCCGATCTACGCGAGTAAACGCGGCGTGTGACTCTTGAGTATCAACTGTCCCGCGTCCGGAGCTCGCTACATACCGTTCGGATAACGGAACGTCCGAGACAGCATCACGTTTAGGCATCCATTCACCGCCAGGTCTGGCAACAGATCGCTGAACCGTTGAAGACTCCGGCTTCGGGGGTGTTCGCCCCTGTGTACGACGGACTGATCACGCCGCTTACAAGCGGCATGTGGGGGCCGGCTACAGCCGGTTGAGAGGGGTCGCTGCCACGATGACGGCACCATTGCACGAGCCGACCGCGGAAGCGGCCCCGAGTGCTGCCGAGGAGGCGGTGCTCGCCGGCTCCGCCGAGGGCAAGGCGGTACAGGGGCGTTCCCTCGGCCGGATCGCCTGGGAGCGCCTCAAGCGCGACAAGCTGGCCCTGACGGGCGGCATCGTCGTGCTCGTACTGATCGCGATCGCACTGCTCGCACCGGTGATCACCAACCTGGTCGGGCAGGACCCCGAGACGCACCACGAGGATCTGATCGACCCTCTCTTCTCGACTCCCAAAGGCTCCTTGGGCGGCATCAGCGCGGACCACCCCTTCGGCGTCGAACCGGTCAACGGGCGTGACGTGTTCGCCCGGATCGTCTACGGCGCCCGTATCTCGCTCCTGGTCGGCTTCCTGTCCGCCCTCGTCGCGGTGGTGCTCGGCACGGTTCTGGGTGTTCTCGCCGGCTACTTCGGCGGCTGGCTGGACGCGGTCATCAGCCGTGTGATGGACGGTCTGCTGGCGTTCCCTCAGCTGCTCTTCATCATCGCGCTGGTCTCGGTCATGCCGAACGAGATGCTGGGCCTCACCGGCACAGGCGTGCGCATCTTCGTGATGATCCTGGTGATCGGCTTCTTCGGCTGGCCCTATGTCGGACGCGTGGTGCGCGGCCAGACACTCTCGCTGCGTGAGCGCGAGTACGTCGAGGCCGCCCGCAGTCTCGGCGCCGGGCGGCTGTACATCCTGTTCAAGGAGCTGCTGCCCAACCTCGTCGCGCCCATCATCGTGTACACGACGATGATGATCCCGACCAACATCCTCACCGAAGCGGCCCTCAGCTTCCTGGGTGTGGGCGTCAAGCCGCCCACCGCCTCCTGGGGGCAGATGCTCTCGAGCGCGATCGACTACTACGACTCGGATCCCATGTACATGGTGATCCCGGGTCTGGCGATCTTCATCACCGTGCTTGCCTTCAATCTCTTCGGCGACGGCGTGCGCGACGCGCTGGATCCGAAGGGTTCCCGCTGAACTGCCGTACCCCCAGGGCCCGTCACTGTCGGCGGGCCGCTACACACACGGAGGATCCGAGTGATTACCCAACGCACCAAAGGGCGGCGTAAAAAGGCCGTGGCCGCCGCAGCCTTGGCCGCTGCGCTGCTGGCCACGGCGGCGTGCGGCGGCGGCGGCACCGACGACGGCGGGGAAGGCGGCGCGGCCGGCTTCGACGCCGCCAACAACAAGGTCGCCCAGGCTTCCGAGGCCAAGAAGGGCGGCGAGCTGAAGTTCGCCGGCGTCCAGGACGCCGACTCGTGGGACACCACGCGCGGCTACTACGGCTTCGCCTGGAACTTCATGCGCTACTACAGCCGCACGCTGGTGACCGGCAAGGCGGAGCCCGGAGCGAAGGGCGCCGAGGTCACCCCGGACCTCGCCACCAGCACGGCGAAGATCACCAACGACGGCAAGACGTACACGTACACGCTGCGTGACGGGGTGACCTGGGAGGACGGCAAGCCGATCACCTCCAAGGACGTCAAGTACGGCATCGAGCGCCAGTGGGCGCAGGACGTGCTGTCCGGCGGCCCGGTCTACCTGAAGGACGTGCTCGACCCGAAGGGCGAGTACCCGGGCCCCTACAAGGACAAGTCCCCGGACAAGCTGGGTCTGAAGGCGATCGAGACGCCCGACGACAAGACCATCGTCTTCAACCTGCCCGCGGCCAACTCGGACTTCGAGGACATGCTCGGCATGGCCTTCGCCTCGCCGGTCCGTCAGGACAAGGACACCAAGTCCAAGTACGGCCTGAAGCCGTTCTCGTCCGGCCCGTACAAGTTCCAGTCGTACACGCCGAACAAGAAGCTGGTCCTGGTCCGCAACGAGAACTGGAAGCAGGCCTCGGACCCGGTCCGCAAGGCCTACCCGGACAAGATCTCGCTGACGCTGTTCACCAACGCCAATGACATGGACCAGCGCCTGATCAACGGCGACTACGACCTGGACATCAACCAGACCGGCATGTCCCCGCAGGGCCGCACCACTGCCCTGAAGGAGCACAAGGGCAACCTGGACAACCCGGTCTCCGGCTACGTCCGCTACGCGGTCTTCCCGCAGACGGTCAAGCCGTTCGACAACATCCACTGCCGCAAGGCCGTGATCTACGGCGCCGACCACGAGTCGCTGCAGACCGCGCGCGGTGGCCCGGTCGCCGGTGGCGACATCGGTACCAACATGCTGCCGCCGTCCGTGCCGGGCGCCGAGGGCCAGAAGTACGACCCGTACGACATGGCCGGTGCGGACAAGAAGGGCAACGTCGCCAAGGCCAAGGAAGAGCTGAAGGCCTGCGGTCAGCCGAACGGCTTCAAGACCACCATCGCGGTCCGCAACAACAAGCCGGTCGAGGTGGCCACCGCCGAGTCGCTGCAGGCGTCCCTGAAGAAGGTCGGCATCGACGTCGAGATCGACCAGTACGACGGTGCGCAGACCACCGGCATCATCGGCAGCCCCGAGAACGTGAAGAAGAAGGGCTACGGCATCATCATCATGGGCTGGGGTCCTGACTTCCCGACCGTCCAGGGCTTCGGTCTGCCGCTGTGGAACAGCAAGTACATCCTTGAGAGCGGCAACAACAACTTCGCGATGATCGACGACAAGACGATCGACGGCCTCTTCGCCGACTACGTCACCGAGCTGGACGAGGCGAAGAAGGAGCAGATCTCCACGGAGATCAACCACAAGGTCATGGAGGGCGGCTACTACCTGCCCTTCGTCTTCGAGAAGTTCATCAACTGGCGCGGATCCAACCTGGCGAACGTCTACACGACCGACAACTACAGCGGTCAGTACGACTTCGTGAACCTGGGCCTCAAGAAGTAATTCCGACCGGCGCACCCGCCATACGGCACGAAAGGCAGGTGAAGGCCGGCGCGGCGTAACCCGTGGGCCACCGGAAGACCTCCGGTGGCCCACGGTCCGCCGCCGGGCCGAGAGCAGTGCTCGCATACCTCTTCAGGCGGCTCTTCGCCGCCGCAGTGATGCTGGTGGTCATCATTCTGGTGGTCTTCTGCATCTTCTTCCTCGTCCCCAGGTGGGCGGGCGTGGACCCGGCCACGATGTTCGTGGGCAAGCAGGCCGACCCGCAGGCCATCGAGGACGTGCGGCAGAAGCTCGGCCTCGCCGATCCGATCCTCGTGCAGGTCTGGGAGTTCTTCAAAGGCCTCTTCGCGGGTCGCACGTACGCGGCCGGCGGTGACGTCACGGAGTGCGCGGCGCCGTGCTTCGGCTACTCCTTCCGCAACGAGCAGGCCATCTGGCCGGTGCTCACCGACCGCTTCCCGGTCACCCTGGCCCTCGCGCTCGGTGCCGCCGTTCTGTGGCTGCTGTTCGGTGTCGCGGCGGGCGTGCTCTCCGCGCTCAAGCGCGGCTCCCTGTGGGACCGCGGCGCGATGGTCGTCGCCCTCGGCGGCGTCTCGCTCCCCATCTACTTCACCGGCCTGCTGTCGCTGGCGATCTTCAGCTACGGACTCGGCTGGCTCGACGCCCAATACGTCCCGCTCGAGGAGAGCTTCGGCGGCTGGCTGGGCGGCATGATCCTGCCCTGGATCACCCTCGCCTTCCTCTACGCGGCCATGTACGCCCGTATCACCAGAGCGACCATGCTGGAGATCATGGGCGAGGACTACATCCGCACCGCCCGAGCCAAGGGCCTGCGCGAACCCGTCGTCATAGGCAAGCACGCCATGCGCTCCACCATGACGCCGATCCTGACCATGCTCGGCATGGACCTCGGTGCTCTGATCGGCGGCGCCATCCTGACCGAGACCACGTTCAGCCTGCCGGGCCTCGGCGCCGCCGTGCTCAAGGCGATCAGCGACAAGGACCTCCCGGTGATCCTGGGCGTCACGCTGATCACCTCGCTCGCGGTGATCGTCGCCAACCTCGTCGTGGACATCCTGTACGCCGTGATCGACCCCCGAGTGAGGCTCGCATGACCGAACTCAGCAAGAGCGGGTCGGCGCTGGGCGAGCCCGTCAAGGACTCGCCCGCCCCGACCGCCTTCCTCGAAGTCCGCGACCTGAAGGTGCACTTCCCGACCGACGACGGACTGGTCAAGTCCGTCGACGGGCTCAGCTTCTCGCTGGAGAAGGGCAAGACCCTCGGCATCGTGGGCGAGTCCGGCTCCGGCAAGTCGGTGACCTCGCTCGGCATCATGGGCCTGCACACCACCGGCCAGTACGGCAAGCGCAAGGCGCAGATCTCCGGCGAGATCTGGCTGGACGGCACGGAACTGCTCACCGCCGACCCCGACCACGTACGCAAACTGCGTGGCCGCGAGATGGCGATGATCTTCCAGGACCCGCTGTCGGCGCTGCACCCGTACTACACGATCGGCCACCAGATCGTGGAGGCGTACCGCATACACCACGACGTCGACAAGAAGACCGCACGGCGGCGTGCGATCGAGATGCTCGACCGTGTGGGCATTCCGCAGCCGGACAAGCGCGTCGACGGCTACCCGCACGAGTTCTCCGGCGGTATGCGCCAGCGCGCGATGATCGCGATGTCGCTGGTCAACAACCCCGAACTGCTCATCGCGGATGAGCCGACGACCGCCTTGGACGTGACCGTCCAGGCGCAGATCCTCGACCTGATCCGGGATCTGCAGAAGGAGTTCGGCTCCGCGGTCATCATCATCACCCACGACCTGGGCGTCGTCGCCGAGCTCTCCGACGATCTCCTGGTGATGTACGGCGGCCGCTGCGTCGAGCGTGGCCCCGCCGAGAAGGTCTTCTACGAGCCCCGCCACCCCTACACCTGGGGCCTGCTGGGCTCGATGCCGCGCCTCGACCGCGAACAGCAGGAGCGGCTCATCCCGGTCAAGGGCTCCCCGCCCTCGCTGATCAACATCCCGTCGGGCTGCGCCTTCAACCCGCGCTGCCCGTACGCGGACGTCCCCAAGGACAACGTCACCCGCACGGTCCGCCCCGAGCTGACCGAGGTCGGCAGCCAGCACTGGGCCGCCTGCCATATGACGCAGGAGCAGCGGGAGCGTATCTGGACCGAAGAGATTGCGCCCAAGCTGTGAGTGAGAAACCCGAGGACGCGGCAGTGACCACATCCGCACAGAGCGACGGCGCGGGCCCGAAGCCGGCCGCGGGGACGACCCTCACCAAGGACGCCGCCCCCGGCGAGACCCTGCTGAAGGTGACCGGGCTCCAGAAGCACTTCCCGATCCGCAAGGGCCTGCTCCAGCGGCAGGTCGGCGCGGTGCGCGCGGTCGACGGCATCGACTTCGAGGTCAAGTCCGGCGAGACGCTCGGCGTCGTCGGCGAGTCGGGCTGCGGCAAGTCGACGATGGGCCGGCTGATCACCCGGCTGCTCGAACCGACCGCGGGCACCGTGGAGTTCGAGGGCAGGGACATCACGCACCTGGGCGTCAGTGGTATGCGCCCGATGCGCCGCGACGTCCAGATGATCTTCCAGGACCCGTACTCGTCGCTGAACCCGCGCCACACGATCGGCACCATCATCGGGGCCCCCTTCAAGCTCCAGGGCGTCACGCCCGAGGGCGGCATCAAGAAGGAGGTCCAGCGGCTCCTTTCGGTGGTCGGCCTCAACCCCGAGCACTACAACCGCTATCCGCACGAGTTCTCCGGCGGCCAGCGCCAGCGCATCGGCATCGCCCGCGCGCTCGCGCTCAACCCGAAGCTGGTGGTGGCGGACGAGCCGGTCTCCGCCCTGGACGTGTCGATCCAGGCGCAGGTCGTGAACCTGCTGGACGACCTCCAGCAGGAGCTGGGCCTGACGTACGTGATCATCGCGCACGACCTGTCCGTCGTACGCCATGTCTCGGACCGTATCGCGGTGATGTACCTCGGCAAGATCGTCGAGCTCGCGGACCGTGAGTCGCTCTACAAGGCGCCGATGCACCCGTACACCAAGGCGCTGATGTCGGCCGTGCCCATCCCGGACCCCCGGCGCCGGGCCGCCAAGAGCGAGCGCATCCTGCTCAAGGGCGATGTGCCCTCGCCGATCTCGCCGCCGAGCGGCTGCCGCTTCCACACCCGGTGCTGGAAGGCCACGGAGATCTGTACGACCAAGGAGCCGCCGCTCCTCGAGCTGAAGCCCGGTCAGCAGGTGGCCTGCCACCACCCGGAGAACGCCGAGGACCAGGCGCCGCAGGACACGGTGCTGCTGACGGCCGCCAAGGAGGCGGTGGAGCTGGTACCGGACGCGGTGGTGTCGGCGGACGCGGCGCAGAAGGCCCGGGCGGAGGCGACGGGCGAGGAGCCCGAGGACGCCAAGTAGCAGCCCACGCATACGGAAGCGGGAGAGCGCACACGCGCTCTCCCGCTTCTGTGCGCGGGGAGAGATGTGGTGCGCGGGGGAGATGTCACGTGGCTGACATCTCAAAAGCTACTGCTTAGTAGTTAGTTGTTGTACCGTTCAGGCATGTCAGAAGCAGCTCTCGTACAGGCAGCGATCGGCGACAGCGAGTTCGACCGCGACACCGCGGTCACGCGCCGCGCCCCCGGCGTCTACGACATCGACCTGTCTGCCGGATGGACGATCATCAACGCCGTCAACGGCGGTTACCTGCTGGCCGTTCTGGGCCGCGCACTCGCGGACGCCCTGCCGCACGGCGACCCGTTCACCGTTTCCGCGCACTACCTGACCGCGTCCGAGCCGGGTCCGGCAGTCGTCCGCACGGATGTCGTACGCACCGGCCGCACCCTGTCGACGGGTCAGGCCTCCCTCTTCCAGTACGACGACGCGGGCCGGGAGGTCGAACGGATCCGCGTCC
The DNA here is from genome assembly GCF_011045025.1 of Streptomyces ureilyticus. Taxonomy (GTDB): domain Bacteria; phylum Actinomycetota; class Actinomycetes; order Streptomycetales; family Streptomycetaceae; genus Streptomyces; species Streptomyces ureilyticus. The sequence goes on from NZ_JAAKZX010000022.1 coordinate 34,156, forward strand.
TCGCCTCCTACGGGGACCTGGACGCGCTCCCCGACGACGTACGGACGATGGCGAAGCCGCCCGCGATTCCGCCGCTCGACCAGTGCTTCGGGCCCGCCGACTCGCCCGGTCCCGTACCCGGCAGCTCCGCCATCACCGACCGGCTGATGCTCAAGCTCGACCCCTCCACCCTGGGCTGGGCCCTCGGTTCGCCGTCCGGCAAGGGGGAGATGCGGGCCTGGTTCGGGCTCGCCGACGGCCGGGACGCAGACCCCCTCTCGCTGCTGCTCGCGGTCGACGCGCTGCCGCCGACCGCCTTCGAACTGGGCCTGTCCGGCTGGGTCCCGACCGTCGAGCTGACCGTGCACATCCGCTGCCGTCCGGCGCCGGGTCCGCTGCGGGTCTCGATCACCACGCGCAACCTCGCCGGCGGTTTCCTGGAGGAGGACGCCGAGGTCTGGGACAGCGCGGACCGGCTGGTGGCGCAGTCGCGACAGCTCGCACGGGTCAGGCTCTGACCTATTGCACGCAGGCCTGTTGCGCGCAGGCCCGTTGCGCGCAGGATGGCGAAAGGGCGCGTACGGCAGCTTCGTACGCGCCCTTTCGCCATCCTGCGTGCGCGTCCTTGCGCGGGGGAGGTCACCCCAGCCAGTGCCGGCGTCCGACGGCGATCAGGCGCATCCGGCGGGTCGCCACCCGGAGGACCTGGTCCTGCTCCTCGGGGGACGCGTCCAGGAGGTTGGAGGCGGTCATCAGCATCTGGTCGACGTACAGGCCCGCGAGCATCAGCAGGTCGTCGTCGCTCCAGCCGGCCGACTCCGGGTGTTCGGCCAGCGCGGTCCTCACCTCGTCGGTGAACCGGGCGAGTTGCTCCGCGATCGCGGCCCGGACTTTCTGGACCCCGCCGTTCCGTTCGCGGGCGATAAAGCGGATGTGGGCTGGGTACTCGCGTACGTGACGGGCGATCAGCTCGACGGCGCGCTGGATACGTTCGTCGCCGTCACCGGCCGCGGACACCGTGCCGGCGATCACCGTGTGCAGGCTGCCCAGCGCCTCCTCGACCAGGGCCACCCCTAGATCCGCCGTCGAGGGGAAGTGCCGGTAGAAGGCGGTCGGGGCGACGCCCACGGCCCTGGTGACCTCGCGCAGCCCCAGACTGCTGAGGCTCTGCTCCTCCAGCAGGCTCAGCGCGGCGTCCAGGAACGCCTGCCTCGTCTTCTGCTTTCGGGCCTGTCGGACGCCGAGTGTGTGACTCATGCCATGCAGTTAACAACTGTTCTCTGTGATTTGAAAAGTCAGGGACGCGCTAGACTCGTTAGTCAGTGAACGACTGTAACTACAAGCGTTCACCGACTTGCGAACTTCAACCGACCAACGAACACGACCCCACGACATCACGAGAGGCATCCCATGCTGTTCCTCGTCGCGGCACTCCTGCTGCTGGGCGTCGTCCTGGGCACCGTGGCCCACGCGCCGCTCCCCGTCACCCTCGTCGCCGCCGCGGTCATCGGCGCCTGGCTGGCCGTGTTCGCGGCCCGCGAGCGTCACTCGCGCCGCCGCGAGAACACCAACTGACAACGTCCCTACGCCTGTTGGGAGCAGACCCATGCAACTGACCACCGCCGCGCCCCAGCGCCGTAACGCCGTCCGTCGCGACGCCGACGGCATGGCCGTGGCGTCCTTCATCCTCGGACTCGTGGGCCTCCTGGTCTTCAACATCTTCCTGGGCCCCATCGCCATAGCCCTGGCATCCGTGGCCCTCTACCGCAACACCACCCGGCCCCGCCGCGCCTACCTCGGCCTGGGCCTCGGCATCGCCGACCTCCTGGTCCTGGCGGCCTTCATGTCGGCTGACAACACGTTGTCGTGGAGCCTCGGCGGCTGACGGACTGGCCCAGCGGAGTCACACATCGGCGGGCTCTAGAATTGGGCCACCATGGCATACCTCGACCACGCCGCGACCACCCCGATGCTCCCGGAGGCGGTCGAGGCAATGACCGCCCAGCTGAGCGTCGCCGGCAACGCCTCGTCCCTGCACGCAGCCGGCCGCCGCGCGCGGCGAACCGTCGAGGAAGCCCGCGAAACCCTGGCGGCAGCCCTCGGCGCACGCCCCAGCGAGGTGGTCTTCACCTCGGGCGGCACCGAGGCCGACAACCTCGCCGTCAAGGGCCTGTACTGGTCCCGCCGCGACGCCGACCCGGCCCGCACCCGGGTCCTGGCCAGCCCCGTCGAGCACCACGCCGTCCTCGACGCCGTGCACTGGCTCGGCGAACACGAGGGCGCCACAGTCGAGTACCTCCCGGTCGACGCGTACGGCCGCGTCCACCCCGAAGCCCTGCGCGAGGCCATCGCCCGTAACCCCGACGATGTGGCGCTCGCCACGATCATGTGGGCGAACAACGAGATCGGCACGGTGCTGCCGGTCCGTGAACTGGCCGATGTCGCCGCCGAGTTCGACATCCCGCTGCATGCCGATGCCGTCCAGGCCTTCGGCCAGCTTCCGGTCGACTTCGGTGCTTCCGGGCTCGCCGCGATGTCCGTCTCCGGTCACAAGATCGGCGGCCCGTACGGCATCGGTGCTCTGCTCCTCGGCCGCGAGCACAGTCCCGTACCCGTCCTGCACGGCGGTGGCCAGGAGCGTCACGTCCGCTCCGGGACTCTGGACGTGCCCGCCGTCGCCGCGTTCGCCGTCGCCGGGCGGACCGCCGCCGAGCAGCGCGAGTGGTTCGCCCGGGAGATCGGTGCGCTGCGGGACGACCTGGTCGACGCCGTACGCAAGGCCGTCCCCGACGCCATCCTCGGCGGCGACCCGGCCGGCGAGGGCCGACTGCCCGCGAACGCCCACTTCACGTTCCCCGGCTGCGAGGGCGACTCACTGCTGCTGCTCCTGGACGCCCAGGGCATCGAGTGCTCCACCGGCTCGGCGTGCACGGCGGGCGTGGCCCAGCCCAGCCATGTCCTCCTCGCCACGGGCGCCGACCCGGACCTGGCCCGCGGCACCCTCCGCTTCTCCCTGGGCCACACCTCCACGGAGGCCGACGTCGAAGCGGTGGCCAAGGCGATCGGCCCGGCGGTGGAGAGGGCGCGGACGGCAGGGCTGAGCTAAGCGGGCTCGCCGAAGTTCGGTGCGCTCACGCGTTTGCGCTGCGCGCCGCACGTACCAGCCGCATGTACTTGTCCCAGTCCCAGCCGTCCCCGGGGTCCGTGTGGGTCGCCTCCGGCACCTCGATGTGGCCGATGATGTGCTTCCGGTCCACGGGTATCTTGTGCCGCGCGCAGAGCCGGGCGGTCAGCTGTGCCGACGCGCGGTACATCTCGTCCGTGAAGTCCTCCGGACGGTCCACGAAGCCCTCGTGCTCGATGCCTATGCTCCGCTCGTTGTACTCCCGGTTCCCCGCGTGGTACGCCACGTCCAGCTCGCGGATCATTTGGGCGACATGCCCGTCCTTGCGGAAGATGTAGTGCGCCGCCGCGCCGTGTGCCGGATTCTGGAAGACCTTCACCGCCGAGTCGAAACTGCCCTGCGTGACATGGATGATGACCATGTCAATCGTGTAGTCGGCGGGCCGGTCCGCCATCCGCCAGTTCGCCGAGGACGCGGCGACCCACTGGGCGCCCGTGAAGTCGACCTCTCCCTCTTTCCGCGGCTTGCGCATGCCGGGCACCTTCCACATGTCCCGGGCCATCCCCTCGCGCATGGCGCCGTCCTGCGCCATCTGGTCCCAGCCCAGCACGGCCCCGCCCACGGCAGCCGCGGCCCCACCGACGATCAGCGCCCGCCGGCCGATGGGCCGCCCTGCCTCCTTCTCCCGGCGGTGTCTGCGGGGGGACTCCGGCCGGGGCTGAGGGGACTCCGGGCGGGGCTCCTGCCGGGACTCCTCCCGGGAGTCCGCCGCCCGCAGACCTGACCACTGATTCGTCCAGTCCTCTCCCATGAAAGGGCCAACGGATACCCGCGGGCCCCGGTTCCCGGAGACCCGTACCCTGGAAGCGTTATGACAGAGATCTCACAGCGCCCCCTTCGCGTACTCGCCGCCATGTCCGGCGGTGTGGACTCCGCCGTCGCCGCCGCCCGCGCCACGGAAGCCGGCCACGACGTGACCGGTGTCCACCTCGCCCTTTCGGCGAACCCGCAATCGTTCCGCACGGGCGCGCGTGGCTGTTGCACCATCGAGGACTCGCGCGACGCCCGCCGCGCCGCGGACGTGATCGGCATCCCCTTCTACGTATGGGACCTCGCCGAGCGTTTCCGGGAGGACGTGGTCGAGGACTTCGTCGCCGAGTACGAGGCCGGGCGCACCCCGAACCCCTGCCTGCGCTGCAACGAGAAGATCAAGTTCGCGGCCCTGCTCGACAAGGCCCTCGCCCTGGGCTTCGACGCCGTCTGCACCGGTCACTACGCCAAGGTGATCGTGAACGACGACGGCACGCGCGAGCTGCACCGCGCCTCCGACATGGCCAAGGACCAGTCGTACGTCCTCGGAGTCCTCGACGACCGCCAGCTCGCGCACGCTCTCTTTCCGCTCGGCGACACGGTCACGACGAAGGACGAGATCCGCGCCGAGGCCGAGCGCCGGGGCCTTGCCGTCGCCAAGAAGCCGGACTCGCACGACATCTGCTTCATCGCCGACGGCGACACCCAGGGCTTCCTTGCGAACCGGCTGGGCAAGTCGGAGGGCGACATCGTCGACGAGTCGGGTGACAAGGTGGGCACCCACGAGGGCGCGTACGGCTTCACGATCGGCCAGCGCAAGGGGCTCCGCATCGGCACGCCCGCCCCCGACGGCAAGCCGCGCTACGTCCTCGACATCTCGCCGGTGAACAACACGGTGACCGTGGGTCCCGCGGCCTCCCTGGACGTCCGCGCCCTGACGGCCATCAAGCCCCGCTGGTGCGGCGCGGCCCCCACCGGCCCCGGCACCTACACGGCCCAACTCCGCGCTCACGGAGGCGAGACGACGGTCACGGCCGAACTTGTCGACGGCTCCCTGGAGGTCACCTTCACCGCGCCCGTCCGCGGCGTCGCCCCCGGCCAGGCGATCGTCCTGTACGACGGCACGCGGGTGGTGGGCTCGGCGACGATCGCCACTACGGTGCGGGCGACGACTGCGGTCGCCTAGTCGGCCAGGTTGGTGGCTTGGTCGGCCTGGCCGGCCTGGTTTCGGTCAGATGACTTTCACTTCGTAGAAGCACACGTGGTTCTTGATCTCCGCGACCTCCGGCTTCGGGTCCGGGTAGGTCCAGACGAGGTCGGGGGCGCCGGGCACTGACCAGTAGGACGCGTCGCCCTTGAAGGGGCAGTGGGTGTGGGTGTCCGAGGGCGTCAGCAATTCGGTGCGTACGTCCTCCATAGGCAGGTAATAGCGCACGGGCAAGCCAGTTTCGCGCAGCAGCAAGGGGCGTGTACTCTCCGCGAGCACCTGCCCGTCGTGCACCACGCGTACGTGCTCGGTGCCCTGCTCGATGGTGATGCGGTGGCCTGCGGTCACGTTCCGGCTCCTCGCGTAGGGGTCTCACCGGGTGCAAGCGCACGTCGCCGGCGGATTCTTCCCTGACATCGTCTGGATCAGGAGTCCCTATGGGAGCCACACGACTGAGCCGCTACCGCAAGAGCCTTGCCCACCAAGTGACTTACGCGCTGCGGAACCCCAAGAAGGTGCCCCCGTACGCCCGCCGGGCCGCGCGTGACGCCTGGTTGCGGCTCAGGTACCGCGACCACATCGCGTACTACCGGGCTGTGATGGCCTCCGACGCCGCGCGCAGCACGGAGGCGGCGGTGGGCCACAACCCGTCACGCGAGCGGTGGGCGAAGCTCGGGCGCATGCAGTTCGACTACCTGGTGGGGCACGGCCTGAAGCCGCAGCACAGGATGCTGGAGATCGGCTGCGGGAACCTGCGCGCCGGGCGGCTGTTCATCGACTACCTGGAGAGCGGCAACTACTACGGGATCGACATCTCGCCGGACATCCTGATCGCGGCCCAGGACACCCTCGTACGAGAAGGTCTCCAGGACAAGCTGCCCCATCTGACGCTCACGGACGATCTGACCTTCGCCTTCCTGCCCGACGCGTCCTTCGACGTGATGCACGCGCACAGCGTGTTCTCGCATTCGCCGCCGGACGTCATCGAGCAGTGTCTCGCCAACGTGGGCCGTGTACTCGCGCCCGGCGGGTGGTTCGACTTCACCTTCGACCGGACCGAGGGCCGCGAACACCAGGTGCTGCACGAGGACTTCTACTACCGCACCGAGACGCTGGTCCAACTGGCCGCGAAACACGGCCTTTCGGCCCAGTTCATGGACGACTGGGAGAAGCTGCCGCACGGTCAGTCGAAGCTCCGCGTGACCCACATGTCAGAGGTGGCCCGTACCGTGAAGCCATGAACATCTGCGTCTTCCTCTCGGCCGCCGACCTCGACGCGCGCTATACGCGTCCCGCCCGCGAGTTCGCCGAACTGCTCGGCAAGGGTGGGCATGCCCTGGTGTGGGGCGGTTCGGATGTCGGGCTCATGAAGGTCGTCGCCGACGGGGTGCAGGAGGCGGGTGGGCGGCTGATCGGGGTCTCCGTGGAGTTCCTGGCGGCCAGGACGCGGCCGGACGCCGACGAGATGGTGGTGGCGCGCGATCTCGCCGAGCGGAAGAGACTGCTTCTGGAGAAGGCCGACGCCGTGGTGATCATGGTCGGCGGGACCGGCACGCTGGACGAGGCGACGGAGATCCTGGAGCTGAAGAAGCACGGCCACACCACCAAGCCGGTGGTGCTGCTCAACACGGCGGGCTTCTACGACGGCCTCAAGGAGCAGTTCCGGCGCATGGAGGACGAAGGCTTCCTGCCGGTGCCGCTGACCGACCTGGTGTTCTTCGCCGAGGAGCCGGTGGGAGCGCTGGCGTACCTGGAGGAGTCGTTGGGCCAGCGGTGATGCGAGCATGGCGGGCATGGCTACACATGTGATCACCGGGGCCGGTTCCGGTATCGGCGCGGCCGTCGCCCGCCGCCTTCATGCGCGCGGGGACGAACTCGTGCTGCACGCGCGCGACGCGGGCCGCGCGAAGGAGCTGGCCGCAGAGTTCCCGGGGGCCAAGACCCTCGTCGGCGACCTCGCGGACCCGGACCGACTGTCCTGGGCGTTCTCGCACCAGACGCTGCCCGACCGGATCGACTCGCTCATGCATATCGCGGGCGTCATCGACCTCGGGACGGTCGGCGAGCTGACCCCCAAGACCTGGCGCCACCAGCTGAACGTCAACCTGATCGCGCCCGCCGAGCTGACCCGGCACTTCCTGCCCCAACTCCGCGCCGCCCAAGGGCATGTGATCTTCGTCAACTCCGGTTCCGGTCTCAACGCCGGCCGCGAATGGTCCGCGTACGCCGCCTCCAAACACGGCCTGAAGGCCCTCGCCGACTCCTTGCGCCACGAGGAGCACACGAACGGCGTCCGCGTCACCTCCGTCTACCCGGGCCGTACCGCCAGCCCCATGCAGGCCAAGGTCCACCAGCAGGAGGGCAAGGAGTACGACCCCTCGAAGTGGATCGACCCCGAAACGGTGGCGACGACGATCCTGATGGCCCTCGACCTGCCCCGGGACGCGGAGGTCCACGACCTGACGGTGCGGCCGGGGCGCTGACCGCGGCACGAGGATCCCGTACGGATTCCGTACGCTTCCGGGGTGAGCGACACTTCCCGAGTGAGCGACACCATTTTCCCGGGGGAAGCCCCCCGGACCCCCAGCCAACGCGAGTTCAGGCCCGGCCCCGCGACCGGCATCGGGTCGATGCCGGGCGAGGACGCCCGGGAGGCCGCCAAAACCGTGACCGGCACTTTCGAGGGGCCGGAGACGGGGATGCCGTATCTGGCGGAGCTGCCTGCCCGGGGGCCCGGGGCCGACATGATCGGGCGGACCGCCGGGATGCTGGTCGAGCTGTACGCGCGCGTGGAGCCCAGCGGATGGCGGATCGGGGACCGGCCGGGGCGGGACACCCGGCGGGCCAGGTCGTGGCTCGGCCAGGATCTCGACGCGCTGGAGGAGTTCACGCAGGGATACGAGGGGCCGCTGAAGGTGCAGGCGGTGGGGCCCTGGACGCTCGCGGCGGCGCTGGAGCTGAAGAACGGCGAGGCCGCGCTGTCCGACGCCGGAGCCTGCCGGGATCTCGCCGGATCGCTCGCCGAGGGACTGCGCGCCCACCTCGACGACGTACGTCGGCGGGTGCCCGGCGCCGAGATCGTGCTGCAACTCGACGAGCCCTCGCTCGTCTCCGTGCTGCGCGGCCAGGTGAAGACCGCCAGCGGCTACCGCACCCACCGGGCCGTGGACCGCCAGGTCGCCGAGAGCACGCTGCGGGACGTCGCCGGCGTGCAGGACGGCGGGCCCGTCGTCCTGCACACCTGCGCCCCCGACGTCCCGTTCGCCCTGCTGCGGCGGGCCGGGGTCACCGCGATCTCCTTCGACTTCGGGCTCCTCACCGAGCGTGACGACGACGCGATCGGGGAAGCAGTGGAGGGGGGCACGAAGCTGTTCGCGGGCGTCGTTCCGGGCACGGACGGACCATTGTCAGACCCTGCCGGTAGCGTCATGGGTGTCAGGACGCTGTGGCGCAGGCTGGGGCTGAATCCGGGGCTTCTCGCGGAGTCGGTCACGGTCACTCCGACGTGCGGACTCGCGGGTGCTTCGCCCGAGTACGCACGCCGGGCGCTCGCCCACTGCGTCCAGGCGGCGAGATCCCTCGCGGACAACCCAGAGTAACGGGAGGACGACACGGTGGCCGGCGACAAGGACGCACAGACTGGCTCGACTGCGGGGCCCGTGCCCGCCGAGGCACGGGAGAAGCACGCACAGATCGCGGAGCAGATCGAGGAGCACCGCTTCCGGTACTACGTGAAGGACGCGCCGGTCATCAGCGACGCGGACTTCGACCGGCTGCTGCGCACCCTGGAGGCCCTGGAGGACGAGCATCCCGAGCTGCGCACCCCCGACTCGCCTACCCAGAAGGTCGCGGGGGCGTACGAGACGGACTTCACGGCCGTCCAGCACCGCGAGCGCATGCTGTCGCTGGACAACGCCTTCGACGACGCGGAGCTGGCGGCCTGGGCCGACCGCGTCGCCAAGGAGGTCGGCACCTCCGACCACCACTTCCTGTGCGAGCTGAAGGTGGACGGCCTCGCGGTCAATCTCACCTATGAGCACGGCCGTCTCACCCGCGCGGCGACCCGCGGCGACGGCCGCACGGGCGAGGACATCACGCCGAACGTCCGGACGATCGCCGAGATCCCCGACCGCCTCAGGGGCGACCGCATCCCCGGCCTCGTGGAGATCCGCGGCGAGGTCTACTTCCCGATGGAGAAGTTCCAGGAGCTCAACGCCCGCCTGGTGGAGGCCGGAGACAAGCCCTTCGCCAACCCGCGCAACGCCGCGGCGGGTTCACTGCGCCAGAAGGACCCCCGCGTCAGCGCCACCCGCCCGCTGCACATGGTCGTCCACGGCATCGGCGCCAGAGAGGGCTTCGACGGACTCGACCGGCTCTCAGGGGCCTACGACCTGCTGCGCGAATGGGGCCTGCCGACGACCCCGTACAGCAAGGTGGTCGACGACCTGGATGGCGTACGGGAGTTCATCGCGTACTACGGCGAGCACCGCCACTCCGTGCAGCACGAGATCGACGGCGTCGTCGTGAAGCTCGACGAGATTCCCCTCCAGGGCCGCCTCGGCTCGACCTCGCGCGCCCCGCGCTGGGCGATCGCGTGGAAGTACGCGCCGGAGGAGGTCAACACCAAGCTGGTCAACATCCGTGTGGGCGTGGGCCGTACGGGCCGCGTCACTCCGTACGCGCAGGTGGAGCCGGTCACCGTGGCGGGCTCCGAGGTCGAGTTCGCCACGCTGCACAACCAGGACGTGGTCAAGGCCAAGGGCGTCCTCATCGGCGACACGGTGGTGCTGCGCAAGGCCGGTGACGTCATTCCGGAGATCCTCGGTCCGGTCGCCGATCTGCGCGACGGCAGCGAGCGGGAGTTCGTGATGCCCGCCGAGTGCCCCGAGTGCGGTACGGCGCTGCGGCCGATGAAGGAAGGCGACGTCGACCTGCGCTGCCCCAACGCGCGTACGTGCCCGGCCCAGTTGCGCGAGCGCCTCTTCTACCTCGCGGGACGCAAGGCGCTCGACATCGAGAACTTCGGATACGTCGCCGCCGCCGCGCTGACCAAGCCTCTGGAGCCGGCGGAGCCGCCTCTGAAAGACGAGGGCGACCTCTTCGACCTCACCATCGAGCAGTTGCTGCCCATCAAGGCCTACGTGCTCGACCAGGACAGCGGCCTGCCGAAGCGGGACCCGGAGACCGGTGAGGAGAAGGACGCCTGGATCTTCGCCAACAAGGAGGGCGGGCCGCGGAAGAACGCGCTGGCGATGCTCGAGAACATCGAGGCCGCCAAGCAGCGCCCGCTCGCCCGTATCCTCACCGGCTTGTCGATCCGTCACGTCGGACCGGTCGCGGCTGAGGCACTGGCGCGTGAGTTCCGCTCGATCGACCGTATCGAGCAGGCCACGGAGGAGGAGCTGGCCGGCACCGAGGGAGTCGGCGGGATCATCGCGGCCTCCCTGAAAGAGTGGTTCGCGGTGGACTGGCACCAGGAAATACTGCGTAAGTGGCGGGCCGCCGGTGTCCGGATGGCGGAAGAGAGTTCGGGCGAGGACGAAGGACCGCGCCCGCTCGAAGGGCTCACCGTCGTCGTCACCGGAACGCTCGAACACCACACACGGGACGTCGCGAAAGAGGAACTCCAGAGCCGGGGTGCGAAAGTGACCGGATCGGTTTCGAAGAAGACGTCTTTCGTGGTCGTAGGTGACAATCCTGGATCGAAGTACGACAAGGCGATGCAACTCAAAGTGCCTGTTCTGAACGAGGACGGCTTTGCCGTTCTGCTCGAACAAGGGCCGGAAGCAGCCGCTGAAGTCGCGCTTCCGATCGAGGAGTAGCGATTGAAGGCCATCCGTTCGGCGCATACCAGATGCATACGGATGGCCGGGTCGCATTCGGGCAACGGTAGACGACCGGTGCCCGTAGAAGCCTTCTGCGGCCTACTGTTGAGATGTGCGCCTGCCGTGCCCAGCTGCGGTTGGGGCATCCCCCGCTCGTCAAGAGCGGGGGAAGAGTTTTCAGACGCGGTGCCGTTGAGGGTGTGTCGGGCATCGGGCCGCGTGGCGTGGGCACCGCCGGCTGTGAGAGGGACGGGAATGGAACCGACCGAGAGCGCCGCCCCGGACTCACGGCTGCGCCCGCGCTGGGTGACCGGCGTGCGGAGATGGGGGGCGTCCCTGGGGGCCGCCGGACAGCGAGTCGTGGGCGGGCAGCGCAATGGAGTGGACGGGCAGGAGCCGGGCACGGACCCGCGCGGACAGGGGCGCGGGCAGGGCCAGATGAGCGCCGGCTCCGGGCTCGGGAACCCTGGCACCCGCTCCGAGCTCGGGAACTCCGGGACCCGCCCCGCACTTGGGATGCCGGGCCGGGAGAGCACGGGTTCCGGGCTGGGAACATCCGGCCAGGGAAGCACCGGCTCCGGGCACGGGCTGCCCGGCCATGAATCCGAGCGGCAGACGCACTGGCCCACACTGCCCACCGCGGTCGTCGCGGCGGCCGGGTTCGTGCTGGGCGCGGGCTTCTTCCGGGGGTTCACCGGGCACCAGGCGCTCTTTCCGTCCGGTTCCGTCGGCTGGTCCCTCGCCGTGCTGGTCGGCCTCATCGTCGGCCATCTGCTGGCGCTCGGCCGCGCCCGCTGGTGGGGCAGCACGGGCTCTGGCGCGGCCCTCACGCTCGCCGTCCTGCTGCTGTACGGCTGGGTGCCTGCGGGGATGGTCAGCCTCACCGTCGTCGTGCTCGTCGGCATAGCCCGGCGGCACCGCTGGCGGCAGGGCGTGCTGCAGGGCGCGGTGGACATTCTCGGTATCGGCGGCGGTGCGCTGGTGCTGGCCGTGTTCGGCCGGGTCCCGTCCGTGGAGGAGCCTTGGAACCCGGAGAGCTGGACCGTCTACACCGCGCCCGAGGTGGTGTTGGTGGCAGTCGCGTACCTCGCTGTGACGCGCGCGCTCCTCTGGTACCTCCATGCGCCCCGTGCCGGAGTGCCGACCATCGCCCGCACGGCACTGGTCAGACACGGGCTCGTGGCCGTGGCGCTGCTCGGTATCGCCCCGCTGATCTGCGTCGTCGCCATGTCTCTCCCCGTACTGCTGCCGCTTTTCTCGATCCCTCTCATCGCGCTCGACTTCAGTCTGTGGATAGCCCGCGCCCGGGCCGAGGAACAACTGCGCGACCCGCTCACCGGGCTGCCCAACCGTCAGTGGCTCCTCGAACGCACCTGGACGGCGCTCGAGGACGCCGAGCGGATCGGTGCGCGTTCCGCACTAATGCTGATCGACCTGGATCGTTTCCGGTCCGTGAATGACACGCTGGGGCATCTTGCGGGGGACCGGCTGCTGTTGCAGATCGCGGATCGGCTGCGGCTGGCGTTGCCGCGCGGGGCGGAGGCCGCGCGGCTCGGCGGTGACGAGTTCGCCGTACTGCTGCCGGTGGCCGATTCGACGACGTCCGCGACGCGGGTGGCTCGTAACCTCGTCGGCGCGCTCGGTTCGCCGCTGGATCTCGACGGGCTGACGCTCGTACTGGAGGCCAGCGCCGGGCTCGCCGTCTTCCCCGATCACGCGCTGGACGCGGAGGGCTTGCTGCGGCGGGCGGATGTCGCGATGTACCAGGCGAAGCGGGACCGTACGGGCGTGGAGGTGTACGAGTCCAAGCGGGACTCCAACACCCCTGACCGGCTGGGGCTGTTGGGGGATCTGCGCCGGGCGCTGGATTCCGGGGACGTCGAGTTGCACTACCAGCCGAAGGTCCGCTTCGACGGGCAGGTGGCCGGGCTCGAGGCGCTCGTACGGTGGGTGCATCCCGAGCGCGGGAAGGTGCCGCCGGACGAGTTCATAGCGATCGCCGAGTCGTCCGGGCTGATGCCGCATCTCACGGAATACGTGCTGGAGACGGCGCTCGGGCAGGTGGCCCGGTGGCGGGCCCAGGGGCTTTATGTGCCCGTGGCGGTCAATGTGTCGCCGCGGGATGTGCACACGCCGGGGTTCGCGGGGTCGGTCGCCGCGCGGCTCGCCCGGCACGGAGTCCCGGCGGGGGCCCTGCAGTTGGAGATAACGGAGCATGTGCTGCTCGAGGATCCGCACCGGGCCGCGGCCACGCTGGCCGCGCTGACCGGGCACGGCGTGAAGATGTCGCTCGACGACTTCGGGACCGGATACTCCTCGCTGGTGCACCTGCGCCGGCTGCCCGTGAGCGAGCTGAAGATCGACCGGTCCTTCGTGGCCCGGCTGGCCGTCGACACGGAGGACGCCGAGATCGTCCGCTGCACCGTCGATCTCGCTCATTCGCTGGGGCTTCTCGTCGTCGCCGAAGGGGTGGAGGACGACGAGACGTGGGAGCGGCTCCGGGACCTCGGATGCGACGCGGTTCAGGGGTGGCTGGTCGCCGCGGCGATGCCCGCGGAGGAGACGACCGCCTGGCTCCGGGCCCGCGGGTCCCGGGGGTGGCAGCGGCCTCGGGCCGCGCTGCCCGCGGCTGCGGCGGATGATCCGGGGCGGGTCGTTTAGGGGACCCCTTGGAGGCACGGCGCCCCAGAGTGCGGGTGGGAGAACAGAAACCCGGGCGCAGGCAGTCGTGTGCGCGCCATAGGATTGGGCCAAAGCACACACACTCACCCCTGAGGATCGCTGCATGCCTGGCATCACGCGCGAGGAGGTCGCCCACCTCGCACGGCTGGCGCGTCTGGAGCTGAAGGGCGAAGAGCTCGATCACTTCGCCGGTCAGCTCGACGACATCATCGGCGCGGTCGCCCGCGTCAGCGAGGTCGCCGACCAAGACGTACCGCCGACCTCCCACCCGCTGCCGCTGACGAACGTCATGCGCGCGGACGAGGTCCGTCCGTCGCTCACCCCCGAGCAGGCGCTGTCCGGCGCCCCGGCCCAGGAGCAGCAGCGTTTCAAGGTGCCGCAGATCCTGGGGGAGGAGTAACCCGACATGACGGACAGCAACGTCAACATCATCAAGCTCACCGCCGCCGAGATCGCCCAGAAGATCGCCGCCGGCGAGCTCACGGCCGTGCAGGTCACCGAGGCCCATCTCGCCCGTATCGAGGCCGTCGACGAGAAGGTGCACGCCTTCCTGCACATCGACCGGGAGGGCGCGCTCGCCCAGGCCCGTGCCGTCGACGAGAAGCGGGAGCGAGGGGAGAAGCTCGGCCCCCTCGCTGGCGTACCGCTCGCGCTCAAGGACATCTTCACCACCGAGGGGATTCCGACCACGGTCGGTTCGAAGATCCTCGAGGGCTGGATCCCGCCGTACGACGCGACCGTCACCCAGCGGCTGAAGGCCGCCGACGTCGTCATCCTCGGCAAGACCAACATGGACGAGTTCGCCATGGGGTCCAGCACCGAGAACAGCGCGTTCGGGCCGACCGGCAACCCGTGGGACCTCACCCGCATCCCCGGCGGCTCCGGCGGTGGGTCGTCCGCCGCCCTCGCCTCCTTCCAGGCGCCGCTCGCCATCGGCACCGACACCGGCGGCTCCATCCGCCAGCCCGCGGCCGTCACCGGCACGGTCGGCGTGAAGCCGACGTACGGCGGGGTGTCCCGGTACGGCATGGTGGCGTTCTCGTCCTCCCTCGACCAGGGCGGGCCCTGTGCCCGTACGGTCCTGGACGCGGCCCTCCTCCACGAGGTCATCGCCGGTCACGACCCCCTCGACTCGACCTCCATCGCCGCGCCCGTACCGGCCGTCGTCGAGGCCGCCCGCAATGGATCCGTCGCGGGTATGCGCGTCGGTGTCGTCAAGCAGTTCCGCGGCGAGGGCTATCAGGCCGGTGTCGTGCAGCGCTTCGACGAGTCGGTCTCGCTCCTCAAGGAGCTGGGCGCCGAGATCGTCGAGCTGGACTGCCCGTCCTTCGACCTGGCGCTGTCCGCGTACTACCTGATCGCGCCGTCCGAGTGTTCGTCGAACCTCGCCCGCTTCGATGCCATGCGCTACGGCCTCCGCGTCGGCGACGACGGCACACACTCCGCCGAGGACGTCACCTCCCTCACCCGTGAGGCGGGCTTCGGAGACGAGGTCAAGCGCCGCATCATGCTCGGCACGTACGCCCTGAGCTCCGGCTACTACGACGCGTACTACGGCAGCGCCCAGAAGGTCCGTACGCTCATCACCCGCGACTTCGAGAAGGCCTTCGAGCAGGTCGACGTGATCGTCTCGCCGACGACGCCGACCACCGCCTTCCCGATCGGTGAGCGCGCCGACGACCCGATGGCGATGTATCTCGCGGACCTGTGCACCATCCCGACCAACCTGGCGGGCAACGCCGCCATGTCGCTGCCCTGCGGTCTTGCGCCGGAGGACAACCTCCCGGTCGGTCTGCAGATCATCGCCCCCGCGATGCAGGACGACCGCCTCTACAAGGTGGGCGCCGCGGTCGAGGCCGCCTTCGTGGAAAGGTGGGGACACCCGTTGATCGAGGAGGCTCCGTCGCTGTGAGCAAGGCACTGTCGAAGGCCAAGGGCTTCAAGAAGTCGAAGTCCGGCACGTACCTGTCCATCGCCACGACCGCGTTCGGCGCGATCGGTGTCGCCAAGCAGATCAAGAAGGCCCGCGTCGAGAACGACACACTGCGGCTCGTCGACGCCGTGGTGACCGCCGCCGGCGTCGTCACCGGTCTCGCACTGCTCTACCGCGAGCTGAAGCGGCTGGGCGACGACGACGTCCTGCTGGGCTGAGAGGGAAGTTTCACCGTGACCACCACGACCGACCTGGTGTCGTACGAGGACGCGCTGGCGTCGTACGACCCCGTCATGGGCCTCGAGGTCCATGTCGAACTCGGCACCAAGACCAAGATGTTCTGCGGCTGTTCGACCGAGCTGGGCGCCGAGCCCAACTCGCAGACCTGCCCGACCTGCCTCGGCATGCCCGGCTCGCTCCCGGTCATGAACGCGACCGGTGTCGAGTCCGCGATCAAGATCGGGCTCGCGCTGAACTGCGAGATCGCCGAATGGTGCCGTTTCGCCCGGAAGAACTACTTCTATCCGGACATGCCGAAGAACTTCCAGACCTCCCAGTACGACGAGCCGATCGCCTTCAACGGCTATCTGGACGTCCAGTTGGAGGACGGCGAGGTCTTCCGTGTGGAGATCGAGCGCGCCCACATGGAGGAGGACACCGGCAAGTCCACGCACGTGGGCGGCGCGACGGGCCGTATCCACGGCGCCTCGCACTCCCTCCTCGACTACAACCGCGCCGGCATCCCGCTCATCGAGATCGTCACCAAGCCGATCGAGGGGGCGGGGGAGCGCGCTCCCGAGGTCGCCAAGGCGTACGTCGCCGAACTGCGCGAGCTCATCAAGGCGCTCGGTGTGTCGGAAGCCCGCATGGAGATGGGGCAGATGCGCTGCGACGTGAACCTCTCGCTGCGCCCGAACGGCACCGAGAAGTTCGGCACACGCTCCGAGACGAAGAACGTCAACTCGCTGCGGTCGGTGGAGCGTGCCTGCCGGTACGAGATCCAGCGGCACGCCGCCGTCCTGAACAGCGGTGGCACGATCATCCAGGAGACCCGCCACTTCCACGAGGACACGGGCTCCACGACCTCCGGGCGCGTGAAGGAAGAGGCGGAGGACTACCGCTACTTCCCCGAGCCGGACCTCGTCCCCGTCGCCCCGACCCGCGAATGGGTCGAGGAGCTGCGGGCGGGGCTGCCCGAACTGCCGCGGGTACGCCGCAACCGGCTGCGCGAGGAGTGGGGGATCTCCGAGCACGACATGCAGTCGATCCTGAACGCGGGCGCGGTCGATCTGATCGCCGCCACCATCGAGGCGGGCGCCGACTCGGTCTCGGCCCGCAAGTGGTGGATGGGCGAACTGGCCCGGAACGCCAACGAGTCGGGGCGTCCGATCGACCAACTGCCGATCACGCCCGAGCAGGTGGCCCGGGTGACCTCGCTGGTCAAGGACGGCTCACTCAACGACAAGCTGGCCCGTCAGGTCATCGAAGGCGTTCTCGCGGGCGAAGGCACCCCGGACGAGGTCGTCGAGAAGCGCGGGCTGAAGGTCGTCTCGGACGAGGGCGCCCTCACGGCCGCCGTCGACGAGGCCATCGCGGGCAACCCGGGTGTCGCGGACAAGATCCGCGGCGGCAAGGTGGCCGCGGCGGGCGCCCTCGTGGGCGCGGTCATGAAGGCCACGCGCGGTCAGGCCGACGCGGCGCGCGTCAAGGAACTGATCCTGGAGAAGCTGGGCGTCGAGGGTTGATCCTTCGGGAGCGTGTCTGAACGCCGGTCGGGCTGAAGTCTCCAGCCCGACCGGCGTTCTGGCATTCAGGGATCAGGCACCTCGCCGTCCAGGAAGGGCGGAGCCCAGGTCCCGTACTCCGGACCTTTTGCCTCTCGGCCCGTTCCGGTACTTCCGTCCGTCATCTGCCGTCACTACGGTCCCAGCCGGACTGTCAATGGGTCACTCGCGAACCATTGGTCTCGACTGGGAGGTCGGCCTTGTCATCCTCGTCACCCTCGTCACCGGAGCTCACCCGTAGACGGCTCATGGCCCTCGGCGGCGGCGCGCTCGGCGCCGCCGCCATCGGCTCGTTCCTGCCGCCCTCCCTCCAGGAGGCGCTCGCCCAGGAACCGCCGAGCGGCGGTCTCGAGGCCGTCGAGCATGTGGTGATCCTGATGCAGGAGAACCGTTCCTTCGACCACTACTTCGGTGCCCTGCGCGGCGTCCGCGGCTTCTCCGACCGCAACGCGATCCGTCTGCCCGAGGGGACGTCGGTCTTCGAGCAGCCGGACGCCTCGCGCACCGTCCTGCCGTTCTCCGTCCGCGAGGCCGCCGAGGCGCAGCAGAAGGACCTCCAGTACATCGGGGCGCTCGACCATTCCTGGACCGGCGGCGGCACGGCCTGGAACGACGGGTGGATGAACGGCTGGATCAAGGCCAAGACGCCCGCGACCATGGCGCACTACACCCGCGAGGACCTCCCACTGCACTACGAGCTCGCCGACACCTTCACCGTCTGCGACGCCTACCACTCCTCGATCCACACCTCCACCAGCCCCAACCGCAACCACCTGTGGAGCGGCAAGACGGGCTACGAGGCGAACGGCGACCGGGCCGTCGACAACGACGCGTACGACGAGGGCACCCATCCCGGCTACGACTGGGGCACGTACGCCGAGCGCCTGGAGAAGGCGGGCGTGAGCTGGCAGACGTACACCGAGTGGGAGAACTTCACCGACAACCAGGTCGAGTTCTTCACCACCTTCAAGGCGATCGCCCGCAAGGTCTTGGCCAAGACCGAGTTCACGTACCTGGAGGCCTTCTACGCGAAGGTGCGGGACGCCGCCGACGAGGCCGAGCGTGAGCGGCTGCTGGCCGTCCTGGAGGAGGGCGTCTCCACACTTGGCACCGAGGAGCGGTCGCTGTTCGAGCGCGGGCTGCGCCGGGTGCCCACGGGCAAGCTGGCGGAAGCGTTCGCCAAGGACGTGGCGGGCGGGAAGCTCGCCAAGGTGACGTACCTGGTGCCCTCGGCCGTCGACTCCGAGCACCCCTCCGTGTCCTCGCCCGTCCACAGTGCGACCATCGTCTACAAGGTGCTCGACGCCCTCGCCTCGAACCCCGAGGTCTGGCGGCGTACCGCCGTGTTCATCAACTACGACGAGAACGACGGCTTCTTCGATCACGTTCCCCCGCCCGTTCCGGCCGCCGGGAACGAGGAGGAGTACTTCAAGGGCCTGCCCACCGGGCTCGGGCCGCGCGTCCCGATGCTGGTCGTCTCGCCCTGGACCGTCGGCGGCTTCGTCTGCTCCGAGGTCTTCGACCACACCTCCGTAGTCCGCTTCCTGGAGAAGCTGACCGGTGTGAGCGAGCCCAACATCGGCGCGTGGCGGCGTCAGGTCACCGGCGATCTCACCGGCGCCTTCGACTTCAGCCGCGGCCATCCGCAGCCGGAGGCCGAGCAGCCCGGTGTCATCCCGCCGTTCACCGGGCGCTGGAACCCGCAGCCGCCCGCGCAGCAGTCGATGCCCCGGCAGGAGCCCGGCACCCGCCCGGCGCGCCCGCTGCCGTACCAGCCCGACGCGCACGCGCGCGTGGAGGACGAAAAGGTACGTGTACGGCTGGTCAACGCCGGACGCTCCAGCGCGCACTTCGCGCTCTACCCGTACGCCGGCGAGTTCAAGAAGCCGCAGCACCAGGACGTCGAGCGGGAGGGCGCCTGGGAGGTGCCGGTGCGGGGGACGTCGTACGACTTCACGGTGACCGGGCCGAACGGCTTCCGGCGCGAGTTCGCGGGAGACACGCTCGCGCGTGCCGAGCTCGCCTCCGCCATCGACGCGGGCGCGCGTGCCCTGCGCCTCACGCTCCGCAACACCGGAACCAGGCCGCTGACCTTCACCGTCCGGCAGCTCGGCTACGCCGCCGCGGGCGACCGGAAGGTCACCGTGCAGCCGGGCCGGGCGGTCGCCTTCGCGCACGCCACGCGGGACGCCCACGGCTGGTACGACGTGGAGGTGACCGCGGCCGGGGACGCCTTCCGGAGGCGGCTGATGGGGCACATCGAGAACGGGCGCGCGAGCGTGTCCGGCTGAAGACCGACTGGCTGGACCGACTCGCTAGGACCGACTGCGTCCGGCTGAAACGCGCGAGAGTATCCGGCGGCGATTCGCCGGGTGGGGCGGACGCCGGGAAATGCGAGGGGGTTCACAGAAGCGTGCTGTGAACTCGCTCGCATTTCTGTGAGTAAGTCCACGAAAACGGCTAACGATCTCTACGGCCTGCCAGAGTTGTCCACGTATTGCTCATGTGTTCTTTGCTCGGCGGTTCCCGGTAAAGATCCACAACCCCCACCCCCACTGGGAGCTTGTTCGTGGCAGCACTCGCACGCTGGTGTGTCAGGCACCGCCTTCTTGTCGTTCTGCTCTGGGTCCTGGCGCTCGGCGGTACCACCGTCGCCGCGGCGGTCGCCGGATCCGCCTACTCGAACGACTACAAGGTGCCCGGCACGGAATCCGGCCGCGCCGCCCAGCTGCTGCAGAAGAGCTTCCCGGACATGGGCGGGGACAGCGACACCATCGTCTGGCACACCGCCTCCGACGCGGGTTCCGTACGAGCCGCCGACGTCGAGCAGACGATGAAGGGCACCCTCGACAAGATCGAGGAACTGCCCGGCGTGGCCTCCGTGACCGACCCGTACGACAGCCAGACCGCCGGGCGGATCAGCGCCGACGGGCACACCGCCTACGCCTCGGTCACCTTCGACGAGAAGTCCAAGGACATCGACCCGGCCCAGGTCCAGGCGGTCGTGGACACCGCCAAGGACGCCGAGACGGACGGCCTCCAGGTCGAGCTGGGCGGTAACGCCATCGGGCTCACCGAGTCCTCGGGCGGCCATATCGCCGAGGTCGTCGGCGTGATCGTCGCCGCCGTGGTTCTCTTCCTGGCCTTCGGCTCGCTCGCCGCCTCGCTGCTGCCGATCGCCACGGCCCTGGTGAGCGTCGGCACGGCGTACGCGGGGATCGTGCTGCTCGGCCACTTCATGACCGTCGCCGACTTCGCGCCGATGCTCGGCATGCTGGTCGGCCTCGGCGTCGGCATCGACTACGCGCTGTTCATCGTGACCAGACACCGACGCGGCCTGAAGCGCGGGCTGCCGGTCGAGGAGGCCGCGCGGAACGCCGTGGCCACCACCGGGCGCGCGGTCGTCTTCGCGGGTGCAACGGTGTGTATAGCCCTGCTCGGCATGCTCATCCTGCGGCTCAGCTTCCTGAACGGCGTCGCGATCGCCGCGTCCCTGACCGTGCTGCTCACGGTCGCGGCCTCCGTGACCCTGCTGCCCTCACTGCTCTCCTTCATCGGCATGCGCGCCCTCAGCGGCCGCGAGCGCCGCCACCTGGACGAACACGGTCCCGAACCGGAGATCCCCACCGGTCTCGCCGCCCGCTGGTCCGCCTTCGTCGAGCGGCATCCCAAGCTGCTCGGAGTCGTCGCCCTCGCCGTCATGACCGTGCTGGCGCTGCCCACCCTCGGCCTGCACCTCGGCACTTCGGACCAGGGCAACAACCCCGAGACCGCCACCACCCGCCAGGCGTACGACCTGCTGGCCGACGGCTTCAGCCCCGGCGTCAACGGCCCGCTGACCCTCGTCACCGAGGTCGACGGCGGCCAGGACCGGCTGGCCCTGGACAACCTCGACGAAACGCTCCGGTCCACCGAAGGTGTCGCCTCGGTGACCCCGGTGACGTACGACCAGGGCGGCGACACCGCGTACCTCACCGTCACCCCGGAGTCCTCGCCGCAGTCCGAGAAG
This sequence comes from Streptomyces ureilyticus, assembly GCF_011045025.1. Classification (GTDB taxonomy): domain Bacteria; phylum Actinomycetota; class Actinomycetes; order Streptomycetales; family Streptomycetaceae; genus Streptomyces; species Streptomyces ureilyticus. Next base: position 55,509 of record NZ_JAAKZX010000022.1, read on the forward strand.
ACCAGCGACCTCGTCGACCGGCTGCGCTCCGACGTGCTGCCCCGGGCCGAGACGGACACCTCGCTGGACCTGCACGTCGGCGGTGTCACGGCCGGCTATGACGACTTCGCCGAGGTCATCATCGGCAAGCTGCCCCTGTTCGTGGGCGTCGTGATCGGGCTCGGCTGCCTCCTGCTGCTGCTCGCCTTCCGTTCCGTCGGCATCCCCCTGAAGGCCGCCGCGATGAATGTCGCGGCCGTCGCCGCCGCCTTCGGCGTCGTCGTCGCGATCTTCCAGTGGGGCTGGGGGAGTGAGCTGCTGGGCCTCGGCAGCGCGGGCCCGATCGAACCATTCCTCCCCGTGATCATGGTGTCCGTGCTCTTCGGGCTCTCCATGGACTACCAGGTCTTCCTGGTCAGCCGGATGTACGAGGAATGGCTGGAGACCGGCGACAACCGGCGGGCTGTGCGCGTCGGCCTCGCCGAGACCAGCCGGGTGATCAACTCCGCCGCCGTGATCATGATCTCGGTCTTCCTCGCCTTCGTGCTCAGCGGCGACCGCGTCATCGCGATGTTCGGCATCGCGCTCGCCGCCGCGGTCGCGCTCGACGCCTTCGTCCTGCGTACGCTCCTGGTGCCCGCCCTGATGCACATGCTCGGCGGCGCCAACTGGTGGCTGCCCCGCTGGCTCGACCGCCGCCTGCCGCGCATCAGCATCGAACCGCCCGACTCCAGCCCTGCCATCCCCTCCCATGCGACGATTCCGGCTGCGCGCGACGGCGCGCTGATGGACGTACTCGTGAAGGAGCGGCAGCAGGATGTACGCGATATCCCTGGGTGAGGACGGCGCCGAACTGCGACCCCTGGAGCCCTGGCACGCTGAGGAGTTCCTTGCGCACCTGGACCGGGGACGCGAGTTCATCGGACGGCACATCCCCTTCGGGGCGAACGCCACGGATATCGACTCCGCGCGCGAACTCCTCCAGTCGTACGCCGACAAGCGCGCCGCAGACACCGGCAACCTGCACGGGCTGTGGCTGGACGGGAAGCTCGTCGGCGGGGTGCTGTTCCTGCACTTCGACGCCGAGCTGGGCACCAGCGAGGTCGGGTGCTGGCTGGAGCCGGCCGCCGCGGGACGCGGACTGGTCACCCGCGCCATGCGGATCCTCATCGACTGGGCGGTCGACGAGCGCGGCATCCACCGGGTGGAGTGGCAGGCGTCCACAGCCAATGAACCGAGCATCAATGTGGCGCGGCGGCTGGGCATGAGCCGTGACGGTGTGCTCCGGGAGAGCTACCCGTACCGGGGTGGGCGCCAGGACCTCGAAGTGTGGTCCGTGCTCGCGCCGGAATGGCGTGACGCACGCGCGCGTGCAGCTCGCGACGATCACTAAGGCGCCTCGGCGATCATTAAGACACTTCTCAGACAGCGTCCGTACGGTGCGGAGCATGGGATCCAAGACAGTTGACGAGGCCGGCACCCCCACCGGCACCGACGCAAAGCGCGACGAGGAGGACGTGCAGCTCACGAAGGACGGCGACACGGCCGCGGACCAGGCCGACGCCGAGGTGGACCAGGACGACGAGCAGGAACACCCGGACTCGGGTGACAGCGCCGGTGCGGCCACCGGAGGCTCCGGTGTGGGCCAGGGTGCCGCCGCCGTCGTCTCCGCCGGGCTCGGCATCGTCTCGCTGACCGGCAGCTGGGTCGGCACCGTGGCCTCCGCGCGACAGGAGATCACCGGCCAGCTGGAGATGCAGGCCGCGGGCAACGCGAGCGTCGCCACACAGCTCAAGGCGCTCTACGGCGATGCCTGGCAGACCACCGCGCTGTGGGGCGGGTTCTTCGCGCTGGCCGCACTGATCGTCGGCGTCGTGGTGCTCGTCCGGCCCGCGTTCGGGAACCCCGACCGGGTGCAGGCCCCGTGGGTCAAGTCGGTCGCCTGGGCGGGCGTCTCGCTCGCCGTCGTCGGCCTGCTGCTGGCCGCCCTCAAGTACTCCGACGTCCTGCTCTCCGTGCCCTCCGCAGGCTGAACCGCCCACCGGGAAGCAGTCTGGAAAACCGCACGTCCTGAGGGGCCTTAGGTCCGCCGCGAGCTTCTTACGGCGGACCTAAGGCCCCTCCCGTGCGCAAGATGCGGAACTCTCCCGATGTGACGCACCCCCCTGGGAGACGAAGGTTGAGGCATCGCACAAAGCGAGACCCGAAACCGACTTCTTCACGAGGGGTACGAGATGTTCGCGTACGAGCTCCAGCAGATCCGTTCCGCCCAGATGATCCGTGAGGCCGACAACTACCGGCTGGCGCGCGAGGCCATCCGCGCCCGCCGTGCCGCCCGCCGATCGGCGAAGGACGACACCGAAGGGCGGGTGAACCGCTGGCCGTATCCACGCCGTCACCGCTTCGCACGCGCGGCGTGATCGCGGCGTGATGGCGACCAGGGAAGGCGCCGGGGGCGCCGGAAGCGCTACCGGAAGTGCCAGCGGTGCCGGGAGTCCGGGGGGACTCCCGGCACCGCGCCGTACGGGGCTGCCGCCGCGCCGTGCAGGGCAGTTGGGGACGGCCGGGGCGCCGGCGCCTGGGGACGGGCGGGCGCCGTTAATCGCTGCCGCGTTGTCAGAGCCCTGTGCGATGCTCGGCGTTGTGGAGACCAGGTCCGTCAGTCCGGTTTTCGTCGGTCGCGCCGACGAGCTGGACGTCCTGAACAACGCGCTCGCCCGCGCCGCCGCGGGCGAGCCACAGGCGTTGCTGGTCGGCGGTGAGGCGGGCGTCGGTAAGACACGGCTCATCGAGGAGTTCGCGGGCGCGGCCGACCGTCAGGGCGCTGTCGTGGTGCTCGGCGGCTGTGTCGAGATCGGCGCCGACGGGCTGCCGTTCGCCCCCTTCTCCACCGCCCTGCGCGCCCTGCGCCGCCAACTGCCCGACGAGCTGGCCTCCGCCGCGGCCGGGCAGGAGGAGGAGCTGGCCCGGCTGCTGCCCGAGCTGGGCGACACCTCGCGGGGGCGGCACGACGAGGAGGGCATGGCCCGCCTCTTCGAACTCACCGTCCGTCTCCTGGAGCGCGTCGCCGCCGAGCGCACGGTGGTCGTACTCCTGGAAGACCTGCACTGGGCCGACGCCTCGACCCGCCACCTCCTCGCCTACCTCTTCCGTACGCTGCGCAGCGGCCGCCTCGTCGTCATCGCCACCTATCGCGCCGACGACGTCCACCGCCGCCATCCGCTGCGTCCCCTCCTGGCCGAGCTGGACCGGCTGCGCACGGTCCGCCGTATCGAACTCGGCCGCTTCAGCCGCGCCGAAGTCCGCCGCCAGATCGCCGGAATCCTCGCCTCCGAGCCCGCCCCGGCCCTGGTCGACGACATCTTCGAGCGCTCCGACGGGAACGCGTTCTTCGTCGAGGAACTCGCCGTGGCGGCGCACGAGGGCTGCCGCACCGGCCTCACCGACTCCCTCCGGGACCTGCTCCTGGTCCGGGTCGAGAGCCTGCCCGAGAGTTCCCAACGGGTCGCCAGGATCGTCGCGGAGGGCGGCTCCACCGTCGAGTACGCGCTGCTCGCCGCCGTGGCGCAGCTCTCCGAGGACGACCTCATCGAGGCGCTGCGGGCCGCGGTGGGCGCCAACCTCCTGCTCGCCACACCCGACGGGGACGGCTACCGCTTCCGCCACTCCCTGGTGCGCGAGGCCGTGGCCGACGACCTGCTGCCCGGCGAGCGCTCCCGCCTCAACCGGCGGTACGCCGAAGCGCTGGAGGCCTACCCGACGCTCGTACGGGCCGATGAGCGCGCCACGCGCCTGGCCAGCTACTGGTATCACGCACACGACGCGGCCAAGGCCCTGCCCGCCGTCCTCGACGCCTCCGTGGAGGCCCGCCGCCGGCACGCCTACTCGGAGCAACTACGGCTCCTGGAGCGGGCGATGGAGCTGTGGGACTCCGCCCCCGAGGCCGTGCGCGCCGAGCTGCGCCCCGTCGACTACGCCGAGGCTTATCCGCCCTGCGGCTGCGCCCCGACTCCTGCGTGCGGCTGCGACCCGGTGAACAAGCCGCTGACCTATCTCGACCTGATGGCCGAGGCGGCCGTCGCGGGCCGGCTCTGCGGGGAGCGCGAGCGCGCTCTGAAGATCACCAAGCGGGCCCTTCATCTCCTGGAGGGCGAGGACGAGGCCCTGCGCGCCGCCTGGTTCTGGACCCAGCGCTCCCGACTGGTGCAGGCGCTGGGCCGCGGCGACGGCTGGAAGGAACTCGGCACCGCCGAGGAACTGGTGCGAGGTCTGCCGCCCTCCCAGGTGCACGCCGAGGTCCTGACGTCCGTCGCCAACTGGTCCATGCTTCACACTCCGGGGCCCGACGCGCTGACGGACGCCGAGCGCGCCGTGGAGTACGCGCGCATGGTGGGCGCCCGCGAGATCGAACTGAACGCGCGGCTCACCCTCGGCGGCCTCATGGTCGAAGCGGGGGACATCGAGGCGGGTCTCGCCGAGTTGTACGAGGTCCGGCGCCAGTCGGTCGAGCTCGGGGCTGCGCGGGAGGTGGGCCGCAGCTATACGAACCTGCCGGCCACTCTGGAAGGCATCGGCCGCTCCAGGGAGGCCGTCGGCATCCTGCGGGAGGGCCTTGAACTCACCGGGAAAATGGGCCTGTTGGAGTCGGAGTCCTGGGTGTGGGACAACCTCTCGGACGCTCTCTGCTCCCTGGGCCAGTGGGACGAGGCCGGTGAGGCCGCGACGAACGCTCAGCACGCCCTTCCGAGCGCCAAGCCGCGTGGTGGCTCCTTCCTACGCCTCGTCGACATCGCGCTCGCCCGGGGACATCTCGCCGAGGCGGGCCGCCACCTGGCCGCTGCCCGCGACGCGTACGGCACCCATGACCCCATGCCGCAGAACGCCCTGCCGCTGGCCCGGCTCACCCTCACTCTCGCCGCCGTCGAGGGCCGCCTCCCCGACGCCCGCGCCGAACTCGACCGCGCCCTGGAAGCCGGCGTGCCACCCGGCACCCAGCGCTACGGCTGGCCGCTGCTGCTCGCCGCCGCCACCGCGGAGGCCGACGCCCGCGGTCTGCCCGCCGCGGAGCAGGGCCGCGCCGAACACATCGAGCGCATCCGGAAGAACGCCAAGCCGCTCGCCACGAACGTGCCGCTCTGGGGTGCGTACGAGCGCTGGGTGCGCGCCGAACTGCTGCGCGCCGAGGGCAGGGACACCCCGGCCGACTGGTCCGCCGCCGTGACCGCCTTCGAGTCACTGGAGCGTCCCTACGACCTGGCCCGCGTCCGCTACCGCCTCGCCGAATCCCTGCTGGCCTCCGGCCCGGGCGACGACGACGACGCCCGCGACCGCGCCACCGAGCTCCTGCGCCTGGCCGGAGCCGTCGCCGACCACCTCCGCGCGCGCCCGCTCGCCGAGTCCATCGCCCTGCTCGCGCAACGCGCCCGTCTCACCCTGGCGCGTCCCTCAGGGGCCCCGGAGCGGTCGGCCCTCACTCCTGCCGACCCGGCCGCTGCGCTCGGCCTCACCAGCCGCGAGCGCGACGTCCTGCGCCTGGTCGCCGCGGGCCGCAGCAACCGCCGCATAGCCGAGGAACTCTTCATCTCCCCGAAGACCGCCAGCGTCCACGTCTCCAACATCCTCGCCAAGCTGGACGTCTCCGGCCGCGGCGAGGCAGCGGCCCTGGCCCACCGGCTGCGGCTGTTCCCGTCCGAGAGACCCGCTGCTGAAGCGGCAGGCTGAGGCCTACGCTGTAAGGGACCCCGGGCCGAGGGAGGCGCCGTGTTCAACGTGTTCGAGCAGCTGTTCGCCCCCGGCCGCAAGCACACCGAGGATGAGCGCAACCGTCTGGAGATGACCCGCGAGGAGGTCGGGGACGGCGATCCGGGGCGCGGGCCGATAGACCTCACGTCCGGGAAGGTCGTCGTACGGCTGCCTGGTCAGGCGCCCCCGGAACCGGACGCCGGGGAGCCGGCCAGGCCGGACTCCGACGAGGACTGAAGGACCTTCCAGAACCGCCCTACGTCACCTCCAGCTCAAGAATCTTGTCGTCCCCGTCCTCCGGGGACCCCCGGCCGTCCGTTTCGCTGGTGACCAGCCACAGCTTGTTCTCACCCGCCGAGACCACCGTGCGCAGGCGGCCGTGCTCCTCCTCCAGGAAGGCCTGGGGGTCGGCTGCCCTCTCCGTGCCGCTCAGAGGGATGCGCCACAGGCGCTGGCCGCGCAGGCCCGCCATCCAGATGGAGCCCTCCGCGTAGGCGATGCCGCTGGGGGAGGCCTCGGCCACGTCCCACTGGGCGATCGGGTCGTGGTACTGGGAGTCGTCGGACTCGCCCTCGGCGTCCGGCCAGCCGTAGTTGTCGCCCGGCTCGATGTGGTTCAGTTCGTCCCAGGTGTTCTGGCCGAACTCAGCGGCCCACAGGCGCTTTTCGGAATCCCAGGCCAGGCCCTGTACATTGCGGTGGCCGTAGGAGTAGACGGGGGAGTCGAAGGGGTTGCCCGGCGCCGGCTCGCCGTCCGGGGTCAGCCGGAGGATCTTGCCGCCCGTGGAGTTCTTGTCCTGAGCGAGCTCCGCTTCGTACCGCTCGCCCGTGCCGGCGTAGAGCATCTTGTCCGGGCCGAAGGCGATCCGCCCGCCGTTGTGATTCGTGCCCTTCGGGATGCCCCTGAACACCGTGTCGGGCGCGCCCAGTTGCTCACCCGCCGGCTTCTCCGCGTCGTACAGCATGCGCACGATGCGGTTGTCCGACGCCGAGGTGAAGTACGCATAGACCATGCGGTCCGAGGCGTACTCCGGTGAGAGAGCGAGGCCCATCAGGCCGCCCTCGCCGGCGGCGGCGACGCCTGGCACCGTCCCCACCTCGGTCTTCTTGCCGCTTTCCGTGTCGACCCGGGTGATCGTCCCCTCGTCCCGCGAGGACACCAGCAGGTCGCCTTCGGGCAGTGGCGCGAGGCCCCACGGAGTGTTCAGACCCTCGGTGACGGTCCGCACGACCTTCACGGAGCCCTTCGCGGGCGGCGCCCCCTCGGTCGCCTGCCCTCCGGGCGACGACCCCGATTCCGTACGACTCGGGGAGGCGTTCGCTCCGCCGTCCGACCCCTCCTCGTCGCCGGAAGAACAGCCGGCCGTCAGCAGGAGGGCGGCAGCGGCCAACACGGCCGTCACAGCTCGACGTTGCACGATCTGGATCCCTTCGACGCGGCAGGTTCTACTGTTCATACACCGCAACCGCCTCACAGGTTCCCGATCTCCGGACGCGAAATGCGACGAGATCCGGCCGGGCAGCTCGGCGAGACCTTTGCGAGCCCTCCCGACTACCCTCGCTCATCAAGCTGTGAGCCTGTACTCAAGCTGTGAGCCTGTTCTGCTGTGACCCACGTGCTGCGCTGAGCCCGTGGTGCGTCCCGCTCAGTCCGTTCCGCTCAGTCCCACGACCCCTGAGCCGGAGGCAGCTCCGCCACCTCCGCCAGATCCCGCGCCGACAGCCGCAGCCCGGCCGCCCCGGCGTTCTCGGCCGCCCACCGCTCCCGTTTCGCCCCCGGCACCGGCACCACATGCCGCCCCTGCGCGAGCACCCACGCGAGCGCCACCTGCGCCGGAGTGACCTCCGCACCGGTCTCCTCGCCGATCCGCCGCGCGATACGGCGCAGACCGGCCACGATCGGCTGGTTCGCGGCCATCATCTCGGCGGTGAAGCGGGGATGCCGGGCGCGTACGTCTTCGGGTTCGAAGCCTTCGCCGGGCGTGAGCGTGCCGGTCAGGAAGCCGTTGCCGAGCGGCATCGCGGCCAGGAAACCGACGTCGCGCGCCTCGCACCACGGCAGCAGCCCGTCCAGTGCCTCCGGCGACCACACCGACAACTCGGCCTGCACCGCGCTCACCGGGAAGACCTGCTGCACCCGCTCCAGCTGCCGGATCGTTCCGTCGTGCAGGTGTGCCCCCGAGCGGCGTCCGGAGCGGGCGCCCACCGCGCACAGCCCGAGCGCCCGTACCTTCCCCGCCGTCACGAGCTCAGCCATCGCGCCCCAGGTCTCCTCGACCGGCACCTCGGGGTCGGCGCGGTGCAACTGGTACAGGTCGATGACATCCGTCTGCAGGCGTCGCAGCGAGGCGTCGCAGGCCCGTTTCACATACCCGGGGCGGCCGTTGGCCACGATGTGCTGCTCACCGACCAGCAGCCCGCACTTGGTGGAGACGAACGCCTCCGGTCGCCGCTCCTTGAGCACCCGGCCCACCAGCAGCTCATTCGTGAACGGCCCGTACATGTCGGCGGTGTCGAGGAGGCTGGAGCCCCGGTCGAGGGCCGTGTGCAGGGTCCGCAGCGACTCATCGCCCTGCTGCCGGGAAGCCGAGTAGGCCCAGCTCATCGGCATGCATCCGAGCCCGACAGCCCCCACCTCGAGCGCCGCAGCCCCGATCGTCCTCCGCTCCACCTGGCCGTGCCCTCCCTTTCCCGATCCCCAAAACTAACCTCTGCGTCTGACAACGCTTCGCTTAGCCTCCTGAGCATGACTTCCGAAGTGTGGCTCCCCTTTGACCCAGCCGACATCGATGGCCGCCCCGAGGGCCTCACCTACCGCTTCTGGGACGGGGAGCAGGACTTTCCCGCCGATCCCGCCAACTGCGCGTTCTATGTCGTGCCCTACATGAAGAGCAGCGAGATCTCGGTGCGTCCGATGGCCGCGATGACGTCCGTACAGGTCGTGCAGACGTTGTCGGCCGGAATCGACCACGTCCAGCCCGGCCTCGGACTGCTCCCCGAGGGCGTGCAGTTGTGCAACGCGCGCGGAGTGCACGACGCCAGTACGGCCGAGCTCACACTGACGCTGATCCTCTCCTCGCTGCGGGGCATCCCCGACTTCGTACGCGGGCAGGGGCGCGAGGAGTGGCGGTCGGGGTTCCGGCCCGCGCTCGCCGACCAGTCGGTGCTGATCGTCGGTTACGGCTCGGTCGGTGCCGCGATCGAGGACCGGCTCGCGCCCTTCGAGGTCGCGCGGGTGGCGCGCGTCGCGCGCTCCGCACGGGAGACGGAGCGCGGGCCCGTGCATCCGATCACCGCACTGCCCGAACTCCTCCCGGACGCCGATGTGGTGGTGCTCATCACCCCGCTCACCGAGCAGACCAGGGGCCTGGCGGGGGCCGACTTCCTGGCGCGGATGAAGGACGGCGCACTGCTGGTGAACGTCGCCCGTGGCGGCGTCGTCGACACGAAGGCGCTGCTCGCCGAGCTGGAAAGTGGCCGGATCCGAGCGGCTCTTGACGTCACCGACCCCGAACCGCTGCCCAAGGGGCACCCGTTGTGGCATGCGCCGGGGGTGCTCATCAGTCCGCATGTGGGGGGCCCGACATCCGCGTTCTTTCCGCGCGCCAAGCGGCTCCTGGTGGACCAGTTCCATCGTTTTGTGAACCGGGAGCCGATGCGGAACGTGGTCCTTACGACGGGCGCGTAGCCTCTGCGACCACCCTCCGCAGTCCCCCGACTGCGGTCGGTTCACGTATCACCGCTGGTCGTCACGGAGAGTAGAGGGACTATGTCCCTGAGTGACGAGACTGGTGTATCGTCCGGACAGGGGATGCGCCGCGCACCGGACGGCGCCGGGGACGAGACGTGGACTGTGAGGGGGGCGACGGACGATGTACGGCCTATGGAGCAACGATCGGACGCGGCGGGGCCGCCGATGGCGAACCTCCCACGCACCACACAGAAGCGGCCACAAGCACCCTCACCACCGCAGGCCCAGCGGTCGCAGGCGGCACGCGCCCACACACTCGAGCCGGCTTCGCACGGCTCGAGCGGAGGGACCCCCTTCGGCACGCCGGGACCAGAGGGACTCGGGGGCGGCGCGGACCGGAGGGACACAGTGAGCTCCCAGGGGGCGCTGCTGGCCCGCCGCCCCCTCACCGCCGGCGGCACGAGCCTGGTCCCGCAGGTGGTGCTGGCCCTGATGTGCGCGGCATACACCCTCGGCTGCGCGTTCGGCTGGGGCTCGGGGACACTCGCGTTGATCATGGGTGACTTCGGGCTGAGCGCGGCCGCCGCCGCCGCGGCCGTCTCCTGCTTCCTCGGCGCCCGGCGCGTCCGCAGCCGTTTTCGCCCCGCCTGGCTGCTGTTCGCCCTCTCCTCCGCGATGACGGCGGCGGGCAACTTCCTCTGGGGCTGGTACGAGGTCGTCCTGTCCCGCCCGATACCCAGCCCCAGCTACGCCGACCTGTTCTTCCTGTGCTTCGCACCACCGGCCATCGTGGGACTGCTCGTGCTCGCCAAACGGCCCGTGACCAAGTCCGGCTGGATCTGTCTGTCCCTGGACGCCTGGCTCATCGGCGGCTCGCTGCTCACGCTCTCCTGGAGCCTCGCTCTCGCCCAGGCGGCCAAGGCCGAGGGGCCGAGTGTCGCGCACACCGCGCTGTCGCTGGCGTACCCCCTGCTGGACATCGCCCTGATCAGCATGGTCCTCGCGCTGCACTTCAGGCGATCGCTCGTTCATCGGGCCGCGGTGAACACCGCCATAGGAGCCCTCGCGCTGACGGTGATGTGCGACGCGCTGTTCACCTCGCCGCTGCTGCACAACGACTACCGCTCGGGCCAGTTGCTCGACGCCGGCTGGTTCGCCGGTTCGCTGCTGCTCGCCTACGCCCCCTGGGTGGGGCACCGACAAGGACAGACGGACACGGAAGAAGAGGGGCGTACGCGCGTGGTGTCCGGCTACGTGCCACGGCCCCGGCCGGGACAAGCGGCACCCCTGCCGGAACAACCGGCCCAGGCGCCCCTCCAGGAGGGAGGTCCCAGTCGGCATTCGGCAGGCCGGCCCATCGCCGGTTCGCTCGCGGCACTCACGCCTTATCTGGCCGCGGCCGTCTGCACATTGGGCATTCTCTACAACGTGCTCAACGGCCGCAGTGTCGACCGAGTGGTGCTCATCACCGGCGGCACGGTTGTCCTCGCCCTCGTCGTACGCCAGGGCATCATGCTGCTCGACAACATCACCCTCACCCAGGAACTGGCCCAGACGGAGAACCACTTCCGCTCCCTGGTGCAGGGCTCCAGCGACGTCATCATGATCGCCACGCCGAACGGCATCCTCCACTACGTCAGTCCGGCCGCCTACGGGGTCTACGGACGGCCCGCGGAGGACCTCGTCGGGACCGAACTCGCCTCGCTCATCCACCCGGAGGACCTGGGCTGCGTGGTGCACGAAGTGCGCCGCTTCCTCGCCGCCAGCCCACTTGAGGAACCCACTACGCGCATCGAATGCCGCTTCCGGTCCGGCGACGGCGGCTGGCTCAACGTCGAGTCGACCGTCAACCGGCACCACGGCGGCCTCATCCTCAACAGCCGTGACGTGACCGAACGGGTGCGCCTGCAGGCCCAGTTGCAGCACAACGCCGAGCACGACCCGCTCACCGACCTGCCCAACCGCGCCCTGTTCACCCGGCGCGTCCAGCAGGCGCTGTCCGGCCGCCGCTCCTCCGACCGCGGTACCGCCGTTCTCTTCATCGACCTCGACGGCTTCAAGGCCGTCAACGACACGATCGGGCACCAAGCAGGCGACGAGCTGCTCGTCCAGGCCGCCCGCAGACTCCAGGACGCCGTACGGCAAGGGGACACCGCCGCCCGGCTCGGCGGCGACGAGTTCGCGGCCCTCATCGTCGGCGACGGCACCCGCGACCGCACCGCGCGCGAGCGCCATATCTTCGAGCTCGCCGACCGGCTCCGCGTCACCCTCTCGCAGCCGTACTCCATCGACGGCAACGATGTCCGGGTGGCCGCCTCCATCGGCGTCGCCTTCGCCGAACCGGGCCTGGGAGCGGGCGAGTTGCTGCGCAACGCCGACCTGGCGATGTACCGCGCCAAGGCGGCGGGCAAGGGCCGCGTCGAGCTGTACGCGCCACAGATGCAGCAGGACGTCGTACGGAAGGCGGAGCTCGCGACCCGGTTGCGGGCCGCGCTGCACGACGGCGAGTTCGCGCTGCTGCACCAGCCCGTGGTCTCTCTCGGCACCGGCCGGATCGCGACGGTCGTCGCGCAGGCGCGCTGGCGCTCGGCGCAGGGCGCACTGCTCACGCCCGCCGACTTCCTGCGCGTCTCCGAGGACAGCGACCGCACCGCCGAGCTCGGCCGCTGGATGCTGGAGGAGGCCATCGAGCAGGCCGCCGAGCGCGGTGCCACCGGGCTCGCCGTGCCCGTCGCCGTCCGGATGAACGCCCGTCGGCTCCTGGACCGTTCGATGCCCCTCAGCTCCATCGAGGCCCTGCTGACCCGGCACGGCGTGGCCTCCGGCGCCCTGGTCATCGAACTGGTCGAGACGGATCCCCAGGTCTCCATGGACGAGCTGGAGCGCCGTCTGAGCGCGCTCAGGCGCCTCGGCGTCCGGATCGCCCTGGACGGCTTCGGCAGCGGCTACGCGACGATCACCGCGCTACGGCGCCTCCCTGTAGATGTACTGAAACTCGACCGCTCCCTGGTCGAGGGCGTCGTCGAGTCGGCCCGGCTGCACAAGATCACCAGTGGGCTGCTCCGGATCGCAGGTGATCTCGGACTGCAGTCGGTGGCCGACGGCGTGGACCGGCCCGAGCAGGTTGTCGCCCTGCGCGAGATGGGCTGCACCCATGGCCAGGGCATGGCGTTCTCCGAACCGCTCGACGAGGTCCGGCTGCGCCGAGCGCTGGCCTCCGACCGCTACCCCCTGCCCGGCCACCCCGCCGAGCCGGTCCTCGTGAGCGGCTCGGCGGCCGGGGTTTACGCAGGTGGAAGCTCCGGTGCCTATGCGGTCGGCGGCTCCTCGGGGGCGTACGCCACGGGGACGGCTCTGCGCTCACATAATGAGACTCCCGTCCCACCCACTTGACAGCCGTAGCGTGCCGGGGAGAGGGTCTGTGCCATGCGCACCCGAATTCTCGTACTTGGAAAGCGCGTCGGCTGAGCTGGGAACGACCGGATCGATGAACCGGAACTCCCAGCGACCGCACCCGACGCGCTCCCCTCGCTTGCCTCACGGCACGAGGGGTTTTTTGTTGCACAGGCCCAGCCGTACAAGAGTCGTACACCGCACAAACCTCGCAAAAACCCTCAGCATCGAGAAGAGAATGCCGATGACCGAGCAGGCCACCGGGGCCCACCATCCGCAGCCGCGGCCCCGTTCCTCAGGGCAGCCGTCCGCGCCCGAGCACGTCACGGGTGCGCAGTCCCTCATCCGTTCGCTCGAGGAGGTCGGCGCCGAGACGGTATTCGGCATTCCGGGGGGCACCATCCTTCCCGCGTACGACCCGATGATGGACTCCAAGAAGGTCCGTCACGTCCTGGTCCGTCACGAGCAGGGCGCGGGCCACGCGGCCACCGGTTACGCGCAGGCCACCGGCAAGGTCGGGGTGTGCATGGCGACGTCCGGTCCGGGCGCCACCAACCTGGTCACCCCGATCGCGGACGCGCACATGGACTCCGTGCCGCTGGTCGCGATCACCGGGCAGGTCGTGTCCAAGGCGATCGGTACGGATGCCTTCCAGGAGGCGGACATCGTCGGCATCACCATGCCGATCACCAAGCACAGCTTCCTGGTCACCAAGGCGGAGGACATCCCGCAGGCGATCGCGCAGGCGTTCCACATCGCCTCCTCCGGCCGCCCGGGACCGGTCCTGGTCGACATCCCCAAGGACATCCTCCAGGCGAAGACCACCTTCACCTGGCCGCCGGCCATGGACCTGCCCGGCTACCGCCCCGTGACCAAGCCGCACGCCAAGCAGATCCGCGAGGCCGCGAAGCTGATCACCGCCGCCAAGCGGCCCGTCCTGTACGTCGGCGGCGGCGTCATCAAGGCCGGCGCGACCGCCGAGCTGAGGGTCCTCGCAGAACTCACCGAAGCGCCCGTCACCACCACACTGATGGCGCTCGGCGCATTCCCCGACAGCCACCCGCTGCACGTGGGAATGCCGGGCATGCACGGTTCGGTCACCGCCGTCACCGCGCTGCAGAAGGCCGACCTGATCGTCGCCCTCGGAGCCCGCTTCGACGACCGCGTCACCGGCAAGCTGGACAGCTTCGCCCCGCACGCCAAGATCGTCCACGCCGATATCGACCCGGCCGAGATCGGCAAGAACCGCGCCGCCGACGTGCCGATCGTCGGAGACGCCCGCGAGGTCATCGCCGACCTGGTCCAGGCCGTGCAGAAAGAGCACAGCGAGGGCAACACCGGCGACTACAGCGCCTGGTGGAAGGACCTCAGCCGCTGGCGCGACAACTACCCGCTCGGCTACGACCAGCCCGACGACGGCTCGCTCTCGCCGCAGCAGGTCATCGAGCGCATCGGTCAGCTCGCCCCGGACGGCACGATCTTCACGGCGGGCGTCGGCCAGCACCAGATGTGGGCCGCGCACTTCATCGAGTACGACAAGCCCGCGACCTGGCTCAACTCCGGCGGCGCCGGAACCATGGGCTACGCGGTCCCGGCCGCCATGGGAGCCAAGGCGGGGCAGCCGGACCGCGCGGTCTGGGCGATCGACGGCGACGGCTGCTTCCAGATGACAAATCAGGAGCTCACCACCTGCGCCCTGAACAACATCCCGATCAAGGTCGCCATCATCAACAACGGCGCCCTCGGGATGGTCCGCCAGTGGCAGACCCTGTTCTACAACCAGCGCTACTCCAACACCGTGCTGCACAGCGGCCCGGAGGCGGACGGCAAGCAGCCGAGCGCCGGCACCCGGGTCCCCGACTTCGTGAAGCTGTCGGAGGCCATGGGCTGCCACGCGATCCGCTGCGAGTCCCCCGACGACCTGGACAAGGTCATCGAAGAGGCGAACTCCATCAACGACCGTCCGGTCGTCGTCGACTTCATCGTCCACGAGGACGCGATGGTGTGGCCGATGGTCGCCGCCGGCACCTCGAACGACACGATCATGGCCGCCCGGGACGTCCGCCCCGACTTCGGCGACAACGAAGACGACTGAGCGAGCGAGACCGCAGAGACGAGAACACAGAGAAGAGACACAGAGAAATGTCCAAGCACACGCTCTCGGTCCTGGTGGAGAACAAGCCCGGTGTCCTGGCCCGGATCACCGCCCTGTTCTCCCGCCGCGGCTTCAACATCGACTCGCTCGCCGTCGGTGTCACCGAGCACCCCGAGATCTCCCGTATCACCATCGTGGTGAACGTGATCGAGGACCTGCCGCTCGAACAGGTGACGAAGCAGCTCAACAAGCTCGTCAACGTCCTGAAGATCGTCGAACTCGAGCAGGGCTCGGCCGTTCAGCGGGAACTCGTTCTGGTGAAGGTGCGGGCCGACAACGAGACCCGCTCCCAGATCGTCGAGATCGTCCAGCTGTTCCGCGCCAAGACGGTCGACGTCTCCCCGGAGGCCGTCACCATCGAGGCCACCGGCTCCAGTGACAAGCTGGAGGCCATGCTCAAGATGCTGGAAACCTTCGGCATCAAGGAACTCGTCCAGTCCGGCACGATCGCGATCGGCCGCGGCGCGCGTTCGATCACGGACCGGTCGCTGCGCGCGCTGGACCGTTCTGCGTAAGGCCGGACACGGGCGGCCGAGCCCCGAAAGAGGGGCGTCGGCCGCCCGTATTGCGAGACCCCGAGACTTCCCTCACGCCCCCCGTCATACGGTGGGACGCAACACCTGCACTCCCGAGGAGAGAACCTAAAGTGGCCGAGCTGTTCTACGACGCTGACGCCGACCTGTCCATCATCCAGGGCCGCAAGGTCGCGGTCATCGGCTACGGCAGCCAGGGCCACGCCCACGCGCTGTCGCTGCGCGACTCGGGTGTCGACGTCCGCGTCGGTCTGCACGAGGGCTCCAAGTCCAAGGCGAAGGCCGAGGAGCAGGGGCTGCGCGTGGTGACGCCGTCGGAGGCCGCCGCCGAGGCCGACGTCATCATGATCCTGGTGCCGGACCCGATCCAGGCGCAGGTCTACGAGGAGTCCATCAAGGACAACCTCAAGGACGGCGACGCGCTCTTCTTCGGTCACGGCCTGAACATCCGCTTCGACTTCATCAAGCCCCCGGCGAACGTCGACGTCTGCATGGTCGCCCCCAAGGGCCCCGGCCACCTCGTGCGCCGCCAGTACGAGGAGGGCCGCGGCGTTCCCTGTATCGCGGCCGTCGAGCAGGACGCCACCGGCAACGCCTTCGCGCTGGCCCTCTCGTACGCCAAGGGCATCGGCGGCACCCGCGCCGGCGTCATCAAGACCACCTTCACCGAGGAGACCGAGACCGACCTGTTCGGTGAGCAGGTCGTCCTGTGCGGTGGTACGGCCGCGCTGGTCAAGGCCGGTTTCGAGACGCTGACCGAGGCCGGCTACCAGCCGGAGATCGCGTACTTCGAGTGCCTGCACGAGCTGAAGCTGATCGTGGACCTCATGTACGAGGGCGGCCTGGACAAGATGCGCTGGTCGATCTCCGAGACCGCCGAGTGGGGCGACTACGTCACCGGTCCGCGGATCATCACGGACGCCACCAAGGCCGAGATGAAGAAGGTCCTCGCCGAGATCCAGGACGGTTCCTTCGCCCGCGAGTGGATGGCTGAGTACCACGGCGGTCTGAAGAAGTACAACGAGTACAAGCAGCAGGACGCCGAGTCCCTGCTGGAGACCACCGGCAAGGAGCTGCGCAAGCTCATGAGCTGGGTCAATGACGAAGAGGCGTAAGCCACAGGCACGGGGCCGCAGCGATTCGCTGGGGCCCCTTTGCCGAACCCCCGGTAACCACTCGTCCACGGCGAGCAGCCACGGATGAGTGATCCTTCCGCGGAGGCGCAGGACAGCCTCCGCAGCCGCACTAGACTGCTGAAATACATACGCGTCAGGCCCACAACGTCGTGCGTCTTCCACGCGGCCACCACCCTCCACCGCATGCGGCCGTCGGGACGGCCGTCCGCATTGGACCTGTGAGGACTCACGTGAGCACTGCTGCCAACGGCAAACCGGTCGTACTCATCGCTGAAGAGCTGTCGCCCGCGACCGTCGAAGCCCTGGGCCCGGACTTCGAGATCAGGCACTGCAACGGAGCGGACCGAGCCGAACTGCTCCCGGCCATCGCCGAGGTCGACGCGATCCTGATCCGTTCCGCCACCAAGGTCGACGCCGAGGCCATCGCGGCCGCCGGCAAGCTCAAGGTCGTCGCACGAGCCGGCGTCGGCCTGGACAACGTCGACGTCTCGTCGGCCACCAAGGCCGGCGTGATGGTCGTCAACGCACCGACCTCCAACATCGTCACGGCCGCCGAGCTCGCCTGCGGCCTGCTCCTGGCCACCGCGCGCCACATTCCGCAGGCCAACACGGCGCTCAAGAACGGCGAGTGGAAGCGCTCCAAGTACACGGGCGTCGAGCTCGCCGAGAAGACCCTCGGTGTCGTCGGCCTCGGCCGCATCGGCGCGCTCGTCGCGCAGCGCATGTCGGCCTTCGGCATGAAGGTCGTGGCGTACGACCCGTATGTGCAGCCCGCGCGGGCCGCGCAGATGGGCGTGAAGGTCCTCTCCCTCGACGAGCTGCTCGAGGTCTCGGACTTCATCACGGTGCACCTGCCCAAGACCCCCGAGACCCTCGGCCTCATCGGCCACGATGCCCTGCACAAGGTCAAGCCGTCGGTGCGCATCGTGAACGCCGCGCGTGGCGGGATCGTCGACGAGGAGGCGCTGTACTCGGCGCTCAAGGAGGGCCGGGTCGCGGGCGCGGGCCTCGACGTGTACGCGAAGGAGCCCTGCACGGACTCCCCGCTCTTCCAGTTCGACCAGGTCGTCTGCACCCCGCACCTGGGTGCGTCCACGGACGAGGCGCAGGAGAAGGCCGGTATCGCCGTCGCCAGGTCGGTACGCCTCGCGCTCGCCGGTGAGCTCGTCCCGGACGCGGTGAACGTCCAGGGCGGCGTCATCGCCGAGGACGTCAAGCCGGGTCTGCCGCTCGCCGAGAACCTCGGCCGCATCTTCACCGCCCTCGCGGGCGAGGTCGCGGCCCGCCTCGACGTCGAGGTGTACGGCGAGATCACCCAGCACGACGTCAAGGTGCTCGAACTCTCCGCTCTGAAGGGCGTGTTCGAGGACGTCGTCGACGACACCGTGTCGTACGTCAACGCTCCGCTGTTCGCGCAGGAGCGGGGCGTCGAGGTACGGCTGACCACCAGCTCGGAGTCGCCGGATCACCGCAATGTGGTGACCGTGCGCGGCACGCTCGGCGACGGCGAGGAGGTGTCGGTCTCCGGCACGCTGGCCGGACCGAAGCACCACCAGAAGATCGTCGCGGTGGGTGAGTACGACGTGGATCTCGCCCTCGCGGACCACATGGTGGTCTTCAAGTACGCCGACCGCCCCGGCGTCGTCGGCACCCTCGGCCGCATCCTCGGCGAGGCCGGCATCAACATCGCGGGCATGCAGGTCGCCCGTACGGACCTGGGCGGCGAGGCGCTGGCGATCCTGACGGTGGACGACACGGTTCCGCAGAACGTGCTCACGGAGCTGGCCGAGGAAATCGGCGCGACGTCGGCTCGGTCGGTCAACCTCGTGTGAGGTTGTCCGCCACCTGAGGGCTCCGCCCCCAGACCCCCGTATCGGCCTAGCGGCCTCGTCCTCAAAACGCCGGACGGGCTTGAAATTGCCGGGCGGGCTGGATTTCCAGCCCGCCCGACGTTTTTGTGTGGGTCGAGTTCAGACGACGGCCTTTTCGGACTCGCATTCGCACGCCATGGCCTCCGTCTTACGGACCCGTACCCGCCGCAGTGTCACCGATGCCAGGACCGCCGCCCCCAGCAGGAGCACCGTCGCGGCGATCGCTGCCGCCTGCATGCCGTTGGTGAAGGCCTCGCGGGCCGCTGTCGCCAGGGCTTCGCCCGCCCGGTCGGGCATCTGAGCGGCCACGGCCAGGGCACCGCCGAGCGTCTCGTGGGCCGGGCCCGGCGCCGAGGCCGGGATTCCGTGGCCGTACACCGCGGTGCCGATGGAGCCGAGAGCGGCCATGCCCAGCGCTCCACCGAATTCCGTGCCCGTTTCCAGGACCGAGGAGGCGGTGCCGGCCTTCTCCACCGGCACGGTGCCCAGCGCCAGGTCCATCATCTGCGACATCACGACGACGATTCCGGCGGCGATGACCGCGGCCCCGCCCAGCACGAGCCACAACGAGTCCGTACCGGCGACGGTCAGCATCCCGTAACCGCAGGCGGCGACTACGAAGCCCCCGGCGACGACGTGCGCCCGGTTCACACCCCGCTGCACCAGCTGCGCGGCGACCGGCGCGGCGATCCCGACCAGCGTGCTGGGCAGCAGCCCCCACAGCGCGGCTTCCATGGAGCTCTTGCCGAGGACCGACTGGAGGTACTGCGTGGTGAAGTACGCCGAGCCCATCATCGCGAACATGGAGAGCAGGTTCAGCGTGACGGCGGGGGCGAAGCCGCGGCCGCGGAAGAGGGTGGGCGAGATCATCGGGGAGGCGACGGTGCGCTGTCGGTGGACGAACAGCGCGGCGAAGAGAAGGCCGACGGTCACCGAGATGACGTAGCGGACGTTCCAGCCCTCCGAGGGGATCTCCTTGAGGCCGTAGATCACCGGCAGGACGGCGGCCATGGACAGCGGCACGCTCAGCAGGTCGAAGCCGCCCGGCGCCGGGTTCCTGGACTCGGGGAGCAGGATCGGGCCGAGGATCAGCAGCAGGACCATCGCGGGCAGGTTCACCAGGAAGACAGAGCCCCACCAGAAGTGCTGGACGAGGAAGCCGCTCATCACCGAGCCGAGCGCGATGCCGGCCGTCATGACGCCCGACCACAGGCCGATCGCCTTGGCGCGCTGGGCCTCGTCCGTGAACATCGTGCGGATGAGCGCCATCGTCGACGGCATCAGCGTTGCCCCGCCGATGCCGAGGAGCGCGCGGGCCGCGATCAGCGTCTCGGCGCTGTTCGCGTAGGCCGCCATCAACGAGGCCGCGCCGAAGGCCGCCGCTCCGAACAGGAGCAGCCTGCGACGGCCGATGTGATCGCCCAGCGAGCCCATCGTCATCAGCAGGCCGGCGAGCACGAAGGCGTACATGTCGAAGATCCACAGCTGCTGGGTGCCGGACGGCTCCAGGTCGGCGCTGATGTCCGGGATCGCGAAGTACAGGACGGAGACGTCCATCGAAACCAGGAGCAGCGGCAGCATCAGGACACCGGTCGCGAACCATTCACGGCGGCCGGCAAGGGGCGCGGGGGCGGTGGTCGTGCTCGTCGGATTCGTCATGCGGGGCAATGTACGAGCGTCTTAAACGCTTGTCTAGTACGAATGTGTAATACGCAGGTCTAGGACGCTTGTCTGTCCCAGCGGTACGCTGGCCCGCATGGGACACCGTGAGGATCTGCTCGAAGGCGCCAAGCGCTGCCTGCTGGCGAAGGGGTTCGCGCGCACGACCGCGCGCGACATCGTCAAGGAGTCGGGGACCAACCTGGCCTCGATCGGCTATCACTACGGCTCGAAGGACGCGCTGCTGGCGCAGGCCTACGTGTCGGTGGTCGAGGGGATGGGCGACGCCTTCGAGGGGGACGGGACGGCCCTGAGCGATACCGAGCCAGGATCCCTCGAACGGTTCCAGGGGGTGTGGTCGAACATCATCGGCACCATGCGGGATCCGGGATCGATCTGGCACCTCAGCATGGAGGTCCTGGTCATGGGCGACCAGATGCCCGAGGTGCGCGAGCACCTGGCGCTGGCGCAGCGGGAAGCCGCGCGCGGGCTCGTTCCGATGCTCATGGGCGGGCGCGAGGAGGACGTCTCCGACGAGACCACGGACACCCTCGGCATGTTCTATGTGACCCTGATGACGGGTCTGATCGCGCAATGGACCTTCGACGCGAAGACCGCGCCCGGCGCGGAGCAGCTCGCCGAGGGGCTGCGCCAGGTGATCGTCGGGGTGTCCGGGGCTACGAAAGGCTGATCCGGCCGTCGCGCATCTCCGCGACGCGGTCGCAGAAGTGGCGTACGAGTGCCATGTCGTGGCAGATGAACAGGTAGCCCAGGCCCAGGCGTTCCTGCAACTCGGCCAGGAGGTTCAGGACTCCCGCGCGCAGGGACGGGTCCAGGGCGGAGACCGGTTCGTCGAGGATCAGGAGCTTGGGCTCGCAGGCCAAGGCCCGGGCGATACCGGCGCGTTGGCACTGTCCGCCGGAGAGTTCGTGCGGGCGGCGGTCGCCGTGGGACGGGTCCAGGCCGACCTGCTCCAGGAGCTCGGCCACCCGGGCGGGGCCGGTCGTACGGTCCCAAGTCCCCTGTACGCGCAGGGGTTCCGCGATGGCGTCGCGGATGCGGTGGCGGGGGCTCAGCGATCCGTACGGGTCCTGGAACACGGGTTGCATCGCCTGCCTCAGCGGCCGGAGGCGTCGGTCGTCCAGGGCCGTCAACTCCTGGCCGTCGAACCAGACTTCGCCGCTGTCGGGGCGGCGGAGTTGCAGTACGGCCATGGCGGTGGACGACTTGCCGCAGCCCGAGGGGCCGATGAGGCCGAGTGTCTCGCCGGGGGCGATGTCGAAGGACACGTGGTCCACGGTGGTGCGGGGGCCGTGGCGGACTACGAGTTCCCGCACGTCCAGGAGAGGGCTCGCCGCTTGGGTCGCTTGGCTCATACCGACTCCAGAAACAACTCGGCGGGGTTGTCGGGCAGTTCGCGCCAGTGGTGGCAGGCGACAGTGCGGCCGTCTTGGGTCTCGGGTTCGGGCTGCTCCGTACGACAGCGGGTCGCGTCCGCCAGGGGGCAGCGGGGTTCGAAAGCGCACCCGGCGGGGAGGTCGGTGGGGG